>NZ_QUDX01000001.1:384623-485176 GCF_003477715.1 Butyricicoccus sp. AF35-5AC
CTGCCGCCCGGATAGGGCGAACCGCCTGCGGCAGTTCGAGTGCCCCGGTCAGCCGGTGCTGAAAAGGAGCCGCCCGTCAGGGGTGAACCGCCTGCGCGGTTCAAGTACCCCGGGGGTCGGTGCCGGAAAACAAGGGATATCCCTTGACAAACCCGGATTTAACAGCTATACTATTAAAGTTAATACACAAATGCAGTGAAAAAGAGGAGTATTTTTCCTTTGCGCGTTTAGAGAGGGTGCGGTCGGTGCAAGCACCTCGGCGGGGAAGAAGAAGGTCGCTTTGGAGCAGAACAGCCGAATGTTCGTTAAGCTGTTCCGTCTGACCCCGCGTTACGGGGCAACGAGTGCGCGTCTTTACGCGAATTCAGGTGGTACCACGGAGCATACTTCGTCCTGTTGTCGGGATGAGTATGCTCTTTTTTGTTTGCACAGAGGTATCCCGCATGTATATCGTAAATCAAATTGAAGGAGATAGATCAATGAGCGAACTGCCTAAGACCTACGACCCGAAATCGGTCGAGGACAAGCTGTACAAGTTCTGGGTCGATTCCGGCTTCTTCCACGCCGAGGTCAATCCGGACAAGAAACCGTACACCATCGTTATCCCGCCTCCGAATGTTACCGGCCAGCTGCACATGGGCCACGCATTCGACGAGACCCTGCAGGATATCCTCATCCGCACTAAGCGCATGCAGGGCTACGAGGCACTGTGGATGCCGGGCACCGACCACGCCGGTATCGCAACCCAGATCAAAGTAGAGGAGAACCTCCGCAAGGAGGAGGGCCTGACCCGTTACGACCTCGGCCGCGAGGAATTCCTTAAGCGCGTCTGGGCGTGGAAGGACAAGTTCGGCAGCCGCATTATCAGCCAGCTCAAAAAGCTCGGCACCTCCTGCGACTGGGACCGCGAGCGCTTTACCATGGACGAGGGCTGCTCCAAGGCGGTCCGCGAGGTATTCGTAAACCTGTACAACAAGGGCCTGATCTACAAGGGCCACCGCATCATCAACTGGTGCCCGCACTGCGCGACTGCGCTGTCCGACGCTGAGGTTGAGTACGAAACCCAGCCGGGCAAGCTGTGGCACATCCGCTATCCGCTCGCGGACGGCTCGGGCGAGCTGGTGGTTGCGACCACCCGTCCGGAGACCTTCATGGGCGATACCGGCGTTGCGGTCAACCCGAATGACGAGCGCTACAAGCACCTCATCGGCAAGACCTGCATCCTCCCGATCATGAACCGCGAGATTCCGATTTTCGGTGACGAGTACGTTGACATGGAGTTCGGCACCGGCTGTGTTAAGGTTACGCCGTGCCACGACCCGAACGACTTCGAGATGGGTCAGCGCCACAACCTCGAGCAGATCCTCGTGTTCAACGAGGACGCGACCGTCAACGCAAACGGCGGCAAGTACGAGGGCATGGACCGCTACGAGTGCCGCAAGGCGGTTGTAAAGGACCTTGAGGAAGGCGGCTGGCTGGTCAAGATTGAGGACCACGAGCACAACGTAGGCACCTGCTACCGCTGCGGCACCACCGTTGAGCCGATGACCTCGGCACAGTGGTTCGTCAAGATGGCGCCGCTCGCCAAGCCCGCTATGGACGTAGTAAACGAGGGCAAGACCAAGTTCGTGCCCGACCGCTTCTCCAAGACCTACCTGCGCTGGATGGAAAACGTACACGATTGGTGTATCTCCCGTCAGCTGTGGTGGGGTCACCGCATTCCGGCGTTCTACTGTGAGGACTGCGGCGAAATGACCGTCTCCAAGACCGATGTATGCACCTGCCCGAAGTGCGGCGGCACGCATATCCATCAGGAGGAGGACGTACTGGATACCTGGTTCTCGTCCGCTCTGTGGCCGTTCTCCACGCTCGGCTGGCCGGACAAGACCAAGGAGCTTGAGTATTTCTACCCGACCTCTACGCTTGTTACCGGCTACGATATCATCTTCTTCTGGGTTGCCCGCATGATTTTCTCCGGTGTGGAGCACATGGGCGAAACCCCGTTCGAGACGGTTTATATCCACGGTCTGGTGCGCGACGCGCAGGGCCGCAAGATGTCCAAGTCGCTCGGCAACGGCATCGACCCGCTCGAGGTCATCGACCAGTACGGCGCAGACGCGCTGCGCTTCACCCTTGCAACGGGCAACAGCCCCGGAAACGATATGCGTTTCTCGGACGAGCGCGTACAGGCGTCCCGCAACTTCTGCAACAAGATCTGGAACGCATCCCGCTTTATCCAGATGAACCTGACCATCGACAAGGACAAGGCAGTCCAGCTGCCCGCAGACCTTGCCATCGAGGACAAGTGGATCATCAGCAAGTTCAACACGCTGGTTGCCGACGTTACCCGCAACATCGACCAGTACGAGCTGGGTCTGGCGGCTGCCAAGCTGAACGACTTCATCTGGGAGAACTTCTGCGACTGGTATATCGAGATTGCAAAGACCCGTCTGCAGACCGGCGACGAGAACGTACAGAAGGTGCTGTGCTATGTGCTGAGCGGCGCGATGCAGCTGCTGCACCCGTTCATGCCGTTCATCACCGAGACCATCTGGCAGGCGCTGCCGCATGAAGGCCCGTCCGTTATGGTATCCGCATGGCCGGAATACAAGGAGGAGCTGCACTTTGCCGCGGAGGAGGCACAGATGGAGAGCCTGATGGACGCTGTCCGCGCCATCCGCAACCGCCGTGCCGAGATGAACGTACCGCCCTCCAAGAAGGCCAAGGTGCTCATCCTGACCGAGAAGAAGGATACGTTCTCCGCAGGCGCAGGCTTCTTCCCCAAGCTGGCATACGCTTCCGAGATTGAACTCATCGACGCCGTTCCGGCGGACGCTGCCAAGATGGCATCCGTAGTCACCGGCGACGCACAGATTTATATGCCGATGGGCGACCTCATCGACTTCGAGGCCGAGCGCGCCCGCCTCGGCAAGGAGAAGAGCAAGGTCGAGGCTGATATCGACTTTGTTATGAAGAAGCTGAACAACCCGAAGTTTGTCGATAAGGCACCCGAGAAGGTTGTTGCAGCCGAGCGCGAAAAGGCCGAAAAGCTGCGCGAGCACCTCGCAAAGCTGGAGGAGTCCATTGCAGCGCTGAATTAAGCTGCATTAAGCTGAATTAAATATAAAAAGAGTGGAGTTTTATCCACTCTTTTTTCTTAATATTTTCCCCAAAACACTTGACTGTAAACCCACTTTATCCCTTATAATGTAATCAATAGAAGGGAAGGTGATCGTATGAACATAGCGGAAGCAGAGCGCAGGACGGGATTATCCCGGGCGAACATCCGGTTTTACGAGAAGGAAGGCTTACTCAAGCCGACACGCGGCGCGAACGGCTACCGCGATTACACCGAGGACGATGTGCAGACGCTGCGGAAGATCATGCTGCTGCGGCGGCTGCGCCTGAGCGTGCCCGACATCCGCGCCATCGAGAGCGGCGAGAAAGCGCTGCCCGAGGCGGCGGCAGGCCAGCTCGACGTATTGCAGGGGGACATCCGCGAGAGCGAACTGGCGTATGCGATGTGCCGCGCCATCTGCGAGGACAGAGCGGAGTGGAACGGGCTGGATGTAGACCGGTACCAGTCCATCGTGCTGCCCGCAGACGACCCGCGCGAGAAAGACCGCATCCCGCCGGCAGGCTGCCCGTGGCGGCGCTTCCTTGCCCGCAATGTGGATGCCGGACTGTATGGGCTGCTGTGGTCGATGCTGTCGCAGTGGGTGTTCCGCATCAATCCGGAGAATTTTATCCAGGTTATGTCGAATCTGGCGTGGATGCTCGCGTGCGGGTATGTCAGCTGGCTGCTGACGTTCGTGTTCGAGCCGGTGCTGCTGCATTACTG
The DNA here is from genome assembly GCF_003477715.1 of Butyricicoccus sp. AF35-5AC. Lineage (NCBI taxonomy): Bacteria > Bacillati > Bacillota > Clostridia > Eubacteriales > Butyricicoccaceae > Butyricicoccus > Butyricicoccus sp. AF35-5AC. The sequence continues at coordinate 388,465 of NZ_QUDX01000001.1, forward strand.
GGGCACAACGCCCGGCAAGTGGATCTTCGGGCTGTCCGTCCGCGATGAGGACGGAGAAAAGCTGTCCATCCGCACCGCATATGCCCGTTTGTGGGGCGTGTTCGGCTACGGCAACTGCTATGCGCTGCCGTTCTTCGACTGGTACTACAATTACAAGTGCTACCGCGCGTGCAAAGAAGAGGAGCTCCCGTGGGATTTGGAGAACGGATGCAGCATCATCGTCCGCGAGCGGGAGGTGCGCTGGTATCGCGTGGCGCTGTACCTGCTGGTGCTCGTGCTGCGAGCAGCCGCAGGTTACGGCATTGACCTGTACGCCAAGCTGCCGCCCAATCGCGGCGAGCTGACTCTTGCGGAGTATGTGGAGAACTGCAACGACTGCCTGAAGTATAATCAGGGCCTGGCGCCGTATGTCCGGCCGGACGGAAGCTGGAATAGCGACGTGGCAATGGGCGGCAGGTATTTCTTCTCGCTGGGCGATTCTGTATCCGATGTGACGGTCGAAACCGATGCGGACGGCTATGTGCAGTCGGTGACGGTGGTTTCGGATTCGCAGAACGGCTCGTGCGGCTATCAGGAGCGCATGACGGTGTATTACGCCTTTGCGGCCGCGTATGCCAAATGGAGCTGGCTGTATGCCGACCACATGAGGGATGACATCATTGACGACGGCTGGGAATACGATGTACCGGATACGAAAAACGTCAAGGAGGCGCATCTCGACGGACTGGATTTCCGGTACGAATATGAATACAGCAATACAGATACCGTAAACCTGTATCTCAATCAGCCGATGCCGTATCATTCGGTGCTGACGATTGAGAAAGAGTGAATGAGTTATCGTAGGGGCGGGGTGAGGGTGCCCCGCCCTGCGGACATTTATCAATTAAATCCGTGGAATCGAATATTACACAGGAGGTAAGCCATTACGGGCGCAGCGCGACCGGAGCCTGCGCAAGGATAGCGCTATTCTCCATTCTCAATTTTCAATTTTCCATTACTCCTCACTCCTGACTCCTGCCTTTACAAAAGGCTTTCTTATTTGCCCAAAGTGTGCTATACTAATCTCACAAAAACATATAGATAGAGGAATAGCCAATGAAAGGAATCATTCTTGCCGCCGGTAAGGGCTCGCGCCTGTACCCGATGACACGTCCGGTATGCAAACCGCTGCTGCCGGTATACGATAAACCGATGATCTACTATCCGCTGGCTGCGCTCCTGCAGGCCGGTATCCGCGATATTCTCATCATCATCCCGCCCGGAGAGGAAGGCCCGTTCTACCGTCTGCTCGGTTCCGGCGGCCGCTTCGGCGTCAACATCACCTATGAGGTGCAGGAGGTTGCACGCGGCATCGCGGACGCGCTGCTCATCGGCTCCCAGTTCATCGGGGATGACTCGGTTTGCCTTGTTCTGGGCGATAATATCTTCTATTCCCCCAATTTCCAGGACTATCTGGACCGTGCCGTGCAGCAGAAATCCGGCGCCTGCGTATTCGGCTACTATGTCGATGACCCGCGTGCGTTCGGCGTTGTGGAGTTTGATGGTCAGGGCCGTGCGATTTCCATCGAGGAGAAGCCGCGCTATCCGAAGTCTAACTATATCATTCCGGGTCTGTATTTTTACGATAACTCGGTTATGGAGATTGCCCGCGGACTCAAGCCCTCGGCAAGAGGCGAACTGGAGATCACGGATGTCAATATCGAGTACATGAAACGAGGTCAGCTGCACGTTGAAAAGCTCGACCGGGATTTCGTCTGGCTGGATGCCGGTACCGCCGACAACCTGCTCGAATCCGCACAGGTTGTCCGCCGCGTGCAGGATGAGACCGGCCGCTACATCGCATGTCCGGAGGAGATCGCGTACGCGCGCGGCTATATCAGCCGTCAGACGCTGCTCCGTCACGCCGCCGACCTCAGCAAAACGCTGTACGGCCGCTACTTAGAGTGCCTCTAAAGGAGAATCGCAAATGCCTGTTTATACCGAAACCAAAACCTACAAAACCAAGGCCCACATGGGCATGATCGACGTTACCGATGACTTCCGCGCAGCGGTGCAGAACGCCTGCCGCAAGACCGGCATGAAGTCCGGCACGATTACCGGCTTTACCACCGGCGGCGTTGCCGGTCTGACCACGCTCGAGTTTGAGCCGGGCATGGTCTACCATGACCTCAAGGCGGCGATGGACGTCTTTTCGCCCTACCGCGATGAGACCGGTGCGGTCATTCATTACCACCACCACGATACCTGGCATGATGATAACGGCTCGTCGCATATCAAGGCGGCGTTGCTCAGTCCGTTTATCGTTATCCCGTTCGTGAATGGCGAGATCACCATCGGCCCGTGGCAGAATCTGACCCTTGTGGAGTGCGATACCCGCAACCGCGTGCGGGATATTGTCTTTCAGGTGATGGGAGAATAATGCAAACTGATTCTGTATAAAAGCAAGATGACCGTTCGGAGTAGGGCCCGAACGGTCATCTTAGTTTAACTATGATACGGAAAGGTCTGGTTGCTTAGCAACATCCCTTGGGTATATTATACCCGCAGAACCTCGGTCTTGTCAAGCGACAGGGCCGGGGTTTTGTTGCGTCGCGGCTCTCTCACGCGCCGCGCAGCAGGAAAGATTAGCGTCCGCTAACCAAATAGCTTTTCTTTTTTCGATAAATGTGGTATAATATAAGCGTTCGGAAAATTTAAGTACGGTTCGGGAATCCCTGTGCCGTGCATAGAAATGGAGCGACAAAGCATGACTAAAATTGATATTATTTCCGGTTTTCTGGGTGCCGGCAAGACGACTCTCATCAAGCGTCTGCTGGCCGATGCGCTCAAGGGTGAGCAGGTTGTTCTGATCGAGAACGAGTTCGGTGAGATCGGCATTGACGGCGGCTTCCTCAAGGATGCCGGCATTGTTGTAAACGAGATGAACGCAGGCTGCATCTGCTGCTCGCTGGTTGGCGACTTCGGCAAGGCGCTGCACGATGTTGTGGATCGGTACCATCCGGACCGCATCCTGATCGAGCCGTCCGGCGTCGGCAAGCTGAGTGACGTTATCGCTGCGGTACAGAACGCGCACCTCGAGGTTCAGCTGAACAGCTTCGTCACGGTTGTTGACGCGCTCAAGGCCAAGATGTACCTCAAGAACTTCGGTGAGTTTTTCGAGAATCAGGTGGCGCATGCCGGTGCCATCCTGCTGTCCCGCACGGCTGAGTGCCCGGAGAAGCGCCTCGACGAGACCGTTGCCATGCTGCGCGGCCTGAATGAGCACGCCCGCATCGTCACCACCCCGTGGAAGGACCTGACCGGCGAGCAGCTGCTCTCCACCATGGAAGGCAGCCGCGACCTCGTTGCGGAGGTTCTCGAGGAGATCGCGCACGAGCCGCACCACGAGCATCATCATCACCACCATGACCACGAGCATGATGAGCACGAACATGAGCATGAGCATGACCATGAGGAGCACGAGCATCATCACGAGCATGACGAGCACTGCACCTGCGGCTGCCACAATCACGACCATGAGCATGAGCATGAGCATCACCACGATCATGACCACGAGCACCATCATCACGACCACGACGGTCACTGCTGCTGCGGTCACGACCACGATCACGATGCTGACGAAGTATTCACCTCCTGGGGTAAGGAAACGACTCACAAGTACACCGAGGCAGAGCTTAACGCGGCACTTACCGCGCTCGGCGATGTTACGCTCGGCACCGTACTGCGTGCAAAGGGCATCGTTCCGTGTGCAGACGGCGGCGAGTGGCTGCACTTTGACTACGTTCCGGGCGCACCCGAAATCCGCCGCGGCGCTGCCGATTACACCGGCCGTCTGTGCGTCATCGGCTCCGAGCTGGATGAGGAGCGCATCGCTGCTCTGTTCGGCGTAAACGAAAAGTGAGGTAACCAGATTATGGCTAACGAACCCATTCCGGTATACGTCTTTACCGGCTTTCTGGAGAGCGGCAAGACCAAGTTCATTCAGGACATTCTCGCGGACCCGAACTTTACCGAGAACGAGCGCACGGTGTTGCTGCTGTGCGAGGAAGGCATCGAGGAATACGACGAGAAGTGGCTGCTGCACTACGGCACCGCGCTTGTGCCGATCGAGTCCGAGGACCGTCTGACGCCGAATATCCTCAAGCGCGTGGAGCAGAAATACCAGCCGGACCGCATTCTTGTTGAGTACAACGGCATGTGGAAGCTGGAAAAGCTGATGCAGGCATTTCCTGCTCGCTGGGAGCTGTACCAGATCGTCACCACGGTCGATGCGACCACGTTTGAGCTGTATTCCAACAACATCGGCCCGATGATGTTCGAGCATATCACCACTGCGGATCTGGTTGTGTTCAACCGCTGCACGGATGAGCTGAAGGATATGCTGTACAAGAAGAACATCAAGGCGATGAACCCGCGTGCGGCAATCTATCTGGATGACGTGAACGGCAATTCCGAGGACTACGCCCGCAATATGCCGCTGCCGTTTGACGTGGATGCGGATATCATCGACATCCAGCCGGAGGACTACGGTCTCTGGTACATCGACGCCACCAGCGATCCGATGAAGTATGACGGCAAGACCGTCCGCTTTCTTGCCCAGGCCTACGTCGGCAAGGATGTGCCCGCCGGCAGCTTCGTGCCCGGCCGTTTCGGCATGGTCTGCTGCGCGGATGACGTCACCTTCCTCGGCTTCCTCTGCCGCTATCCCGACCGCGATCAGCTGCATAACCGCGACTGGGTCAAGGTAACGGCGTCCATCACCGTCGAGGAGCTGCCGCAGTACCGCGGTCCCGGTCCGGTGCTGCATGCCATCACGGTAGAACCCGCCGAAAAGGCGAAGGAAGATATCGTGTACTTTAACTGAATCTTCTCCATACAACGTAAAAAGAGACGAGCCTGCCTGGTTCGTCTCTTTTTCTGCTATAACAACAAAAACCGCCTGAAAGGACGGTTTATTGACAATATTCTGTCGTATATGCTATACTGTAAGCAGATGTTGTTCCGATAGCGGTCAGACCTTCTTTCTTTCCTCGGTTTGGGGAGGAAAGGAGGTGTCGCAAATGCAGAAGAAATTGCTTCGGCTTTTCGTATGTGCAGTAATCCTGCTGTACATTTTCTGTATAAAAGCGCACTGACCGCTCGATTAGGCCTCGAACGGTCAGTGACTAAAAATCCTGATTGAATAAGGTCTGACTGCCTGAACAGCATCCCTTGGGTATATTATACCCGAGCAGCCCCGGTTTTGTCAAGTGCGGCAAAGCCGGGGTTTTGCTTTGCATGCAGCGATTACTGCCTGCGGATTGCTAATTTCTAATTAGAAAAGCATGTCCCCCGCCACACAGCAGTGACGGGGGACAAAGACAAAAGGGGGGATACAGACGATTCATAAACCCATGAACGTCTAACGAAAGTCCAGTGGTTAGCTTGAGGGATTAGCCAATGCCACCGTACATAATGCCGAGGATCAGTGCAGCAATTGCACAGATAACGTATACCCACTTACCAAGCGGGAAGAACCAGCTGCCGATGGGCTTCTTAGCGCCTTCGTTAACAGCAGCAAGTGCCTTTTTCTTGCCGAGTACCCAGAAGAACATGATGCCGGCCAGAGCAGCGCCGAGCGGGCAGATGTAAATGGAAACAACGTCCATCCACTGAGAGGTCCACGGCTGGATTGCGATGGAAACGACCAGACCGATCACACCAATGGTGCCAACGGCTGCTGCGCGCTTGAACTTGAACTGCTCCTGCAGGAAGGCGATCGGTGCCTCGTACAGGTTTACGATAGAGGATACGCCTGCGAACAGTACGCAGATGTAGAAGATCGCGCCGATGATACGGCCGGCAGGCATTGCGTTGAATACATTTACGAGGTAAACGAACATCAGGCCGGGGCCGCCGGTTACGTCGCGGATGCCTTCGCCCAGAACAACTGCCATTGCCGGAATGATAACGATTGCTGCCAGCAGAGCTGCAAGGGTATCAAATACTGCTACGTTGCGTGCGGAGGACGGGATATCCTCGCTCTTGGACAGGTAGGAACCGTAGATTACAGAACCGTTGCCTGCAACAGACAGGGAGAAGAACGCCTGACCGAATGCAAATACCCACAGGTCGGGCTTAGCCAGACCGGCCGGATTCAGGGTCAGAATGTACTTATAGCCTTCGGATGCGCCGGGCAGAGTGCCGATGTAGACTGCCAGTACGAGGAACAGACCGAACAGAACAGGCATCATGACCTTGTTTGCCTTCTCAATGCCGCCTGCAACGCCCATTACCATGATGGCGAGGGAAACGACCAGTGCAACGATCTGCCATACGCCGTTGCCGATGCCGAAGAAGCCAGCCGACGCCATTGCCTTGAGGGCTTCGGGAAGCGTTTCTGCCTCCGGTGCGGTCATGCCGAAGGTGCCGCCGATAGCGCCCATATCCGTGCCGAGATTGAACAGGCTGCCGGAGAGGGACATGAAGGTGTACTTGAAGATCCAGCCGAGAACGACCGTGTAGCCGATTGCCAGCATCAATGCACCGATGATCGGGATTGCGCCGATCGCCTTACCGGATTTCTCACTGCCGGTGCGCTCCTTGGTACACATACCGAACGCACCAACCGGACCTGCGGCTGCACGACGGCCGAGAGCGAACTCCTCGATAACGCCGGTACTGCCGATCAAAATTACAAAGATGAAATAGGGAAGCAGGAAGGTCATGCCGCCGTACTTCTGCACCATGATCGGGAAACGCCAGATGTTGCCCATACCAACCGCAGAACCGATACATGCCAGAATAAAACCCCATTTACTCTGGAAACCATCTCTCTGTTCTAAGTTTTTAGGCTCTTTACTCATTATCTTACACCCCTTTAATGTGTAAATGGATAGAAAAAGGGCGTCCTCTTTGCCGCAGAAACTGTTTAGTTTTCTGGGAAAAAGAACGCCCTTGTCCTTTGCTTTCCTGTGCACTTTCCACGCGGCACAGGTTACGCCCTGATTATCAAGTTATAAAAAGGTCAGGAGAAATTCCTGTTATGCAATGCCGCAGCGCCTTTGCTGCGGCATTGGCGGGAATACCGCACAATTTATGCAATTATGCGGTATCGCCTTTCACGAAAGGATAGAACAGGGAATTATTTATCTTCGTTCGGGTACGGCTCCAGGAATGCATGGAAGTGACGCATCGGCAGCTTGTGGCCCCAAACGATACGCATGTTCGGGATGGACTCACGATCCTCGTACAGAGCCTTAACAGCTGCGATTACATAGTCCAGATGCTCCTTGGTCAGACGGCTGCGGTCGATTGCGAAGCGAACTACGTTAGCCAGCTCAGCCTGCTGCTCCGGAGTCTTCAGGTCATACTCCATGGAGAAGTCGCCCAGCTCGGATACACGGATACCATAGCGGCGGATCAGCTCAAGCGAGAAGCCGGTGCCTGCGAAGGTGGTGTGATCGCGCTTGCCGTCGAAGAACTCGTCCATGTTGATGTATACAGCGTGGCCGCCTGCCGGCAGTACAACGCCCTTGACGCCAGCCTTGTAGAAGCCCTGTGCCAGATACTCGCACTGGGATACACGGTCATGCATATAGCCGAAGTCGCAGGACTCGTACAGACCAGCTGCCAGAGCCATGATGTCACGGCCGGACATGCCGCCGTAGGAGTCGTTGCCGTAGCAGGAGATCTGCTTAACCTTGATCAGAACGCCAACGTCGGTCTTAACCGTGCCGTCTTCGTTGAAGTCGGAGAACTTCTGCCAGAACAGGCCCTTATCGCGGAATGCCAGCATGCCGCCCATGTTAGCGTGGCCGTCCTTCTTAGCGGACATGGTGAATGCGTCGCAGTAAGAGAACATCTCGGTAGCGATCTCAGCGATGGACTTGTCAGCGTAGCCTTCCTCGTTCATCTTGATGAAGTAAGCGTTCTCAGCCCAGCGAGCGGTATCAAATACCAGCGGGATGTCGTACTTATGAGCTACGCGGTTGATCTCACGCAGGTTGCCCATGGATACCGGCTGACCGCAGATCGGGTTGTTGGTGATGCAGGTGAATACCAGCGGTACGTTCTCCGGACCAACAGAGGTGATCAGCTGCTCGAGCTTCTCGATGTCCATGTTGCCCTTGAACGGGTTCTTCTCGTAGGAGCCGCCTTCCGGAATTTCGTACAGCAGTTCCTTGTTGTACAGGTTACGCGGAACAGAGCCCATCTGCTTGATGTTGCCCTCGGTGGTATCAAAGTGACCGTTAGACGGAATGGTGAATACCTTGCCCGGATGACGAGCAGCCAGGATCTTCTTAACGATTTCCATCAGAACAGACTCAGCTGCACGGCCCTGCTGGATAATGAAGGAGTTCGGACGCTCCATCTGAGCTGCGCCGCCGTTGAACAGGCCGCCTTCGTACTCGCACAGATAAACTTCGTCCATCATCTTCTCGATGTCACGGCAGTCGGTGCGAACGAGGTCGATGATCTTCTTCCAGTTCTTCTCGCCGCCGCGCTCGAAGATGTCGCGGAAGGTGTCGAGCAGAACGTAATAACCGGTGTTGCGGCCATAAGCCTCGTCGCCGAGGAACAGGGTAGCCAGCTGCTGGTTGGTCATTGCGGTGGTGCCGGAGTCGGACAGCATATCAACGGTCAGCATGCCGGACGGGAATGCGAACTCGTTCCAGTGCGTTGCATTCAGTGCGCGCTCGCGCTGCTCAACGGTTGCCTGCGGAAGATCGCGTACAGCGTATGCACAGTGCTGCGGCATTGCTACATCCAGCGGATAGTGCTTCTCGTTCTTGTTCATTTTTCATTACCTCCATAAAATCGTGCGTTTTACGCCGTTTGTGTTTTGGAGATACCCCGGTTGTCAAAGCCGTTTTTCCGGTTCCGGCCTTGCTTAGCGGACAGCACCTTTCTTTTTGGCTGTTTTCTTTTCTTTTCTGGTTTGCCTTACGGCAGGAGAGCGGTTACCTCAATCTCGACGAGAGCGTCCTTGGGAAGTCTTGCAACCTCCACAGCGGAACGTGCCGGGTAGCTGCCTTCACCGAAGAAGGTGGCGTAAACCTCGTTCATCGCGCCGAAATTGTTCATGTCGCTCAGGAAGACGGTAGTCTTGATCACCTGATCCATACCGGTTCCTGCCTCAGCAAGGATAGCCTTTACATTGGTGAGCGACTGCTTGGTCTGTGCTGCGATCCCTTCCGGAAAAGCACCGGTTGCGGGATCGATCGGAAGCTGACCCGAAGTAAATACGATACCGTTAGCGGCGATTGCCTGTGCATACGGGCCGATAGCTGCGGGTGCGTGTTCCGAACAGATAACCTTTTTCATTTCCTGCTCAGCCTCCTTTCGTCCTTTCGTGAGATAAATTTATCACTTTTCAAATTCTTTGTCAAGACGTATTTGTGCAGTTTGGATGAATGAATAAAAAAATCTCGCGTATTTATCAATATTATCAACAACTATTGTGGAATAATGATAATTTCGGACAGACTTTTTGTACAAAAATACTGCGTAAAATATTTACTTTTTTCACCTTGCGCTTAGAAAAGTTTATTATTTTACAGAACATGGTAATCAAAGCGCGAATTTATAAAAAAATTTTGTCATCCTACTAAAACAATGCGATGAAGAATTCATGAAGAATCGCAGGGAGAGCGGCATTGCTGCGGAAAGTGATAAAAATTCCGACACCGCTCAACCGGTGCAGAGAAAAGACATCCCGCGTTTGCACTTCAAATAAAAGCCTGCGTATGCTATAATAAATTGGATTACATTTCACAGGGAGGTGCACCGCATGCCGGACGAAAAACTCATCACCAGCCGCGGCGGCAAAGCGCTTCGCCGCGGCTGGACAACCGGCTCGTGCGCGGCGGCGGCCTCGCAGGCGGCGGCTGTGCTGCTGCTGAGCGGAATCGCGCCGCCGGAGATTCATCTGCACACGCCGGGCGGCATCACCTTCCGCCTGCCGGTCGAGAACGCACACAGGAGCGGGAGCGCGGCTGTCTGCACCGTCCGCAAGGACGCGGGCGACGACCCGGACATCACAAACGGGGTTCGCATCACGGCTTCCGTGCGCCGAATCGAAAAGGGCGTTGCCATAGAGGGCGGCGCCGGCGTCGGACGAATTACCCGCCCGGGACTGGCGATGCCGGTCGGAGAAGCGGCGATCAATCCCGGTCCGCGGCAGCAGATCACGGACGCGGTGCACCGGGCCGCGGAACAGAACGGATACGACGGCGGCTTTTCTGTCACCATTTCGGTGGAGGACGGCGAGGCACTTGCCGCCCAGACCTACAATGGCCACCTCGGCATCGTCGGCGGCATCTCTATCCTCGGCACGAGCGGCATTGTCGAGCCGATGAGCGAAAAGGCGCTCGTGGACACCATCCGATTGGAGCTGGACAGCCTGTACGCGCAGGGACAGCGCATTGCGTTCCTGTGCCCGGGCAACTACGGCGCGGATTTCGCGCGGGACACGCTCGGCCTTGACCTCGAACGCGCGGTCAAGTGCTCCAACTTCATCGGTGAGGCGTTCGACCATGCGGCGTACCGCGGCTATCCCGAGATCCTGCTTGTCGGGCATGCCGGAAAGCTGGTCAAGATGGCCGCAAGCGTGATGAACACGCATTCGTCGGTCGCAGACGCACGGCAGGAGATTTTCACGGCGCATGCGGCACTGTGCGGCGCACCGCGCGAAATACTCGAAGGGCTGATGACTGCCATCTCGGTGGACGCGTGCGTGGAGCTGCTGGACGAAGTGAATCTGCGTCAGCCCGTCCTGTCGCGCATTGGCAGGGAGATGGAAACCCGCATCGCCCTGCGCATGAAGGGGCAGGCGTGCGTAGAATTCATCATGTTTACCGGAAAATACGGCGTGCTGGCCGAGTCGGCGGGCGCGCGCGCACTCTGTGAGAGGTTGAAGCTGCAATGAAGGGTATTTTATATGGAGTCGGCGTCGGTCCGGGCGATCCGGAGCTGCTGACCGCCAAGGCGATCCGGCTGCTGCGCGAGTGCGATGCGGTCGCCGCACCGAAGTCCGCCGACGGCAGACAGACCGCACTGGATATTGCTTCGCCGTACATCGGGCAGGACAAGTCAATCCTGCTGTTCGATATGCCGATGACGCACGACAGGCAGGCGCGAAATGCCAGCCACGACGCGGCGGCAGACGCGCTCTGTGCGCTGCTCGACGAGGGCAAGACCGTGGTGTTTCTCACGCTCGGCGACCCGACGATATATTCCACATACTGGTATGTACACAAGCGTGTTGCCGCCCGCGGCTATGCAGCCGAGCTGGTGCCCGGCGTGCCGTCCTTCTGCGCCGCGGCTGCCACCATGGGACGCGCCCTGTGCGAGGACGGCGAAATGCTGCACATCATTCCGGCCACGCACGGCAGGGCGGAGGAAGGGCTTGCGCTCTCCGGCAGCAGGGTGCTGATGAAGACCGGAAAGAGTGTATTGGAGGTCCGCGAACTGCTCCGACAGCGCGGCGAACTCGGCAGCGCGGCACTGATCGAGCGGGTCGGCATGGACGGTCAGCGGCTGATCGAAAATTTAGATGAGCTGGAACAGCCGAGCGGCTATTTCTCTATTATATTGGTAAAGGAGCAAAGCGAATGATCTACTTTGTGGGTGCAGGCTCAGGGGCGCCCGACCTGATCACGGTACGCGGCGCACGTCTGCTGAGCGAGGCAGATGTGATCGTTTACGCCGGTTCGCTGGTCAATCCGGCGCTTTTGGACTATAAAAAGGACGGATGCGAGGTGTACAACAGCGCGAAGATGACGCTCGAGGAGGTCATCGCCGTGATGGCGCCTGCCGCGAAAGCGGGCAAAACAGTCGTGCGTCTGCACACCGGCGACCCGTGCGTGTACGGTGCGCATAGAGAGCAGATGGACGAGCTGGACAGGCTCGGTCTGGCGTATGAGGTCTGCCCGGGTGTGTCTTCGTTCTGCGGCGCGGCAGCGGCACTCAAAGCCGAGTACACACTGCCGAACGTGAGCCAGTCGGTCATCCTGACGCGCATGGAGGGCCGCACGCCCGTGCCCGAAAAGGAGCAGATCGAGTCGTTCGCGGCACACGGAGCCACCATGGTCATCTTCCTGTCGGCGGGTCAGCTGCCGCGCCTGTCCGAGCGGCTGCTCGCGGGCGGCTACGCGCCGGACACGCCTGCGGCCATCGTGTACAAGGCCACCTGGCCGGACGAAAAGGTCGTGCGGACAACGGTCGGTGAACTCGCCGCGGCCGGTGCGCGGGAGGGCATCACCAAGACCGCGCTCATCACGGTGGGCGGGTTCCTCGGCACCGAGTACGAGCGCTCCAAGCTGTACGACCCGACCTTTACGACCGAATTTCGTGAGGCAAGCCGATGAAGCACGCAAAATTTGTATCCTTTACCCTGTGCGGCGCACAGACTGTACAAAAGGCGGTAAAACTCCTGTCGGATTTCCGGTGTGAGCGGTACGCGCGGACGGCGGATGCGTCGCTCTCGGGCACGAGCCTGAAACGCTTTGCGCAGCAGGCAATGGTCGATTGCGACCTGATCGTGTTCGTGGGCGCGACCGGAATCGCGGTACGCGCAGTGGCGCCGTATTTGATGGGGAAAGCCTATGATCCGGCGGTAATCGTCATTGACGAGCAGGGAAAGTTCGTGATTCCGCTCCTGTCCGGACATCTGGGCGGCGCCAACGAGATTGCAAAAACACTTGCGGAAGGTCTGCAGGCTGTGCCGGTGCTCACCACCGCGACAGACGGTCGGCAGGTGTTCGCTGTGGACACTTGGGCAAAAGCACACAGCTGTGCAGTTCTGGAGCCGGAACATATTAAATATGTATCCGGTGCGCTGCTCAGGGGGGAAACCGTGGGCGTTCGCTCGGATTTTCCGATAGACGGGCTGCTGCCCGCCCGTATTGATCTCAAAAAAGACGCGGAAAGTGGGTTCACGATTGGATTTCGCACAGACGCACAGCCGTTTGCACACACGCTGCATCTCGTGCCGCGGATTGCATATCTCGGCATTGGCTGCCGCAAGGGCACGAGCGCAGATGCCATCGAGCAGACAGTTCAGGCGGCGCTTGCATCGAAAAAGCTGCCCTGGCAGGCGATTTGCGGCGCGGCGAGCATTGATATCAAGCAGGATGAGCCGGGTTTGCTGCTGTTTTGCGAAAAACACGGACTGCCGTTCCGTACCTTTACGGCCGAGCAGCTGCAGGACGCACAAGGCGAATTCAGCCGGTCGGCGTTCGTGCAGCAGACCGTTGGCGTCGATAATGTGTGCGAACGCGCGGCTGTGTGCGCGGCACAGAACGGCACACTTATCTTGCATAAATTCGCGCAGAACGGCGTGACGGCGGCTGTCGCTGTGCCGGACTGGCGCGTGTGCTTTGAAGAACGGGAGGGCGAAGTATGAAGCTGTATTGCATCGGCATTGGGCCGGGCGGCGAGGAGCAGATGACGCTGCGCGCGGTGCGTGCTCTGGAAAAATGTGACTGTGTGGCAGGCTACGGCCTGTACCTCGATTTGATCGAGAACCTCATTTCGGGCAAGGAACGCATCGAATCCGGCATGACGCGCGAGGTTTTGCGCTGCAAAGCGGCGGTTGAGGCGGCAAAACAGGGCAAAACGGTCGCGGTCGTGTCCTCGGGAGACGCCGGTGTGTACGGCATGGCCGGCCTGCTGCTCGAGCTTTGCGAGCACGAGCCGAACCTCGAGGTCGAGGTCATTCCGGGCATCACGGCGGCCTGCTCGGGCGGCGCCGTGCTCGGCTCGCCGCTGACGTGTGACTTTGCGTGCATCAGCCTGTCCGACCTGCTCACGCCGTGGGACAAGATCGAGCAGCGTCTGCGCGGCGCGGCGGCCGGCGATTTCTGCATCGCGCTGTACAATCCGTCGAGCAAAAAACGCACCGACCATCTGCGCCGTGCCTGCGATATTCTGCTGGAGATTGTACCGCCGGAGACTGTCTGCGGTCTGGTGCGCAGCATTGGCCGAGAAGGCGAAAGCTGCACGCTTACAACGCTCGGTGAGCTGCGTGATACACAGGTCGATATGCTGACCACCGTGTTTGTCGGAAACAGCCGTACGCGCGTGATGGACGGCCGCATGGTCACGCCGAGGGGGTATCGCGGCGTATGAAGCTGATGATTTTCTCCGGTACGACAGAAGGACACGATTTGTGCCGGTTTTTGTCGAAAAAGAGCGTGCAGGCAGATGTTTTCGTTGCCACAGAGTATGGTGCGGCGGTGATGGAGCCGATGGCGGGAATCACGGTTCACGAGGGCCGCTTGGATGAGCGGGAGATGGAAAAACGATTGACCTCGGATACGCTGCTCATCGACGCAACGCATCCGTATGCAGCGGCTGTGACCGACAATCTGCGGGCGGCCTGCGCGAAATCGGGCGCACGCTACGAGCGGCTGCTGCGGCCTGCCCTGCCTTATCAGAACTGCGAAATCGTGCTGGACACAGCCGCTGCAGTGGACTGGCTGAACGCGCACGAGGGCGCGGTCCTGCTCACCACAGGAAGTAAAGAACTGGAAGCGTACACGGCGGTGCAGGACTTCCAAACGCGGCTGTTCCCGCGCGTGCTGCCGACCGCCACGGTGCTCGAAAAGTGCGCTGCACTCGGCTTCCCGGGCGCGCACATCATCGCCATGCAAGGTCCGTTTTCGCAGGCGATGAACGCGGCGCTGCTGCGCGAGACCGGCGCAAAAATTCTCGTGACCAAGGATACCGGCGTGTCCGGCGGCTTTGCGGAGAAGGTCGCGGCAGCCGAGGAGGTCGGCGCAAAGGTACTGGTCATTGCGCGTCCGCGTATGGAAAACGGCAAAAATCAGGCGCAGATGCAGGTGTTTTTGACGGAATTGCTCGGTTTACGGAACGAAAAGCAGCAGCGGGAATTTTTCATCATCGGCGCAGGCATGGGCACGGCGGACACGCTGACCGGCGAAGCCGTCCGCACGCTTGCAGCCGCAGAGAAAGTATTTGCCACAAAACGGCTCGCATCGCTGTCGCCCAAGGCGGAGGTCTGCGCGTTCTCAGAGCTGGCTGAGCGGGCAATTTCCGGTAATGCCCGGCACACGGCGCTGTTGGTTTCCGGCGACGTAGGATTCTTCAGCGCGGCCGGAAAGCTGCGTGAGCGGCTCCTGCCATACGGCGGGGTAACACTCATGCCGGGATTGTCAAGCATGCAGTATATGTGCGCGAAATGCGGCATTTCCTACGAAAATCTGTGTTTTAAGAGCCTGCACGGTCGCACAGGAAATATTCTCGGTGCCGTAAGTTACCATGCGGCAACATTTGCGCTGACCGGCGGCGAGAACAACGCGCAGGCGGTTTGCAACAGCCTTACGGACGCGGGATTGGGCGCGCTGCCCGTTCATCTCGGGGAAAACCTCGGCGCGGAAAATGAGCGGATTGTGCACGGCACAGCCGCAGAGATCGCGCAGCTTTCGTGCCCGGATTTAGCGGTTCTGCTGATCGAAAACCCGCGTGCGGCGAACAAAAACGAACCGATTCGAGATGAAATGCTCACGCGCGGAAAGGTGCCGATGACCAAGGAAGAGGTTCGGTGGGTGTCGGTGAACCGCCTGACTGTCCGACCGACCGACACGGTCTGGGACGTGGGTGCGGGCACTGGCGCGGTCACGCTCGAGCTGGCGCGCAAGGCCAGCGACGGCACGGTTTACGCTGTCGAGCGAAAGTCGGAAGCGGTCGCGCTCTTGCACGAAAACCGCATAAAACTCGGCGGATACAATGTGAAAATCATTGAAGGACCTGCGCCGGAGGCACTGGAGAACCTTCCGGCACCGGACTGCGTGTTCGTCGGCGGGAGCGGCGGCAGAATGCGGGAGATTCTGGCACTTGCTAAGAAGAAAAATCCGGAAGTCCGCGTGGTCGTGAACGCGATTGCGCTCGAGACGTTGTTTGCGGCGCAGACGGCTTTGAAAGAATTGGGATTTACTGACATTGAGGTCACACAGTTGGCGGCCACGCGCGGTAAGCCGGTCGGCGCGTATACCATGCTGACTGCGAACAATCCGGTGTTTATTCTGTCCGGGAGGGCCGAAAATGACACAAAATAATGCACCAAGACTGCTGCTTGCGGGCACCGGCAGCGGCTGCGGCAAGACGACGGTCACGACCGCGATTCTGCGGGCGCTGCAGCGCCGCGGCGTAACACTCAACGCATTCAAGTGCGGTCCGGACTACATCGACCCGATGTTCCACACGGCGGTTTTGGGCGTTCCGAGCCGCAATTTAGACCTTTTTTTCGAGGACGAGGCCGGTATTTGCAGTCAGCTTGCGCGGCATATCCGGCCGGACGGTCTCGGTGTGATCGAGGGCGTCATGGGCTTTTACGACGGCGTTTCCGGTACGACGGATACGGCTTCGGCGGCGCATCTGGCCCGCGCAACCGGCACGCCTGCGGTGCTGATCGTGCGGCCTAAGGGGCAGTCGCTGTCGCTTGCGGCACAGATTCACGGGTTCCGCACATTTGCGAAAAATACGCTCGCAGGAGTGATTTTGAACGGCGTTTCGGCGGGAATGTACTCGTTTTACAAACAAATTGCAGGGAAAGCGGGACTGCCTGTGCTCGGCTTTTTGCCGCCGGTTCCGGAGGCCGAAATACCTGACCGCCACCTCGGTCTGGTGACGGCGGATGAGCTGTCCGACCTGCGTGAGAAAATTGATCGGCTCGCGGATGCGGCAGAGGAGGGCATTGACCTCCACGCGTTGTGTGCATTAGCACAGACGGCGAAACCGCTGACCGATACGCACATGCCGCTCGCTCGTGTGACCGATTTTCCGGTGCGGATCGCGGTAGCGAAGGACCGCGCATTCTGCTTCTATTATGAGGATAACTTCGATGTGCTGCGCGAGCTGGGGGCAGAGCTTGTGCCGTTTTCGCCGCTCACAGACGAGCGGCTGCCGGAGAATATCGATGGTCTGTATCTCGGCGGCGGCTATCCGGAATTGTATGAAAAACGGCTTTCAGAGAATGAAATCATGCGAAATTCTATCAAAAAAGCGATTCAAAACGGTTTACCGACAGTTGCAGAATGCGGCGGATTTCTTTATCTGATGCAGTCGCTCGACGGCGCGGAAATGGCAGGGGTGCTGCCGACTTCGGCGCACATGACGCGCAGGTTGCAGCCGTTCGGCTATGTCATGCTCACGGCAAACAGTGATAACCTGCTGTGCGAAGCCGGTGGACAATTTCCTGTGCACGAGTTTCATTATGCACAGGCTGTGGATAATGGCACAGATTTTCATGCGGTCAAGCCAAACGGGCGCGCGTGGGACTGCGGCTTTGCATCGGATACGCTCTATGCAGGATTTCCACATTTGTATTTCCGTGCGAAAACTGAAATTGTTGCGAATTTTGTCCGGAAATGCGCAGAAAGGAGCGGAAAATGACACTTGAACAGACTATTTCTGCCATCCGGCCGCTGGATGAAAAAAGCATGACGGCGGCGCAAAACCGCTTTGCAAATATTGCCATGCCGCTCGGCGGACTGGGGCTTCTGCAGGACGCGATCGTGCAGCTTGCAGGTATTCTCGGTCAGCCGGTGCCGGATATTTCCAGACGCGCGGCGGTTGTTTTCTGCGCGGATAACGGCGTGGTCGCCGAGGGCGTGACGCAGTGTGGGCAGGAGGTGACAGCAACGGTCGCGGAAAATATGGGCCGCGGCGAGTCCACCGTGTGTCTAATGGCAAAACAGCTCGGAATGGACGTGTTTCCGGTCGATATAGGTGTTGCACAGCCGATAAAGAGCGAAAAAGTGCTGCAATTTTCCGTTCGGCGCGGAACTGCAAACCTTGCGCATGAGCCTGCCATGACGCGGAAAGAGGCGCTCGAAGCGGTCGAAATCGGTATTAAAATGGCAGAAATGTGTGCCGAAAAGGGATATTCGCTGCTCATTGGCGGCGAAATGGGCATCGGAAACACGACTACGAGTGCGGCAGTCACGGCGGCGCTCACCGACGCGGAGGCTGCGGCGGTCACAGGACGCGGAGCGGGTCTGTCAACGGCCGGTCTGGAGCGGAAAATCGCGGTGATTGAGGCGGCGCTGGCGCTTCACAAACCCGACCCGAATGACTCGATCGACGTGCTGCATAAGGTTGGCGGTTTGGATATCGCGGGTCTGTGCGGTCTGTATTTGGGTGCGGCGGCACAGCGCATCCCGGTCGTGCTGGACGGCGTGATTTCGTGCGCGGCGGCGCTTCTCGCGGTGCGATTGTG
The DNA here is from genome assembly GCF_003477715.1 of Butyricicoccus sp. AF35-5AC. NCBI lineage: Bacteria > Bacillati > Bacillota > Clostridia > Eubacteriales > Butyricicoccaceae > Butyricicoccus > Butyricicoccus sp. AF35-5AC. The sequence continues at coordinate 406,688 of NZ_QUDX01000001.1, forward strand.
CCCGCAGTCTGTGCATTTTATGGTCGCAGCGCACAGATCGGACGAACCGGCGAGCATTTTGCTGCTCGATGCACTCGGCAAGCGGCCGTTCCTGACGGCGGGCATGCATCTCGGGGAGGGGACAGGCGCGGCGGCAGGCGTGGCACTTTTGGACCTGGCACTGGCGCCATATCGGGAAATGGTGAGCTTCGCGGACATTGGAATAGAGGCATATCAGCCGCAAAAGTAGTTGTTTGTCTGACAGATAGCACAAATTTTTATATAAATATTGTGTGTAACGCCGATAAATGCGATCTGCCCGCATTCTTTACAGGAATACTGCGTGCAGCAAAAAGCACCGAGCGTTAACTCGGTGCTTACGGTTCAAATTCTTAGCATTTCAGCGCTTCATCTGCGATATTTGCGGTGATTTTGTTGTAGAACTCCTGCTTTTGCGCATCGTTTTCAAACGCTGAGAACGGCACGATGACCGCGGAGAATTCATCAACAAAAACATAATAATGCTTGTCATCGGTTGCGGTGCGCTGAACGGCCGAATACTGGTAAACGGTATCTTCGTTCTCGCCGGACAGCTCGAATTCGCTTTCACGCAGCGTGAGCGTTTTCGGTCCGCAAAGCTGTTTATTCTTTGCGTTCTTGAGGATTTTCTCGATATTTTTGATCATTTTATGACGCATATAGCGCGGTGTGCCCCAGAAGCAGACGGCAGCGAGCGCAACGTAAACCGCGATGGAAACCGGCGTGAGCGTATGCAGCCAGTACATGAGCGCACTGCCGCCGAGAATGACAATAGCCGCGGTGGCGATTCTCATGGTGCGAATGCTGCGTTGAACAATCGCATTATTGTTGTAATAATTCAAATTAAAATCAATGAAATCCTGTTTGGTGATATCGTAATGCAGCTCCATTTTTTCTTACCTCAACTTACTCGGATAAAGTTATTGTATCGAAAATCAGAGCGGATTGCAAGTCTAATTCAGAAAGGGGAGCGAAAATGCTGATTTTAGTGACCGGCGGAGCGGCTTCGGGCAAGTCGGAGCACGCGGAACGACTGGTGTGTGAAAAAGCACAGAGTCGATTATATCTGGCGACCATGCAGCCGTTCGGCAAGTCTGCAGAGGCGCGGATTGCGCGGCATCGGGCGCTTCGTGCGGGAAAGGGGTTCGCTACGGTAGAGAGAACACTTGACTTAGCGAATCTCAGGCTCTCTCAGCAATACGACGGAATTTTGCTCGAGGATTTGGGCAATCTGCTGGCAAACGAGCTGTTTGCGCCGGAAGGCGCAGGCGCAGGATCGGCGTTCGACAGCATTGTTGCAGGCGTGGATAATCTGCAAAAATACTGTGAAACGCTGGTTATCGTTTCCAACGAAATCTTTGCGGACGGCGTGCCGTACCCGCCGGAGACCATGCAGTATATCCGGATTTTAGGAGAACTGCACCAGAAATTAACTGGGAAAGCAGACGCGGTATATGAATCGGTATGCGGGATTTTACTGCCGGTAAAGGAGGGAAAACAGCCGTGAAAAGTGTAATCAGCGGACTTTGGGTCGCGTTCTCAATGTATTCTGCGATACCTGTTCCGCAAGTGAACTGGGAAAAACAGACCATGCGGTGGGCACTTGGCTTCCTGCCGCTCATCGGTGTGCTGATCGGTGCGATAGAGTGGTTCTGGTTCGCATTTTGCGTGCATTTCGGCGCGGCAGGCGTGTTTTACGCTGTGATCGCAGCGCTGATTCCTCTGGCAGTGTCCGGCGGCATTCATCTGGACGGCCTGTGCGACACCTGCGACGCGCTGTGCTCGTTCGGTGACCGAGAAAAGCGGCTGAACATTCTCAAGGACCCGCACGTTGGCGCGTTTGGGCCGCTCTGGCTGATGGCATTCCTACTGGCCGAGGTTGGCTGTTTTGCCCAGATTTACGATCGGCCTGTGCTTCTTCCGCTGGCATGCACAGGATTTGCTTTTGCACGGACAATGGGCGGCCGTAAGGTGGTTGCATCACCGTGCGCAAAAGACAGCGGACTCGCACATATCTTTGCGGAAAACAGCGATAAACGCGCGGTATCGCGCATGTTAATTGCTGAATTTGTTCTGTTTGCGGTGCTTCTCGGATTGTGGATATACCGCGTGCCGCACGCGCTTGCTGCGGCGAAAGTGCTCGTTATCGTGCTCGTTGCGTGGTATGCTGTGCATGAGCACATAAGCCGCCGCGTGTTCGGCGGTGTAACCGGAGACCTGGCGGGATTCTGCATCTCGCTGTCGGAACTGATCACGCTTGCGGCAGCAGCGATTGGAGGACTGATTTTATGACCGTGCTCATCATTGGCGGGGCATATCAGGGGAAACGAAAAGTTGCCGAAAACCTGTATGCAGACCTGCCGAGAATTGAAAATCTGCACGAAATTGTGCGAAAAATGCTGAAGGAAGACAAAGACCCGCTGTCACTCGCAGATACGCTGTGCGGACACGTTATCACCTGCGATGAGATCGGCTGCGGCATCGTTCCCATCGACCGTGCGGACGAAAACTGGCGTGAAACGGTTGGTCGCCTGTGCTGTGCTTTGGCACAGAAAGCAGATGCAGTCGTGCGCGTGATCGCAGGCGTGCCGCAATTCATCAAAGGAGAACAACCATGACGATAACCCTTGCCGTGCTGCTCGGCTTCGCGCTCGACTGGCTGCTCGGAGACCCGAAAAAATTGCCGCATCCGGTATGTGCGGTCGGAAAACTCATCTCAGCGGCTGAAAAAGTACTGCGCCGCATCTTTCCCGCAACGCCCGCGGCACTGACATTCGCCGGAATTTTACTCTGGCTCATCACCTGCGGTATGAGCTTTGCCGTGCCGTTTTTCCTTTTGCGCTGGCTGTATCATGTGAACTTCTGGCTCGGTTTTACCGCCGAAACGCTGCTCTGCTGGATGATTTTCGCACGAAAAAGCCTTGCGGACGCCGGTTATCATGTCTACGGCGCGGTTAAGCAGTCGCTCGAGGAGGGGCGCAAGGCCATCGCGTGGTACGTCGGCCGCGACACCGCAGAGCTGTCCGAGGAGGGCGTTATCAAGGCCGCTGTCGAGACCGTAGCTGAGAACCTGACGGACGGTGTGGTTTCGCCGCTCGTGTTCATGCTCATCGGCGGAGCGCCGCTCGGCATGCTGTACAAGGCGGTCAACACGCTGGATTCCATGGTCGGATATCATAACGATAAATACGAGTATTTCGGCAAGCTTTCGGCAAAAATGGATGATTTATTCAACTTTATTCCTGCCAGACTGTCCGCACTGTGCATGATCGCCGGTGCCGGAATGCTGCATCTCGATAACCGAAATGCGCTGCGGATTTACCGCCGAGACCGCAATAAGCACAAAAGTCCGAACGCCGGTCAGACCGAGTCCGCGTGCGCGGGCGCGCTGCACATCCAGCTCGGCGGCGATGCCAGCTACTTCGGCAAAGTCGTTAAAAAGGCCGCCTTCGGTGATCCGATCCGCCGCGTAGACCGCACGGATATTCTCGCAACGGTCGATCTGATGACGGCGGCAAGCGTGTTTGCGCTGGTGCTGTGCTGTGCAATCCGCCTGATCGTAAAAAGTTAGGACGCTGTGCGAGAGAGAAAATTCGTATTTGAAAGGGTGACAACATTGCCAACCTATGTCCACGGCGGCGATATCCAAACCTACATCGACCGCCACGGCTTCGCGCCGCTCGATCTGTCCGCGAACATCAATCCGTTCGGCATACCGGACGCGGTACGCGTGGCCATGCACAGGGCTGTGGATAACTGCACGCAGTATCCCGACCCGTTTTGCCGCGCCGCGCGGCAGGCGATTGGTGCGAGAGAAGGCGTCAATCCGGATTTTCTGTACTGCGGCAACGGTGCGGCGGATGTGCTCGACCGATTGGCGGCGGTGCTGAAACCGCGCAAGGTACTTCTCACTGCACCGACCTTTGCGGAGTACGAGCGCACGCTCTCAGGTGCGGAGATTCGGGTGCATGATCTGCGGGAAACGGACGGTTTTGCGCTCACAGAACGCATTTTGGACGAGATTTCATCGGATTTGGATGCGGTTTATCTCTGCAATCCGAACAATCCGACCGGGCGAACCGCCCAACCGGAACTTCTGCGGGAAATCGTCCGAAAATGCACAGAAAATGGCGTAAAATCGGTTGTGGATGAGTGTTTCAATGACTTTCTGGAGGACGCCGCGCAACACACACTGAAAGACCTGCTGGAATCCAATCCCGGTCTGATTATCCTGCGTGCGTACACGAAAATGTACGCCGTGCCCGGTGTGCGCTTCGGCTGGTGCATGACGGCAGACGCGGCGTTGATTGAGAAATTATACCATGCCGGACAGCCGTGGAACGTGTCGGTCATCGCGCAGGCGTGCGCCGTCGCGGCGGCAAACGAGCCGGACTGGGCCACGGAAACCGCCAAACGCATTGCCAAGGAACGCAGGTTTTTATCCGACGGACTTGCAGCCTGCGGACTGACCGTCTTTCCGGGCGAGGCCAACTTCCTGCTGTTCCGCTCAAACGATATCGGACTGCACAAGAAACTCGCTGAACACGGCATAATGATACGAAACTGCGATAATTATCGCGGACTTTCGGCGGGATACTATCGCGTTGCGGTAAAAACGAGAGAAGCAAGTGAGCGGTTACTGCAAATCATTACTAATTATACCCAATGTGAGGTGTAAAATGGCAAAGACAATTATGATACAGGGAACGTGCTCGAATGCAGGCAAAAGCCTTCTCTGCGCGGCCCTGTGCCGGATTTTCCGGCAGGATGGCTACCGCGTTGCGCCGTTCAAGTCACAGAACATGGCGCTTAACTCGTTCATCACGGCGGACGGCAGGGAGATGGGCCGCGCGCAGGTCGTGCAGGCCGAGGCGGCGGGCATCGCGCCCGATGTGCGTATGAACCCGATTTTGCTCAAGCCGACGAGCGATGTTGGCTCGCAGGTCATCATCATGGGCGAGGCGCAGGGAAACCGCACCGCGCGCGAATATTGGGGGCATAAAAAGGCGCTTTTGCCCATGATCAAGGACGCATTTGACAGCCTTGCCGCCGAGAACGACATCATCGTGATCGAGGGGGCGGGCAGTCCGGCGGAGATCAATCTCAAGCAGGATGATATTGTAAATATGGGTCTGGCGAAGCTGGTGGATGCACCCGTTCTGCTGGTCGGTGATATAGACCGCGGCGGCGTGTTCGCGTCGCTGTACGGCACGGTCAAGCTGCTCGATGAGGACGAGCAGGCGCGCATTCACGGTCTCATCATCAACAAATTCCGCGGTGACGTGGAGATTCTGCGGCCGGGTCTGACGCAGCTCGAGGATTTGACCGGCAAGCCGGTCATCGGCGTGGTGCCGTACGGTCATTTTGACATCGACGATGAGGACAGCCTGTCCGAGCGTCTGGACGCAAAGGCTGCTCCCGCACTGGTGAACATTGCGGTGGTAAAGCTGCCGAGACTGTCCAATTTTACGGATTTTTCCGCACTTTCGCGTGTATCCGGCGTGAGTGTCGCGTACGCGGACAAACCGGCGCAGCTTGCCGGAGCCGACCTGATTATCCTGCCGGGCACCAAGTCCACGCTGGCAGACCTGCGGTGGCTGCGCGAGAGCGGCATGGAGGCGCAGATTCTCAAGGCGCACGCGGCAGGCACGCCGGTTTTCGGCATCTGCGGCGGCTACCAGATGATGGGACGCACGGTCTCCGACCCGGACAATACCGAGGGCGGCGGCAGTCTGCGCGGCATGAGTCTGCTGCCGATCGACACGGTGTTCCGCTCGAGCAAGACCACGACGCAGACGCGCGGCACGCTGCTTGAGATTGACGGTGTGCTGTCCGATTTGAGCGGTCTGGCGGTCGAGGGCTACGAGATTCACATGGGCGAAACCGTGCGCGACGCGAGTGCAAAGCCGCTCGTTCGATTGCTTCGCAGGGAAGGTGAAATCGAGGACGGCTGTCAGACGGAAAACGCCTTCGGCACCTATCTGCACGGTGTGTTCGATGCGCCGGAGGCGGCGCTGCGGACGACACAAGCACTGGCGAAAAAGAAGGGTGTGACGCTCACCGGTGAAGCGCTCGACACGCACGCCTACAAGGAGCAGCAGTACGACAAACTGGCGGATTCGGTGCGAAAATCGCTCGATATGGAGTGGATTTACCGCATAATGGAGGGAAAAGCATGACAGGACTCATTCACCTGTACTGCGGCGGCGGCAAGGGCAAAACCACGGCGGCGGTCGGACTGACCGTGCGCTGCGCGGGTCGCGGAAACAAGGTCGTGTTCGCGCAGTTTCTCAAGGATGGGACTTCGGGCGAGTGCCGCGTGCTGGCGAAATTGCCCGACGTGACCGTTATGGCAGCCAATCCGGTCGGCAAGTTCTCGTTCCGCATGACGGATGCGGAGAAGCGGGAGACAGCGGACGCGCTCACCCGCACCTTCGATGCGGCAACCGGCTTTGCCGTGCGGGAGCACGCGCGGCTGCTCGTGCTGGATGAGGTCTGCGCGGCAATCTCGTGCGGCTTTCTGGATGAGAAAATGGTCGTAAAATTTCTTGAGACCAAGCCGGAAACGCTCGAGGTCGTACTGACCGGACGGGGGCCGTCCGAAGCGCTGCAGGCACACGCGGACTACATTACAGAAATGAAAATGCAGCGGCACCCGTTTGAAAAGGGCATCGCTGCGCGGGAGGGAATCGAATTTTGAATGGATACATGAAGCCGCAGGACATTGAAAAGCGGTCGTTTGAAATCATCACCGCCGAGCTGGGCGAGCGCACGTTTCCGGCGGGCATCGCCGAGGTAGTCAAGCGCGTCATTCACACCACGGCGGATTTTGACTATGCGGACAGCCTTGCGTTTTCGCCGGACGTGATCGAAAAGGCAAAAGCCGCACTTGCGGCAGGGGCGACGGTGGTTACCGATACCAATATGGCGCTCTCCGGGGTGAGCAAGGTGACGCTGGCAAAGCTCGGCGGAAAGGCGGTCTGCCTGATGGCGGATGAGCAGGTGGCACGCGAGGCCAAGGCGCGCGGTGTCACGCGGGCGGTCGTTTCGATGGAGCACGCCGCCAAATTTGAAGGTCCGCTCATCTTCGCCATCGGCAATGCGCCGACCGCGCTCATCCGTCTGCATGAGTTGATTGAGGAAGGCATTGTCGCGCCTGCGCTCGTCATCGGTGTGCCGGTCGGATTTGTCAACGTGGTCGAGGCGAAGGAGCTGTTCATCGGCGGGGACACGCCGTATATCATCGCACGAGGCCGCAAGGGCGGCTCGAATGTAGCCGCGTCCATCGTCAATGCGCTGCTCTATCAGATGGTACATCGAGAAGGATTTTAAGCAGGAATTAGGAATTGCGTAATGGGTTGGCTGACCGGCGGCGGTTTTTCTCTGCACTCGCTTTCCGGTGCACACGAACCGCGCAGCGGTACGCTCTTTCCGAGCGGAGAGTATTGCCGCAGGCGCACAAAAAGGAGGAAACCAAGGCTTAATAGTGACAAGTAACTATTTTGTCGCAGAGAACGGTGTGACCCGAAGGTCACGCCGTTTTTCTGTGTTCATAGGTTGTTTGCGTGATGATAGGCTCGGAAATAACGGGAATATCTACATCGTCCACGAAGTTGAAGAAAATCTTCACTTTCTGCTTGCGCTTGCCGCTGGATTTGTCCGGGGCATAGACGATGATTTTCTTGATATACTCGTTCACGATGGTCTGTGTCAGCTCCTCCACATCCACATATTTCTGTGTCAGGGCGATAAAGGCATCCAGACCGTCGTTCATTTCTTCCCGCTGTTCCACCCATTCTTCGATAACTTCAATTTCGAGCTTTAACCGTTCCTGCTCCGCTTCATAGTCCGCAGACATCTTTCTGTATCTGTCCTGATTGAGATTTCCAAGAACATAGTCCTCGTACAGCCGGGCGATGATGACATCCAGATCGGCAAGGCGTTTCTTTGCCTGTTCCAGCTTCTTTTTGTCATCCCGGATGCTGCGCTCCTGGTCAGTCCTGCGGCATTGCAGCCATTCCTCCTGAAAACCGTCCACATCGCTTCGGATATACTCATTGACTGCCCGGATGCGTTCCAGAACGATTTCACGAAGCACATCTTCCCGGATATAGTGGGCAGTACAAGTACCACGGTTGCTCTTGTAGTTGTTGCAGACGTAGTGATCCTGCTTGCCCTCAAAGCTTTTGCTTGTGGCAAAGTGGAGCTTGCCGCCGCAATCGGCACAAAACAGAAGCCCGGAGAACAATCCCTGCCGTTCCGCTTTTGCGGGGCGGCGTTTGTTTTTCCTCAGTTCCTGCACCCTGTCAAACTGTGCCTGAGATACAATCGCTTCCTGTGTGTCCGGCAGATAAAACATATTCTCCGGCTCATTGGGAATCCGCTTTTTCAGCTTGTAGGACTTGGAATAAGTCTTGAAGTTGCAGGTACAGCCTGTGTACTCCTGCCGTTCCAAAATCCCTGCAATGGACTGGTTGCCCCAGTGGTACGGTCTTTCCGGCATCGGCTTTTTCTTTCGCTTGGCATAGAGTGCCTTTGCGGTCATAATCTGCTTTTCTTCCAGAATCCTTGCAATCTGCTCCGGGCCTTTGCCGTCAATGCAAAGGTCGAAGATGAGCTTGACTACCGGAGCCGCTTCTTCATCCAGAATCCAGTGATCCTTGTCCTCCGGGTCACAGCGGTATCCGTAGGGCGGTTTGCCCATGTGCTTCCCACTGGTTCCTCTCTGCCGCAAACTGACACGGACTTTCTTGCTGGTATCACGGGGATACCACTCGTTGAACAGATTACGGATTGCGGCGAAGCCCTCGCTGTCTCCCCGGTTGCTGTCTACGCCATCATTTATAGCGATAAAGCGGACATCATAACTCGGAAAGATAATATCCGTATATTGTCCAACAGTCAGATAGTCACGACCAAAGCGGCTGAGGTCTTTGACCAGCCAGCAGCCCACAAGCCCCTGCTTGACAAGCTCAAAGCCTTCCTGCACACCGGGACGATTGAAGTTCGTCCCCGTATAACCGTCATCCACCAGAATTTTCAGGTTTGTATACCCGTGGTCACGGGCATATCGGGTTAAATACTCTCTCTGATTTGCGATACTGTTACTCTCGCCTTCCTGGGCATCCTCGTTGCTCAGACGGCAATAGAGAATGGTAATTTTCTGCTGATCCAACATAATATCCTCCTTCGGTGGTTGGTCAGCCGACAGTACCGTTGTGCATATTGGAATTATATCATGCTTTTGTGTCGCAGTCATTAACAAATCACCCCCTTGTCAGAAAAAATGAGCCGTTTTACCTTGTCGGTAAGTGGCTCATTTCCATCACACTCCGTTTCAATCACATACCATGTGTTTCCGATCTTGCACTCAATGGTTTTGCAGAAAGAGGACTGTGCCGCTTCCCAACGCTTGCGGCATTCTTCCAGAAAATCAATAGGCGGCTCAAAAATCGGATCGAAGCAGGAGCAAATATCAATATAGCCGATGGCATCGTTGATTTCTTCCATCGGGGCATCTTCCATAATCATCTTGTTAATTTCATCTACGGTTTTCTTCATAGGCAAATAGTTCCTTTCTTAAATTTCCATGTCCTGTCCACGATTGCGGGCAGGGTGTTTGTGTTCATACAGTTCCTTTCCCCTGGCGAGGATGGCATTGATAAAAGCCCAGACCTTTTCAGATGCAATCTCAATCGCATCCAGGAAAGGCTGGGCTTTTTGTTTCAGCTCCTCATAGTCTTTGTTCAGTTTTTCAAAACGGTCTTTCCATATCTTTGCGTTTTTATCTGCCTGCTCGAATTTCTGCTTGTATTTCAGCTTCTCAGACTTTTCCGCAAAGCTGCTGACCGCATAATCCTTTAGCGTGCGGCACTCATCCGCCGTCATGGTAACATTTCCCGTAATGGGATTTTTCTTGCCCATCGACTCAATCTCATGTGCAGTCATAGCAACAGACTTAGCAGCCTGAGTTTCCTTTTTCAGAGCTTCCAGTTTCTTTTTCTGCTTCTCCGTGGCAGCTTTGGCATCCGCTAAGCTCTGCTCGGCCTGTGCCACCTGTCCGGTCACAGCTTCCAAACGCTGCTGTTCGGCCTGTACCTTGAACTGTGTCACCGTCAGATGTTCTTCGGTGCTGCCACATTCTCCACGCTCTACATCGGTATAACCAGCGTTTCGCATGAAATTGAAAAAGTCATCCTGCAGCACACTGTAGGACGACTTCAAAATCTTTTTCCCTTTTGCGTTCAACATAGGATTTCCGTTTTCATCAAGAACGGGTTTGGATTCCCACTTCTTACTGCGGCTGACCTGTGTGATCGTTTCCTTTACCGTTCCCCGGAGGGATTCATCCTTGCATCGCTTCGACCACAGGATTTGTTTCTCCACCACCGGGATATAAACCACATGAAGGTGATAGTGGTACACATCCTCACCCAGAGCTTCCGACATTGCCCGGTTGCGCTCGTCGGCATGCATTACAGCGGAGAGGATATACTGCTCACCGCCCACGATCTCCACGGCGGCTTTATAGGCATCGGCATAAAACTGTTTTGCAAACTCATAGCCGCCGTGGTTGTAGAAATAAGCGGAGTTCACATCGAAAACCAACTCGCCATATTTGACGGCATCCGGTTTCAGCCCTCTGGTGGAGATGATCTTGTCCTGCTCCATCTGCTCAAACATTTTTACATAATCGTCAGTGGGAGACTTGAAGTGAACATTCAGCGCAGTACGTTCCGGCACGATGTCCACATTGGAATAACGGTCTTTTTCACGCTCATTGTGTTCCTGTACTTTTGTCACATCATCCGGAGTTTCCAAGTCCTGATTTCTGGCTAAGGTACGATCAATTCCATCATTTCTTGCCATAGATTTTTGTCCTTTCTTTAAGATTTGCAGACAGCGGAGGGCTGAGGAACGGCACTTTTTCAAAGTGTAATAACCCACTATTACACTTTCATCCATGCTGGCTACAAAGTGCCGTGGGCTCTCCGAGGGCTCTCCCGAGGGGGAATGCGGTCACTGCGGTGACCTCTGCTGACCAAGGCAAAATGTCTGCGCCTTTTACCTTGGTCAGCCCGTCTGCATGAAGCTGTTCTGCGGAACATTTCTTGCAGACGATGGCAGCGAAAACCGTATCTTTCACTGCCTGTCCATGGGCAGCACTGCGGTGCGCCTATGGGGACGGGAGATGCGGAGGGCTGTTGCCGGGGTATCACTTCTCCCGTCTTTTCTGCCATACGATGTCGTAACCAAGCACAGCGGCAAGCTCCAATACTTCCTTGTATCGTATACTTTCCCGCTGTAATTTTGCGGACAGGTTGGAAACGCTGTCGCTCCATCCGTACTCGTCCGAGAGCAGGTCAACAACTTCCTGCATGGTCATCCCGGCACGGATGATCTGTGCCTTTATTTCGTTGCGTATATTCATATTGATAAAATCCTCCATAATTCAGTTCATGTGTCGGTGCAACCTCTGCGCTCCAAGGTGGAGTGGATGCACCGAACAGTGAAAAATCTGCAATCTCCGAAATCCGTCCAGAATTTCGCTTGTGATGTCCTGTCCATATATGACCATATCCCACTTTGCCGTTTTGTGTGGTTTGGTCTGGAACAGTGAAAACACCCATTGTTCCGTGAACAGGGTACACGGTTCAGAGAAGCACGATTTCGTGAAATAGTTTCGTCCTGCGGTCAAAAACTTTGCTGTTTCCATTACCATTGATTTTTAATGCCCGAAAACAGGTCAGCTTTGAAAGCTGCTGTTTCCTATAACGGAAGAAAACAGGGGTAAATGCTGCGTACATACGTACAGAGCATGACTGGCAAAATCAATCCCGCCAGTCCTCCGGTACGTACGTACACGGCGAAACATCGTAAAATCCATTTATATGAGGTCTTGCCACAGCTTCCACGCCCATAAAGCCCCACACCCGCCGTCCGGCAGAGTTGGTGATGTTGTTGCAATGCTCCAGATTGAATCTCCCGGCATTGGCAATCATGGCATCGCTGAAGCTACGGGCTTTCAGCGGTGCAAGGGAGTTTTCCTCACACCACATCCGGTAGATTTCATAGAAATCCTTAGAGCTGATGGAAGCATCCGCTTTCAATCGGATGTATCCCTCCGACTCCATGAAATCAAAGATATTGTTGTTGTCACGCTTGACCGCTTCCCGGTTTTTCCGGATACGGTCACTCTCCGTAAACTTAAAGTTGTTGGCAACAAGCCGCTGTAAGCCTTCAAATGCCCACAGGAAGATACCCTCGGCTTCAGCTTTCATCTTCTCTGCAAGGTCAGGATCATCGGCTCTGTCCATGGGCTTTTCTTTGGTGGTCAGCACAAGCTGTCTGCGGTAAAAACCATCGCTGCGATCATATAGGGCTTGCAGATCACCATTGCTGAATGCCAGCAACCGGGCAAACATCCAGCCCTGATAACTCTGCTTGCCCTTGCGTTCCAAGTCCATTTTGCCCTGTGCAGTCACGATGGATTTTACATAGTTGGTCTGACGCAGAGCTTCCATCCGCATATCATCATCCACGCACAGCAGGATGTGTTCCAGATCGGCACGGGCAAAACGGTTTTCAGAAATCTTCCCGATGCTGCCGTCTTTCATATTCGTGCCGAAGATGGTGGACAGCACCGCACCGATTTGAGATTTACCCTCGCCACCGTTGCCTTTAATCACCATCATGCGCTGCCCCTTGTTGGAGGGAATCAGGCAATAGCCGATAAACTCCTGCAAAGTTGGAATGTCCTCGGCGTAAAGCAACCCATCCAGAAAGTTCAGCCAGATCACCGGTGCAGGAGCATCGGGATTATAGCCGACAGGCAGACGGCTTCGCACGATAGCCGGTCTGCCTTCGGTGAAAGTGCCGTTCAAGAGCAGCGTACCGTTGGCAACATGGATGCGATCCTGCTCCGGAGGGAAGTCAGACACCTGCGCTTCCAGTTTCAGCACTTCCAGAATGTTGGTGATCTTCCGTGGGATGTTGTTCACGGCACAAAATTTCAGCTTGTCGTAAATCTCCCCACGCAGAGGAAGGTCATCCGTCACTCGACCATCGGGCGTGAAAAAAGCTCCGTTTGCGAAGATGATTCTGCGCTCATGCAGAAATTCTTCACAAAACAGAGCTTCGTTGATGTTCTGCCCGTCAAACCAGACAGGAAAATTCATATTAGGCGTTTTCCGGTTCTTCGCCACGGTGCGCCACCTCCTTTTTCTTTCGTGCGGTATACTCTTGCAGAAAAGCAATTTTGTCGTCCTGCATCAGCTTGTCCACCAATGCCACCCGTTCTTCCAGATCACCCACCGTCAGCACATCTGCCATATATTCGATATAGCAGTGCATCTGGCAGGCTTCCACAAAACGGTCATCCAGAGCATCTTCCGGTGTCTTGGGTGCGTATCGTATTTTCCAATCTTCCAGCAGATGCAGATAATCCGTCAGCACCCGGAAACACAGCATTTCATTCTCCCGGAACTGACGGATATAGGGACGCTTTGGCTTGACCATAGCTGCGGCAGTGGGCGGTTTCGGGTCAAGCCCGAAGTCCGCAGCCAGCTTTTGCGCTGCTTCATAACTGCTCAGATCGAACAGTCTTGCCACAAGGTCGATTACATCCCCCTTGGCTCCGCAGCCGAAGCAGAAGAAATAATCCTCGTTCAGCTTCAAGCTCGGATGCCTGTCGTTGTGGAACGGGCAGCAAGCCATACCATTGCGGTTGACATTCAGCCCGTAGTGTTTTGCGGCTTGCTTTACGCTGATTGCCGCCTTGATGATTTCATAGATTGTCATAGAAAAACCTCCGTTCATAGTATTTAGAAAGCACGAAACACCCGCCGTGATTGGCAGGGGTTTGGCTCCTTCTACTATGGTTATGCCGGATTTTTCAAAAAACAGGCTAATCGGAGGACAACCCCGTTTCAAAAAACAGGACAACTTATGGATAGATGTAGATTTCTTTACATTAGCATGATAGAATTAAGAAAATGAAAAAACAGGACAGGAGGGGCAAGCATGAACCAAGAACTGATGACATTGGATTTTTGGCAGGATACGGTCATATATGAGGGAAAAACACTTCCTGTCGGCGCTCTTGCCTGTGATGCGCTGAATGTCCCTGCGGATACCATCGCAAAGATGAACGAGCAATGCGAGAAAATCAATCTGCTGCTTGGAATATTAAACGCCGGACAGGATGCTTCTGCACTCTGTCCTATTGCAAAGGAAGCTGCTCTGACGATGCTCGATATTCTCAGTCAAACACCGCCGTTCTCCTATATGAATATCTCAAAGCACAGAGAACGGATTGAAAAAGTCTTTACTGTGGACAATGCGCTGAAATATGTGGAGTTTGCCATAAAAGCCGCAACCAATTCTTTGCAATTTGAAGAAATCCAGAACTTTACCGATGCGATGATGCTCCAACGCTATACCGCAGTTTTCGGGCATCTGGCATACTCCCTTGGGGAATACCAAACGGCCATGCTTGATTTTGCAGAAAAATCAGACGGCAATGAAGCAGAACGCACCGCAGAGGGTTTTGCAAAAATGTTCGGCGACTATTTTCCGCCGGAGTTCTCTATCACGGAGGGCAATGCCTGGATGTCTACTTTGAATAATTCCGTTCAGTATATATCGGTCATCCGTCCCGGCGAAAAAGTTGCGAAGCTGGTCAAGCGGATGCACTATGTATCCTTTGTAGGGATGTTCCGGTCTGATCTTTTTGAGGGCTTATGTGTTGGTCATGCCCCGAAAAAATGCAAAATCTGCGGCAAGTGGTTCCTCACCACCAACGCAAGGCACACCAAATACTGCGGCGGCTATGCACCGGGGGACAAGCTGCACCGCACTTGCCGACAGATCGGCAACCTGAAAGGCAGAGAACAACGGGAGCTTGCGGACGATCATCCGGTGAAACAGATTTATGAGAAACGGCTGAACACCATAAACCGCTATGTGAAGCGTGGTACTCTGGACGCTGATCTTGCAGAGGTTATGAAAAAGCTGGCAAAGGATAAAATGCTTCGAGCGCTGAGCAATGTCGCCTATGCCAAAGGTGATTACGAAAAAGAGATGGGACAGGCTGCTTTGAAGAAAGAAGCAAAATTACGGACGAAATGAGGAATATGTAATGGCACAGAAATATGATTTAACTGATATTGGGAATGCGCTTAGCCGGGTTATGGACAATCCTATGACCAAAATAATCCGTTCTGGCTCTATTGGTGTGTTGGGCGTAGTAAACCCAGTTGCGGGAATTGTAGGCGGAATAGGAAATGATCTTCTATCTGAATACAATACCTTCAAACTCGGCCATCTACTGAACGGTCTTGCATCTGGCTTTAATCTCGAAAGAAGATTGAACGAGCTTTACAACTATGTAAACTCCAGCCCGGAAAAGGCTATTATCGTAGCCAATCTGTTCAAACAAACCGTAAATGCAGAATGCCCAAAGGTTTGCGTTATTTATGGTCTAATTCTTGCAAACCATTTAGAAACACTTACAGAATTCACGCACGAAGAATTGATTGTCTGTAAAGCTTTGGAAAACGCTACGGATTATGATCTGAAGAATTTCAAAGAAATAATGGAGAACTATCTTAAGCCAACATCAAATGGAAGAAGAATTGTATTTCCAAAAGACTTTGCAGATATTGCTGCTTTCACCACCACATGCGATTGGTGTGTATATAATAGAATCTTTGTTTCTCGCACAGCAGAGTGGGGTGAAATGGAAGAAGGCATTTTGGATATGAGCACGTACTATTACGAGGCAAATCCTGCATCTGTTCTTCTGGATAATATAAATGCTGCAAGACAAACTTGGAATTATGGTTAATTATTCCCACTGATTACTTAGAAGGGAGGTGCGCTATGCTAAATGATTTTTCGTGGAACATGACCGGATACATACCGAAGCACCAAGTTAATCCACACGGTGACGGCATCATCCCCTATGTGGCAGAGCGCATCTTCCAACTGGAACCGGAACCGCCAGCGGTGGACAGTCTGAATGAATATATCCTGTCTGCTTTGCGGGAAAAGAATTTGCTATATTTTTCGTTCTTTCTGCACCACTACGAAACGCAGCTCAACAAGCGCATCAAAGGCTTTCTCAGTGTGGACGGCGGCAATCTGTACGACACAGACCGATTTATCGATATAAAGATCTCCTGCCGGGAGCAAATGCTCCAAAAGCTGATGGACTATGATCCTGCCAAGGGTGCGGAGTATGCTACATACATCTATCCGTTCATCTGGGATTCTATGCTCCGTTTCCGCATGGGCGAAGAAAAATGGTCGGTATCCTCTCTGACCAATTACAAAATGGTGCGATCAATGGCGTGGCTGTACCATAACACCAAAGATGCGGTCAACCAGTTTTCCAAGAAGTATAACTGCGACCTTGCTCTTGCGGAAGAATATCTGAAAGTTGTCCGTGGAATCCGCAACCAGCAGCCGTTCTATATAACGGACGAGGACGGCGAGGAAACAGGCGAGGATATAGCCCTTGACGATAGCTGGAACTATACCGACATCCTCTGGAACGGCATACAAGCAGAAAAGGTACAGCGGGCATTTGAGAAGCTGAATTACCGGGAACAGACCTTGCTCGAAAAACGGTTAGCAATCTGTATGACCTGCGGGCGAGTTGGCTCATGGAAGAACCGCCCCACTTTTGAAGAATTGGCGATTATGTTTGAGGGCAGCACAGCCAGCGGTGCAGAGCGAGCCTACCGGAAAGCGGTGGACAAACTGACAGAACTGCTGGTTGCCGAAGGTGCGCTCCATGCTGTCCGGCTGAAACAGAAAACCAAAACCAAGCGCAAAAAGAAAATCGCCGCCGCAATCTACGAATATCAAGCAGACTGCGACGGCGAATGGGGCGAAATTTCAGTTGATTTTGAGAACGGCACAGCAGAGATTATCCGACTTGCTGATTGGGATACAATTAAAACGAACTGGTTTGCCAAGGAGGCGATCCGGTATATTTTATCATTGTCGCCTGATGCTCTTACAAAATATATGCTCGTCCCCCTTGAGCCGCCACTTATATCTTGAATCCTTACAACCACTGTAAGTGGTATTTGCTGTGTTCCCATGCTATCATTTTATTACAAATGATAGGAGGTATTCACATGAAACCCATTTTGAATATTGAAAATTTAACAAAAATCTATGGCAATGTGCCAAGTCAAACAAAGGCACTGAATGGGATCACCTTCCAGGTGATGCCGGGAGAGTTTCTCGGCATTATGGGAAGCAGCGGTTCCGGTAAATCCACACTGCTCAATTGTATTGCGACTGTGATTCAACCCACAGGTGGAAGCATTCAGGTGGAAGGCGATACTCTGCAATCCCTCAAGGGAAAGGCTCTTGCAGAGTACCGTGGCAAAAAAGTTGGTTATCTATTCCAGAACTTTGAATTGCTGGACAACCTGACTGGCAGGGAAAACATCCTGCTCCCGACTTCCTTGCATGGGGTATCCGAAGCAGAAAGCAGCCAGCGGCTGAAGCAGTTGGCTGACTATCTGGAAATCACTGATGTTCTGGATAAGTTTCCGTCCAAGATGTCCGGCGGCCAGCGTCAGCGTGTTGCGGCAGCAAGGGCTCTGATCTTACATCCCCAAATGATCCTTGCCGATGAACCGACGGGTGCGCTGGATTCTAAGAACGCAAGAAGTCTTATGGAGAAGCTGTCCGGCCTGAATCGTGACGAACAAGCTACGATCCTGATGGTAACCCATGATTCCAATGCCGCCAGCTTTTGCAAGCGCATTCTGTTCATCCAGGACGGCGTGATCTTTCATGAGCTTCGGCGTGGAGACGAAAGCCAGCAGGAGTTCTACGGGCGCATCCTGAAGGTGATGGCGCAACTGGGAGGGGGCAGCGCAAATGTTCTCTAATCTCATTCTTCGGAACAGCCACCGCAGCCGAAAGGAAAACGGTCTGTTTTTCAGCTCCCTGGTGATTTCTATTGTTGCCTTTTACATGATTCTTTCCATCTCCACTCAAGATGTGATGCTCTTTTTGCAGAAAATGGAGAGTGACGCAGTTGACAAACTCCTGCTTCTGATTCCTGCGTTTTATGGGATGACCCTCGGTATTCTGTTCTTTTTGATCTATTTTGCCTGCAAGTATCAGTTCGAGCGCAGACGGCATGAGTTTGGTGTTTATCTAATGTTGGGGATGCGTAGAAGTAAACTGTTTGGTATGCTTCTGGCGGAAGATTTCCTGACCAGTATTCTTGCCATGCTCATAGGCTTACCTGTGGCTGTGGTGCTTTCAGAAATTGTCAGTCTTGTCACCGCCAAGCTGGTAGGCATGGGGATCATCGGTCATCAGTTTTCTTTATCCTGGTCTGCAATTGAATGGACGCTGGCAGGATTTCTGGCAATTAAGCTGACGGCACTTCTGATTTTGAGTGGACGAATCAGCCGCCAGGAGATCGGTACTTTGCTATCCCAGCCAACGAACCGCCCCAAAAAGCAAATGCCATCTGTTATCTATGGACTGGCTGCTATATGCGGAAGTGTGATGTTGGCAGTGGCTTACTACATGGCGATTCAGGGAATTGCATGGACAAAGGTAAGTATGATGGGACGGACTTTGCTGTTGGGCATAGTTGGTACGATGCTGCTTTTCTATGGGATGCGTGCGCTGATTGCTTTGATTGTTAAGAAAGGAAAAGGAAATAAGCAGCTTCATGTATTTACCTTCCGGCAGATTCAGGAGAATGTTATTCATCAGTCAACCTCCATGGCCATCAGCTCCCTGCTGATTCTGGCGGCGCTGTGTTGTTTTGGTGCGGGCGTAGGAATTGCAGGAACGAATAGCCTGTCTTCTGGCCATGTAATCGACTATACTTTTGAAGATCATACTGCAGAAGATTCATCGCAGGTTCTTCCGAATATAAAGGCAGCCCTGAAAGAAAACGGTTTGGAAAATCAATTTTCAGAGCTTTTTGAAATGAGGGTTGGGCGTATTCGCACCACAGAAGATTATGATAATGCCTACAGCATGGACGCTGTTATGGACTCTCTTCGGAGCCTGCCCCAGTCGGAAGACCGGGATGTCCTTCTGAACAATCTTGGTTATGCCACATACCCATATTTGATTTGTTTATCGGACTATAATCGTTTGTTGGAATTGTCCGGCAAACCGGCTCTCCAATTAGGCGAAAAGGAGGCCGCTGTCTATATTGATACAGAGTTTACTACGGTAAGTCGTACCGCAATGCTGAACCAAGTATTGGCCGGACAGCCCAAGGTGGAACTGGATGGTAGTCCGATTCATCTTACAGGAGAGGTTCAGTCTGTGAATTTGGTCACGGACCGTTCTATAACCTTGTCCTTTGCATTGATTCTTCCGGATGAAGCATTCCTATATTATAGCCAGGGAATGTATGATACCTATGTCAATGCGGTGCTCAGTGAGCAGGCTCTGGATGGAAATAGCCTTATGACTGCATATTTGGATTTGAACGAGAAGCTGGACGAAACTGGCATTGAATATGAAAGCTATCTTCAGAATATAGGTCGTCAGCTTTTCTACACCATAGCATCCAGTTATATTACCCTCTATCTTGCGATTGTTTTCCTGGTAGTTGCCAACACCATCGTGGGTGTTCAGTTCCTGATGAGTCAGCAGAAAACCGGGCGCAGATACCAGACCCTGATCCGCCTGGGAGCTACTTACGAAACCCTTTGCCAGTCTGCTGGAAAGCAAATTACCTGGTTTATGGGACTTCCTGTATTGGTTGCGGCTGTCAGCAGTCTGTTTGGAGTCAGGGCGTTATTTACAGGGATACTCTCGTCCCGAACCCGTGGGACAGTGTCTGAAATGCTGCTTGTATCTGCTGCTATGATTTTACTACTTTGCGTGATAGAATATATTTATATGAGAGTGGTCAAGCGCTCCAGTGATCGGTATTTGCTGACACTGATGCAGCCGCAGAGAGAAGAATAATTTGGAAGGAGGTGCTGTCATGAAAAGAATTGCTGTTGTGGAAGATGAAGTCTATATGCGGGAAGAACTCTGCGATATGCTCCAAAAGGACGGCTATCTTGTGGAGGCAATTACCGAGTTTGAAGATGCCGCTCGGCTCTTGGCAGCCCTCCGCCCTGACCTTGTGATCTTAGACCTGAACTTGCCGGAGATCAGTGGCTTTCAAATCTGCCAGGAGCTAAAGAATAAAACTGCTATCCCCGTCCTGGTGCTGACTTCCAGAGATCAGGTAAAGGATGAACTGCAAGCGTTCCAGTTGGGTGCCGATGAATATTTGACGAAGCCGTGCAGAAAAGATCGACTTCTTGCCAGGGTATCCAATATTCTCAAAAGGTATGAAGGCCGTACCAATCTCATAGAGGGACCAGATTTCCTGTTAGACCAGCAGACCTACACGCTTTATATTCATAATACCTCTGTGGTGCTTCCAAAAAATCAGGGAAAACTGTTGGTCGCTCTTTTGTCCGGCGGCGATGCTCTGGTCACGACGGAGCAGCTTTGCATGGCACTATGGGGAACCACGGAATACATAGATGAAAATGCCTTGCAGGTTAACCTAACCCGGCTGAAAAACGATGTCCGCCCTTGAAATGAAGCAGCGAATCGTTGCAGTTCGAGGAATGGGCTACCGTTTGGAAGCGGAGGTGTCTCTATGAAGCAGCTTTGGCACATGATAGAACGGTACTACCCCTGGCTTCTGTTGCTGCTGGGCGTGGATTGCTTTTGCGCTGTCATTCTTTGGATTTCTGACATTCAGGTATTTCAAACCTTGATCGGGTTAGTAGTTCTGACGAGCATCCTTTTGTTTTCAGCGATTCTGTTTGTACTAAACAAGAGGGAGAACACCCACATGGAACTGTTCCGAGATTTCCTCAGTGATCCTACCATCTGCAATGAAGAACGGCTGCTCAGTGCCATTAGTCAGAAAGAAGGAGAATCTGTCCGATTTTTGGCTTCGGTTTTACGGGAATACAAAAACGAGAGTAACAATATGGCGGATGCCCTACGGGACTATGAAGAATACGTGGAGGGCTGGGCACATGAAGCGAAAACGCCCCTATCGTTGCTGACCATGCTCTTGGATAACCGGAACGATGAAATCTCTCCTTCCCTGCAAGCAAAGCTGGATTATGTCCGCAGTCAGCTTCAGGAGGATGTCACGCAGATGCTGTACTATGCCCGGTTGAAGAGCAGTACAAAGGATTACCGATTTGAGGATGTCAATTTGAATGACTGCTTGGGTGAAGTTCTGGAGGACTATGCCCCACTTCTTGAAGAGAAGCATTTTGTCATTCTCAACAAACTGCAATCTGAAACAGTCTATACAGACCGTAGAGGACTTCAGTTTATGTTGGGACAAATCGTTAGCAATGCCATCAAATATAGCAGCGATAGTCCCATGCTTACAATTTCCGTGATACATTCGGAGACTGCAGATATCCTTTCTGTTGAAGATAACGGCATTGGCGTAAAAAAATATAATCTGCCGTACATTTTTCAAAAGGGCTTTACCGGGGATTCTACTGACAGCAGAAAGAAGGCTACCGGTATGGGACTTTACCTGGTTAAGAAGATGGCCGACGATCTAAATCTTCATCTGGAAGCAGCTTCCCAGTGGGGAAAGAGCTTCAAGATTGTCATCTTCTTTCCTAAATTGAGATCCAACGGAGGGAAATAATATAAACAGAAAAACGCCCGCAGGATTTTCTCCTGCGGGCAGCGTGTTGTCAGCTATCCCAAGGCTTGTATTCTGTTACAGTTTTCAAATAGGTTTCGGGATCGCCGTTCAAGATAAGGTCTGCATACTCCAAAGGAGCGTTGTAGATCAAATAATCCAGCTCTGACCGCTGATACATATTGTCAGCAATCTCGTTCTCAACGACGATAGTGTCAATCGCAATCATACTGCCGTCGCTGAATTTCACTTCCACACAGCAATTATCCATATTGTAGGCACAAGATATTAAGGTTTTCATGGTATGTCCTCCATAATTCGTAATATAAAGCGAAAATCCCGTCTGACTTCCTGTTAGAAATCAGACGGGATTTGTCCGTATGCACCCCGGAAACCGTCAGCTAACAGTTGATAAGTAAATTAGTTCCTTATCACTGTTAAGCCAACGGTTTCCTCCTTTTTGTGAATCTTCCTCTTGCCCTTGGATAGCTTGGACGCAGATGGTAAACTGCGTAAGCATAGCAAAGGGGAACAACAGTGGGGTTGCATTTGCGTAGGGGCAGACCAATGTGTCTGCCCATTTCTCTGCCTATACGCAGTGTCAGATACCTTTGTGCTGCATATGTGGGTGAATCCACGCAAGCGCGGCACAAGGTGAATGGTTTGTGTAGCAGTACGTTATCCGAAATGCGAAAAGGTGTTATACCACGCGGAAGAAAAAATCCTCTGCCGTTCTCCTTTTCCACGCTTACGAAGTCTACCATCTGCACCCAAGCCCTCTAAGGGAAAGGTAGGAGTTCAAAGAGGAAGGAAAACCGTAGGTTGTCCTTCCTCTTTGTCCCCGCGGCGAACGCCGCAATGTTCTCGCCCGGAAATGGCAAACCGCTCACGCGGTTCGGGCACCCCGCAAAGCCGGTGCAGGAAATCTCCGTCACCGCGTCAATTACGAATTACTCATTCCTAATTCCTAATTACTTGCTCAATCGCTGCTCCATATAATTGTGCGCGTTCAGCTCAAGCGTATCGTTGAGCGGCACGAGCGGATCGGTCTTGCCGTAGCGGCGGTCGAGCGCGGTCTGCAGGATGAAGTCGCACAGCACGGGATTCTTCGGCAGCAGGGAGCCGTGCGAGTAGGTGGCGAACACATTGTTGTAGCGTGCGCCCTCGGTCTGATCCTCGCCGTTGTTGCCGTAGCCCTTGATCATCATGCCGAGCGGCGCGACGTCCTCGCCGAGATAGGTTTTGCCCGAGTGGTTCTCAAAGCCGACCACGATGGAGCCGCTGCTCTCGGGCGTTGTGCGGTACATGTAGTTGCCGATCATGCGCTCTTTCGCGCCGATGGTGTGCACGTTGATCGCACCGATGAAGTCGAGCTGCACGCCGTCCCACGTTTTGTAATACTGGCCGAGCATCTGGTAGCCGCCGCAGATGGCGAGGAACACCTTCTCTTCTTCAACAGCGGTGCGGATGTCCTTGCCCTTGCCGGAGGCGAGGTCGCGCAGCAGCACCTCCTGCTCGAAGTCCTGTCCGCCGCCGATGAAGAAAATGTCGTACTTGTCCACATCGAGCGGCTGACCGATCGAGCACTCGTCCACATTGACGCTGATGCCGCGGCTCTCCAGACGGCGCTTCATCGTGATAATGTTGCCCCGGTCACCGTACAGATTGAGAATGTCGGGGTAAAGATGGCAGATATTCAGTTCCATTGCAGTTGCCCCCCTTATTCGTAGAACGCCTTGACGTCTGTGTGCTTGCTGATCTCACCGCGCAGGTCGAACATGGCGGTGTACGTCGGCATAAGGAACGCCGGTGTCTCATCCGAGCCGATCTCGGTCAGCAGCTTGTCGTACTCGCGGATAACCTCGATACGCTCGGGTGCAAAGCCTGCGTACTTGAGACGCAGCGCCATATCATCCGCACGCACGCCGGAAACCAGTACGCGCGTAAAGCGCACCTGCTGGTCAGCGAGCGCCTCAAAATCAACATCCCAGATCCAGCTGATGTCCGTGCCGTCCGCGAAGCGGTCGTTGAGCAGGAATGCCAGCTTGTAATTGCCCTCATCGTGCGCGATCAGGTTGATGACCTGATTGAAGCCGGCAGGATTCTTGACCAGCATCATGCGCGCCTGTGCCTGACCGAGTTTGAACTGCTCGGCACGGCCGAAGCCGCACTCAAACTGAGAAAGCGCGCTGACCGCGGTCTGCTCCTCAATGCCGACAACATGCGCGACAGCGGCCTCTGCGGCGGCGTTGTAGATGTTGTAGCCGCCCGGCAGGTTGACGTGTACCTCGTGCTCGTGACCGAAGATGTCCAGTACGATGTCGGACGAGTCCGCGCCGGTGGCGAGCACCTTGGTGACAGCGACCTGCGGCGTCTGGCGGTGGTAGCCGCACTTCGGGCAGCGGAAGCCGCCGAGATGGCCGTAGGTGATGTAATCGTACTCATATTCGGTCTTGCAGTGGATACAGTACGGCGCGTCGGACAGCTCGTGCGCGGTCTCCTTGTAGATCGGGACATTCACGCCGAACCAGACGATCTTGTTCGGCACGCTGTCCGCAAGGGAAGCGGTGAGCGAGCAGTCCGCGTTCAGACAGAGCGTTGCATTCGGCACATGCGTAATGCCCTCACGGATGGCGTTGAGCGTGTGCGTAATTTCGCCGTAGCGGTCAAGCTGGTCGCGGAAAATGTTGTTGACGACCAGACATTCGACCGGCAGGTATTCACTCGTTTTGCGGAAGGCCGCCTCGTCGCATTCGATGAGCGCGTGCGTGTACGGGCATTTGCCGGACAGGGTGGCGTGCTGCGCGAATACCGCGATGATGCCGGTCAGCAGGTTCGCGCCCGACTTGTTGGAGAAATATTTGAGTCCCGCATCGGCGAACGCCTGCTCGATCATGCGGGAGGTGGTGGTTTTGCCGTTCGTGCCGGTCACGACCGTGACCTTTACGCCGCGCGACAGCTCACCCAGAATATTTTTATCAATTTTCAGTGCCAGCTTGCCCGGCAGGTTGGTGCCGCCGCGTCCCAGCTTGCGCAGAACAGCGCCCGATGCCTTGCACACCAGCACCGCCAGTCTGGTTTGGAGTTTCATTGCTGTAACCTCTTTTTTCAAGTCATATAAAATAAGTATAGCGCATTTTGCGGCATTGCACAAGGGAAAACGTCGGAAAATGCGCCTACCCGGCGGGGGCACAAGAGGGTAGACACCTGCGGTTTCCACCCTCTTATGAATCACCCCTTTCCCTTGGAGGGTCTGGCGCAGATTGCCGATATGTGACCGCTGCGAAAAATAGGGGAACGGCAGAGGATTTTTTCTTCCGCGTGGTATCCGCATATTCGCATTTCGGCTACTTTACTGCTACACATACCGGCTACTTTCCGCAGGCGCGGCATGACAGTGCCGCGCAACTCGGTTGCGAGTGCCAATCAGCTATACCCGCAGGATTGGGATAATCGGCACAGGTAAAAATGTTGCGCGGCACTGTTATGCCGCGCCTGCGTGGAGTAAATCGCCTGTGTAGCAGTATGGTAGCCGAAATGCGAATAGGTGTTATACAACGCGGAAGAAAAAATCCTCTGCCGTTCTCTTTTTTCTACGCTTACGCAGTCTACCGTCTGCACCCAAGGTAGTAGGGAAAAGGGGAGATTCACAAGAGGGTGGAAAACCGCAGGTTGTCTACCCTCTTGTGCGCCTGCCGCGCGTAGCGGCAATTCCCCGCTGTGGTTCACGGCAAAACTCCCCGCCCGGACAGGGCGAACCGCCTGCGCGGTTCGGGCACACCGGACAGCCTGTGCCGCCGTTTCCGTATCGGCTTTTCGGTTTGCATAGGGCAACAATTTTGCCCGCATATTGACTTTCGGCTGCGCATATGCTAAGATAAATCGCAATAAGGGAGTAGTCGGCGCGGAGCGTTCCGCCGCGCGGCAGAGCCAACATACTGGGGAGGACGCTCCTCTGGTTTTGCATGAAATGACGAGACTTATCTGTTCTACGCGGCAGATGGGTCTTTTTTTGTGCCTGTTTTCCGCCGGATAAACGACTGAGGAGGACAAGAAAATGGGTTTGCTGGAGTTGTTTTTGATCGCAGTCGGTCTGTCGATGGACGCGTTCGCGGTGTCTGTCTGCAAGGGACTGAGCGTGCACACGCTCAAGGCTAAGCACGCGGTCATCTGTGGACTGTATTTCGGCGGCTTTCAGCTTTTAATGCCGCTCATCGGCTTTGCACTCGGCGTGCGCTTTCAGTCGCTCATCACAAGCATTGATCACTGGATCGCCTTTGTGCTGCTGGGGCTTATCGGCGCAAACATGGTGCGCGAGTCGCGCGAGCACGATGACGAAAGCGTCAGCGATTCGTTCCGCTTTATGACCATGCTGCCGCTTGCGGTTGCCACGAGCATTGATGCACTTGCGGTCGGCGTGACGTTTGCATTCCTGCAGGTCGATATCGTTCCGGCGGTGTCGTTCATCGGTGCAACCACGTTTGTGCTGTCGTGCATCGGCGTGAAGATCGGCCATGTGTTCGGCACAAAGTACAAGTCCCGCGCAGAGCTGTTCGGCGGTATCGTGCTGATTTTGATGGGTCTCAAAATCCTGCTGGAGCATTTGGGCTTCCTGGGATAAAGCGGATTTTACCGTTCCACAGCAAAAAAGAGCACGCCCAAGGGCGTGCAATTTTTTTTGCAGCTCCTGCCGCATTTCGGCAAAGCAGAAACAGGCAGGACAGGCGCACCGCAGTGCGCCGCATTCAATTTTCTATAAAAGTCAGGGCGTGTACCTGACTTTTATCCCACTGCCTCGGGACACGTGTCCCGAGCCTCGTCCGCCGTGCGGACGAGAGGGGGTTATCCGAGGCAGTTCCCAAGGAAACTGCCTCGGTAACTAAGGGGGACAGCGTCCCCCTTAGTGGCAGGCGGCTTCGACGCCCGCCATATCCTGTACGGTCTTGCAGGTCAGCTCCTTGCTGATCTTGCCCGCAAAGCCGGTCAGCGTCTTGCCCGGACCGATCTCGCACGCCGAGGTCAGACCGGCAGCCATGCCGTTCTTCACCAGCTGCGTCCAGCGAACCGGAGAGATCATGTGCTGCTCGAGATGTGCCGGCAGGTCGGAGCAGTCGTAAACCTTACCGTCGAGGTTGGAGTAAATATCCATCTTCGGTGCGGAGAAGGTAAAGTCCGCAACGTAAGCGCGCAGCTCTGCGGCAGCCTTTGCCATCAGCGGGGTATGGAATGCACCGGATACCGCAAGCGGGAGCGCACGGCGTGCGCCGGCAGCCTTGCAGTTTTCGATCGCCTCTGCGAGAGCCGCCTTTTCACCTGCGATAACCAGCTGACCCGGGCAGTTGTAGTTTACCGGACGGACCACGCCGGAGGTCACCTTCGCGCAGGCTTCTTCAATTACGCTGTCCTCCAGTCCGAGGATAGCCGCCATGCCGCCGTCGATCGAGTCCGCAGCCTGCTGCATCAGCTTGCCGCGCATGGAAACGATCTTCACGCCGTCTGCGAGGGAAACAACGCCTGCAGCCGCCAGTGCGGTGTATTCACCGAGCGAGAAGCCTGCCGCTGCCTTGAATTCCACGCCTGCTTCCTTCAGTGCAGCCCAAGCTGCCATGGAATGGGTGAAAATAGCGATCTGGCTGTTCTCCGTGCGGGAGAGCGTTTCCTTATCGCTCTCAAAGCACAGCTTGGCTACATCCAGACCGGCGCCTTCGCTTGCTTCCTCAAAAACCAGCTTGGCAGCCTGCGAGTTCTCATAAAGATCCTTGCCCATGCCGGGGGCCTGTGCGCCCTGACCCGGGAAAAATGCAAAACCGTAGTTCACGTTTCGTTCCTCCAAAATAATAATCAAACGCTGACAGCACCGTATTTTAATAGATATTCTTCACACAAAGTGTTGCTAAATAATAACGGTCTGTCTTGACAATTTACTGTGCTTTTATTATAATAGTCGGAGAATACTTTGTCAATCTAACTATTGTCGCTTTTCCACGCTTTTTGGGAGAGCGATTTGGACTTTTTAGGAGCGTGGAAATCATCAACAGTAAACTGATCGGCACGGGCGCCTGCATTCCGGATTTTGTCCTGACCAACGCCATGCTGGAAAAAATGGTCGATACCAACGATGAGTGGATCGTGCAGCGCACCGGTGTGCGCGAACGCCGCATCGCAAAGAATACACATACATGGGAGCTGGCGCTCGGTGCCGCACAGGACGCACTCGCGGACGCAGGCATCACCGCAGAGGAGCTTGACCTCATTCTCGTCAGCACCTGCTCGCCGGATACCAACACGCCGAATACGGCGTCTATCCTGCAGGACAAGCTGGGTGCGCGTCAGGTCGGCGCGTTCGACATCAACAACGCCTGCACCGGTTTTGTCTCCGCGACCGACATTGCGGACAGCTACATTAAATCCGGCAAGGCAAAGACCGTGTTGGTTGTCTCGGCGGAAACGCTTTCGCGCATCGTGGACTACACCGACCGCTCGACCTGCATTCTGTTCGGCGACGGTGCCGCTGCGGCCGTTTATCAGGCGACCGAGGACGAAACGGTCGGCATTCTGTCCACCTTCACCGCGGCAGACGGCTCGGGTGCAGAGTACCTGCACATGGAAGCCCTGCCGGTCGAGGATCCGCTTTCCGGCGACCGCACGGTGGACCCGAAGGCGCGTTTCCTGAAAATGCAGGGTGCACCGGTCGTGCGCTTTACCGCAAGAGCCGTACCGCTTGCGATCGACACCGCACTCAAGCGGGCGGGCGTCACCGCAGAGGAAATCGACTGGGTGGTGCCGCATCAGGCGAATCTGCGTATTCTGGATGTTATTGCACGCAGATACCATCTGCCGAAGGAGAAGATCTACGTCAATATGGATCGTTTCGGCAATACCTCGTCGGCAAGCGTGCCGATCTGTCTGAACGAAATGCGTAAGAACGGCCTGCTGAAGGAGGGTCAGACTATTGTCTGCACCGGTTTCGGCGGAGGCTTGACTTATGGCGCATTTGTGATTAAACTATAATATTGGATAAATCCGGACGGTTCTTGCAGCCGTCCGGCATTATCTGTTAGACAAATTTAAGGTGAATTGTCTAAAATATGCACGCTGTCTATTATTTGCGTTAAAATATGTTATAATAATTTACTACCTATTAAAAAGGGGAGAACAAACCTATGAAAACCAAGATCACAGAACTTCTCGGTATCGAATATCCGATCGTGCAGGGCGCGATGGCGTGGATCGCGGAGCACCATCTGGCTGCTGCGGTTTCCAAGGCAGGCGGTCTGGGCATTATCGCGGGCGGCGCGGCTCCGGTCGATTACATCCGTGAGGAGATCCATAAGGCGCGTGCCATCACGGACAAGCC
The DNA here is from genome assembly GCF_003477715.1 of Butyricicoccus sp. AF35-5AC. Taxonomy (NCBI): domain Bacteria; kingdom Bacillati; phylum Bacillota; class Clostridia; order Eubacteriales; family Butyricicoccaceae; genus Butyricicoccus; species Butyricicoccus sp. AF35-5AC. The sequence continues at coordinate 435,754 of NZ_QUDX01000001.1, forward strand.
GCTCGGTATGAACATCATGCTGCTCTCCCCGAATGCGGACGATCTGGCGCAGCTGGCTATCGACGAGAAGATCGAAGTGCTGACCACCGGCGCAGGCAATCCGGGCAAGTATATCGCGGACTGGAAGAACGCAGGAATTAAGGTTATGCCGGTCGTTGCTTCGGTTGCACTGGCAAAGCGCATGGAGCGCGCAGGTGCAGATGCGGTTATCGCAGAGGGTATGGAAGGCGGCGGCCACATCGGTGAGCTGACTACCATGCCGCTCGTTCCGCAGGTTGTAGACGCACTGAGCATTCCGGTCATCGCCGCAGGCGGCATTGCAGACGGCCGCGGCATGGCAGCTGCCATGATGCTCGGCGCCGAAGGCGTGCAGTGCGGCACGATCTTCCTTGCAACGCCGGAGTGCCAGATTTCGGAAAAGTATAAGGAACTCGTCCTCAAGGCGACCGACATTTCGACCGTTGTTACCGGTCGTCCGTCCGGTCATCCGGTGCGTTCGCTCAAGACCCCGATGGCGCGCAAGTGCCTCGAGCTCGAGAAGCAGAACACCGATGCCTCCCTTGAGGAGCTTGAGAAGGCAACCGCCGGTTCGCTGCGCAAGGCTGTGCAGGACGGCAACTATGAGGAGGGCACCTTTATGTCCGGTCAGATTGCGGGCATGCTCAAGGAGCTGCATCCGTGCGAGGAAATCCTCAAGGGCATGACCGCGCAGGCGGAGGACCTTCTGAAGAACGCGTACAAGAGATTTGAATAAGAGCGGAGAGTGAAGAGATAGGAAAACTCCTCACTCCTGCCTGTCTATAGAATGGAGTAAACAATGAGCTTAGCAATCGTAACCGGCGGTTCCCGCGGCATTGGCGCGGCAATCGCGGAAAAGCTGGCGCAGGACGGCTTTGACGTCCTCATCAACTGTGCGTCCTCGGTCGAAAAGGCTGAGGCTGTGGCGGAGAAGTGCCGCGCGCACGGCGTCAACGCTTATGTGAAGAAGTGGGATGTTGCGGACTATGACGCCTGCAGCACCGCTCTCAAGGAAATTAAGGAAGAGATCGGCGTACCGTTCGTTCTCGTCAACAATGCGGGCATCACCCGCGACGGTCTGATGGTCCGCATGAAGGAGGACCAGTTTGACGATGTTATCCGCACCAACCTCAAGGGCGCCTTCAACATGCTCAGCCTGTGCGGTGCGATGATGATGCGTGCAAAGCAGGGCCGCATCATCAACATCACCTCGGTTTCGGCGTTCACCGGAAACTACGGCCAGATCAACTACACCGCTGCCAAGGCGGGTATGGTCGGCATGACCAAGACCGCCGCCAAGGAGCTGGGCGCGCGCGGCATTACAGTAAACGCGGTCGCTCCGGGCTGGATCGCCACCGAGATGAGCGACAAGGTGCCCGAGGACATCCGCGAGAACGCCAAGAAGCAGATCGCGCTCGGCCGTTTCGGCAAGCCGGAGGAGATCGCAGGCGTGGTTGCCTTTCTGGCTTCCGACGCTGCAAGCTATATTTCCGGCCAGACGATCATCGCGGACGGCGGACTTTATTAAGGCATCACCGGACAATTCGCCTGCGGCACTTTGCGGTAATTTTCCGCTCTGATGTCGTTCCGGATTTTTGCAATACACAAAGTATTGCTGCAAACCCGCGCCTAATCAGAACGCAAAATTCCTGCGCAAATTGCTCTTGCCGAATTATCCGGTGATACCTTTTTGCTGCGTGGAATAAAAATTGCGATTAGATAAATGCGTGATATTGGAATGAAGGAGCAAATATATGGAACGTGTAGTAATCACCGGCATGGGTGCCATCACTCCGGTCGGCAACGATGTGCCGTCGTTTTGGGAGTCGCTCAAGACCGGCAAGTGCGGCATCGGTCCCATCACCAAGTTTGATGTATCCGATTTTAAGGTAAAGCTGGGTGCAGAGGTCAAGGATTTCGACCCGACCCAGTATATGGAGAAGCGTGAGGCGCGCCGCGCAGATGCAAATGTGCATTACGCAATGGCGGCAGCGATTCAGGCTGTCGAGCAGGCGGGCCTCAAGGAAGGCAATTTCGATCCCTATCGCACGGGCGTTATCTTCGGCTCGGGCGTAGGCGGTCTGCACGTTGCAGAGCAGGAGGTCCCGAAGCTGCTCGAAAAGGGTCCCGGCCGCGTTTCGCCGTTCGCTATCCCGGAGATGATCGCCAACATCGCGGCGGCTTATATCTCCATGCACTTCGGCTTCAAGGGCGAGAATTTCTGCCCGGTCTCCGCGTGCGCGACCGGCAACCACTCCATCGGTGAGGCAATGCGCGCCATCCGCCACGGCTATCAGGATGTTGTTGTCTGCGGCGGCACCGAGAACGGCATTATCCCGATCTCGATGGCAGGCTTCCAGAACATGAAGGCGGTTCACATGGGCGAGGACCCGACGGCGGCTTCCATCCCGTTTGATGCACGCCGTTCCGGCTTTGTCATGGGCGAGGGCGCAGGCTGTCTCGTACTCGAGAGCCTGACGCACGCACAGCAGCGCGGCGCGACCATTCTGGCAGAGGTGGCAGGCTACGGTGCCTCCGGCGACGCTTACCACATCACCAGCCCGTCTCCGGACGGCGATGCGGCTGCACACGCCATCCGCGGTGCCATTGAGGATGCCGGTCTGACCCCGGCTGACGTTGACTATATCAACGCGCACGGCACCTCCACGCCGCTGAATGAAAAGTATGAGACCATTGCCATCAAGAAGGCGTTTGGCGAGGAGGCTTACAACGTAAAGGTATCCTCCACCAAGTCCATGACCGGCCATCTGCTGGGCGGCGCGGCTGCGGTTGAGGCCATTGCCTGCGTTATGGCAATCCGCGAGGGCATTGTACCGCCGACCATCGGCTACAAGGAGCCGGATCCGGAGTGTGATCTGGATATCACCCCGAACAAGGCGGTTGAGATGCCGATCAATGTTGCCATCTCCAACTCGCTCGGCTTTGGCGGCCACAACGCCTGCATCCTGATCAAGAAGGTATAAAAATGGACATCAAAGAATTGAAAGACATCGCGCTTGAGCTGATGGACGCGCTGGCTGCAAAAAAGCTGGGCGAGGTCGAGATCGAGCTGGATAACGCAAAAATCAAGATCAAGGCAGCTGAACCGGCTCCCGTGATCGCTGCAGCATCGGTAGCAGCGGCGGCACCGGCAGCGGCGCCGGCGGCAGCACCCGCAGCGGAGAGCGCAGACGCGGCACCGGCGGCTGAGGAGCAGCTTCCGGCAGGCACGCAGGTGAAGAGCCCGCTGGTCGGCACGTTTTATTCTTCTCCGTCTCCGGACGAACCGCCGTTCGTGCTGGTCGGTCAGCAGGTGAAGGAGGGCGATACCCTCTGCATCATCGAGGCGATGAAGATCATGAACGAGATCAAGGCACCGTGCGACGGCAAGATCATCCGCATTATGGCGCAGCCGGGCGATATGGTGGAGTATAACCAAGTCCTTTGTGTTATTGAGTAAGACGTAAGCATCTGCCGCGCATCAGCGCGGATTCAATAGAATTTGCATAGCAAATTCATAAAAACGGGGAGCAAGTATCACCGTTTTTATACCGATAGAGGGAGAAAGTTTCGACCGACGGGAGGAACTTTCGTACGACTTGGGAACGGTCCACGATCCGTTCCTATTACCGGCAAAACTGTAGTTTTGCGGTAATTATCTTGCTTTTTAGATTGAGAGGGATTATAATATGCTGAACAAAGAACAGATCATGGAGATCCTTCCGCACCGTCCGCCGATGCTTCTGGTGGACGAGATCCTCGAAATGGACGAGAACCATGTAGTCGGTGCGCTGCACCTGACCGGCGACGAGTTCTTCTTCCAGGGCCACTTTCCGGGCAACCCGATCATGCCCGCAGTGTTCCGTCTGGAGGCGCTCGCACAGGCAGGCGGCGTAGCGCTGCTGTCCCTGCCCGAATTCAAGGGCAAGACTGCGGTCTACACCGGCATTGACAAGGCGAAATTCCGTGCGATGGCAAAGCCGGGCGATACCCTTCGTCTGGAAGTTACCTTCACCAAGCGCCGCGGCCCGATGGCAGTAGCCGAGGGCGTTGCCTGGGTCGGTGACGAGAAGGCCGCCGAAGCGGAGATCAAATGCATGGTCATCAATGACTGAGGCGGGAGAGAGCTAATCGAATGTTTCAGAAGGTACTCATTGCGAACCGCGGCGAGATTGCGGTCCGCATTATTCAGGCCTGCCGTGATTTAGGCATTATCTCGGTGGCCGTTTACTCCGAGGCTGACCGCGAAGCGCTGCACGCGCAGATCGCGGACGAAGCGGTCTGCATCGGTCCGGCCCGTGCGGCGGACAGCTACCTGAATATGGATAATATCATTTCGGCGGCGCTGGCTTCCGGCTGTCAGGCCATTCATCCGGGCTTCGGCTTCCTGTCCGAGAATCCGGATTTTGCCGAGCGCATCACGCAGGCCGGTCTGGCGTTTATCGGCCCGACTGCGGCAACTATCCGCCTGATGGGCGACAAATCCGAGGCAAAGCGCAACGCGATCGCCGCAGGCGTTCCGGTCGCGCTCGGCACGGACGGTCCGCTGCGCGATTTTGACGAAGCCATCTCCGAGGCCGAGCGCATCGGCTATCCGGTCATGCTCAAGGCGGCATCCGGCGGCGGCGGCAAGGGCATACGCGTGGCCGAGAGCGTCAAGGACCTCAAGGACGCGTACGACAGCGCCTCTGCAGAGGCTATTGCCAACTTCGGTGACGGCCGCCTGTACATGGAAAAATATATTCACAATCCGCGCCATATCGAGGTGCAGATTCTGGGTGATAACTACGGCAACGTGGTGCACCTGTTCGAGCGTGAGTGCTCGGTGCAGCGCCGTCACCAGAAGCTGATCGAGGAAAGTCCGTCGGCTTTCGTCACGCCCGAGCTGCGCGAGAAGATGACCTCGGCGGCTGTTGCGCTGGCAAAGCGCGTCGGCTACCGAAACGCGGGTACGATCGAATTTCTGGTCGATAACGACCGCAATTTCTACTTCTGCGAGATGAACACCCGCATTCAGGTCGAGCACCCGGTCACCGAGGAGGTCACCGGCGTAGATCTGGTCTGCGAGCAGCTTCGCGTGGCGGCAGGCGAGCCGCTGTCCTTTAAGCAGGAGGATCTGACCATCCGCGGCCACGCCATCGAGTGCCGTATCAACGCGGAGGACCCGTCGAGAAATTTTGCACCCTGTCCGGGCACACTGGTGTCCTTGCATCTGCCGGGCGGTCCCGGCGTGCGCGTGGATTCCGCGGCTTATCAGGGATATAAGATTCCGCCGTTTTACGATTCCATGATCGGCAAGCTGATCGTCTACGGCGCCGACCGTGAGCAGGCCATCGTTCGCATGCGCCGTGCCCTCGCGGAGACGCTGTTTGAGGGCGTTGTGACCGCAACCGACTATCAGATGCACATCCTGTGCTCGAAGGCGTTTGTGGAAGCAAACTTTAATGTTAATTCCATCGCAAACGGCGATTTTGACTAAATCAATTATTATGGTATAATAGATTTAGCGCAAGTATAGTTGAATCCGAAGAAGTTTGAGCAATCCGCAGATTTTTGCAATCCGCAGACTGTTAATCTGCAGGATTCAAGAGGTGATACCGCATGATTGTAAACAATCACGCGGTATTGATCTTAACAGTGAAAGGGGAGTTACGCATGGGTCTGATCGACCTGTTTCAAAAAACACGCGAGACCTCTATGGAAATGAAACCGCAGGAGGACGAAGCGGCCAAGGTCGTAACCTGCAAGGGCTGCGGCGCAGAACTGAAGGCGTATGCCTACGGCAAGAATCTGTATGTGTGCCCGCACTGCGGACGCTACGGACGACTGCTCGCGCGCACGCGCATCCGTCAGATCGCGGATAAGGACAGCTTTGAGGAGATGTATGCCAATCTGGCACCGGCGGACCCGATCCACTTCCCGGGATACGCAGAGAAAACGGCAGTGCTGGCTGAAAAGGTCGGCATGCCGGACGCAGTCAAGACCGGCGTGTGTAAGATCGGCGGTGTGGAGACCGCGATCGGCGTCATGGACAGCCATTTCATGATGGCGTCCATGGGTTCGGTCGTCGGTGAAAAACTGACCCGCCTGTTCGAGTACGCGACCGAAAAGGGTCTGCCTGTCGTGCTGTTCACCTGTTCCGGCGGTGCGCGCATGCAGGAGGGCATGTTTTCGCTGCTGCAGATGGCAAAGGTGTCTGCGGCGGCGCGCCGTCACTCGGATGCCGGACTGCTGTATATCACCGTGCTGACCGACCCGACCACGGGCGGCGTTACCGCGTCGTTCGCCATGCTGGGCGATATTATCCTCGCGGAGCCGCGCACGACCATCGGCTTTGCCGGCCGCCGTGTTATCGAGGGCACCATCGGCCAAACCCTCCCGGACGATTTTCAGTCCTCGGAGTTCTTGCTATCGCACGGTTTCTGTGATAAAATAGTTCCGCGTAATCAACTCAGAGAAACGCTGGAAAAACTCTTGAAGCTGCACTGCGGCTCCAAGTCCAAGAAATGGCAGGTGTGGCGTCGTGATTAACAAACCCGCAAGTGAAAAAATGCGTATCATTCACGATACCAAGCGTCCGATGCTCACGGACTATATCAATGAGCTGTTCACCGACTTCACCGAGCTGCACGGCGACCGCTATTTTTCGGACGACCATGCCATCCTCGGCGGCGTTGGCTACTTCAACGGCACACCGGTGACGGTAATCGGCCACCGCAAGGGCCGCACCATTGAGCAGAATATGGACGCCAACTTCGGCATGGCGCACCCGGAGGGTTATCGAAAGGCCCTGCGTCTCGCGCATCAGGCGGAGAAATTCCACCGCCCGGTCATCAACTTTGTTGACACCGGCGGCGCGTTCTGCGGCGTTGGCGCGGAGGAACGCGGTCAGGGCGAGGCCATTGCCCGCTGTTTGTATGAGTTTATCGAGCTGAAAACGCCTGTTATCTCTATCGTGACGGGTGAGGGCGGCTCCGGCGGCGCACTGGCGCTGGCGGTGGCAGATCGTGTGCTCATGCTCGAGAACGCCCTGTATTCGGTTATTTCGCCGCGTGGCTGCGCGTCCATTCTCTGGAAGGACCCCAAGCGCGAGGCGGAGGCAGCGGACACGCTGCATATCACCGCGCAGGACCTGTACAGCTTCGGTATGATCGAAGGCATCATTCAGGAGGGCACATCCTCCGCACAGCTTATCCGCAATGTGGCGCGCACGCTGCGCGACCAGCTTGCCGAACTGGATGTTGAGCCAGACATCGACACGATGCTGCAGAAACGGTATGAAAAATTCCGCAGAGTCGGAGTTTTCAGAACAATAAATCAAGAAAGTAATGAAGGAGTGTAAATCCCATGTTTGAAAAGGTATGTGAGATCCTGGCAGACAAGTTTGACGCTGACGCTTCCACCATGACCATGGACACCAAGGTCAAGGAGGATCTGAACGCAGACTCTCTGGACGTTGTAGAGCTGATGATGGACCTCGAGGAGAACTTCGGCGTAACGATTTCCGACGAGGAAGCTGCTAAGATGAGCACCATCGGTGACATCGTAAACTACATCGAAGCAAATCAGTAAGATTTCGTTTTGAGCATGAAAAAGCCACCGTTTCTTTGAAACAGTGGCTTTTTGCTGTGTACAGCGTGTTTTTTTATTTCACGGTCAAGATCATAGTCATGGTGTCCGCGTTCCAATCCACGCCGAAGCCGAGGGCGTCGCCAAGGTCGCGCAGCTTGAAGTAGTTGTTGCCGCCGATGGAGTAGGCGGTAAGGGAAAGCGGCTTGCCGTCCAGATAAACGGAGGCGTTCGTGAGAGATGCGGCCTTATTGCCGGCGGGCAGGGCGGCCTGCTCACCGCCGACCGCGGTGTAGGCGGTCTTGCTGGTCAGGTCGATGCGCTGCTGCGCCGCGTTCCACTTGACCTCAAAATTGGTGTCCAGACCCTTGAGCGCCTTTGCGAGATCGCGCAGCTTGAAGTAGTTGCTGCCGTTGATGGTGTACGCGCCAAGCTTTACCGACTCGCCGTTGAGCGTTACCTTGTGGCGGGAAACATGTGCGGTCGGGTTGGTGAGTTTACGCAGGGAGGCGATGGTGTCCTGCAGAGCCGCACGCGGAGACAGCGCACGGTCGCTGTTGTAAGGACTTTCCCAGAAGGAGTAATACTGCTCGTCCATATCGCCGGTGAAGTCGAGGATAGCGGAGGAAAATTCTTCTGCGGTAACGGACTGACCGTTGATAGTTTTGACTGGTGTCGGTGTCTCGGCATCCCAGTCGAAGCCGTCCGTGTAAGTGAGGACCACAACGGCTTTATCGCCCTGTTTGGTCCAGAAGGTGACCGGATTGTTATTCATTACTTCCTGACCAGAGACCAGATACGCCTTGTCTTTGCCAACGTAAAACTGGGTGCACGGCGAAACGTCCGTGCCGAAGTTGCTCACGCCCTCCGGAATATCCAGCGCGTAGATTTTTCCATCCGCATACGAATACATATGCTGCCCGTCCAGACCTGCGCCGCAGTACAGCTCGGGCGTGCCGTCGCCGTCCATATCGACCAGCTTTGCCATGGAGAGGCCGGTCAGCAGTCCGCTGAAGCCGTCATCTGTACGCGCGGCAGCCTTGCCGTACTGGTTTTGCAGCGTGACGATCTGGTCGAGGTACGCCTTTGCACCCTGCGGTGTCAGTGTGCCGAGGTCAGCCGCGCCTGCCGCGCCGACTGCCATCGCGCCGGTCAGTACGGTGCAGAGCATTGCCTTTCCGATTTTGTTCATAAAGATTCTCCTTCCTTTTATCCGGCTTGCGCCTTTTCTTCATTGTACGGCAGCAGCTTGTCTGCGTCAACTGTATCCTGAGCGGAAATTTTCTCAGTTAGCAAAATATTTTACAATTTAGAGCGGATATATCGCCGTAATTTTGACGATAAAATAGGTGGAAAAGCAACAAAAAAACGGGTATAATATATTCCGTACGAAAATAATCCCGCTGATGGAGGAATAGAATATATGATCCGTAACGATTTACGCAACATCGCCATCATTGCGCACGTTGACCATGGCAAGACCACTCTGGTCGATCAGATGCTCAAGCAGGCTGGCGCTTTCCGCGAAAATCAGGTGGTAGAAGAGCGTGTCATGGACTCGGGCGATATCGAGCGTGAGCGCGGCATTACCATTCTGGCAAAGAACACCTCTGTACATTACAAGGGCGTAAAGATCAACATCGTAGATACCCCGGGCCACGCCGACTTCTCCGGCGAGGTAGAGCGTATCCTCAAGATGGTAGACGGCGTTGTTCTGCTGGTTGACGCAGCAGAAGGCCCGATGCCGCAGACCCGTTTCGTGCTGCAGAAGGCACTGGAGTTCGGTCACAAGATCATCATTGCGATCAACAAGATCGACCGTCCGGACGCTCGTCTCAACGAGATCGGTGACGAGGTCCTCGAGCTGCTGCTCAACCTTGATGCGACCGACGAGCAGCTGGACAGCCCGATTGTTTACTGCTCCGGCCGTGCAGGCACCGCTTCCATGTCCCCGAACGTGGAGGGCAAGGACCTGACCCCGCTGTTCGAGCAGATCCTCGAGCACATTCCGGCACCGCAGGTTGACACCGAAGGCCCGACCCAGATGCTCGTTTCTTCTATCGACTACAACGAGTACGTTGGCCGTATCGGCATCGGCCGTATCGAGCGCGGCTCGATGAAGGTAGGTCAGCAGGTTACCGTCTGCGACTACCACGGCAACACCAAGCCGTATAACGCAAAGCTGGTTACCCTGTACTCCATCGAGGAGCTGGGCCGTCAGCCGATCGAGGAGGCACAGGCAGGCGAGATCGTTTGCTTCTCCGGCATCGAAGGCGTTACCATCGGTGAGACCCTGTGCGACCCCGAGCACGTTGAGGCTCTGCCGTTCGTTAAGATTTCCGAGCCGACCGTTGAGATGACCTTTATGGTAAACGACTCTCCGTTCGCCGGCAAGGAAGGCAAGTTTGTTACCTCCCGTCACCTGCGTGAGCGTCTGTTCCGTGAGCTGCTCAAGGACGTATCCCTGCGCGTTAACGAAACCGACACCACCGATGCATTCCGCGTTTGCGGCCGTGGTGAGATGCACCTGTCCATTCTGATCGAGAACCTGCGCCGTGAGGGCTACGAGTTCCAGGTTGGCGCACCGAAGGCGCTGCTCAAGGAGATTGACGGCAAGACCTGCGAGCCGATGGAGCGCATGATCGCAGACGTTCCGGCGGATGCAGTCGGCGCGATCATGGAGAAGATGGGCTCCCGCAAGGGCGAGCTGGTTTCCATGAACCCGAAGGGCACCGACCGTATGCGCCTCGAGTTCATCATCCCGGCACGCGGCCTGTTCGGCTACCGTACCGAGTTCCTGACCGATACCAAGGGCGAGGGCGTTATGTCCTCCGTATTCAACAGCTATCAGCCGTATAAGGGCGATATCCAGAAGCGCACCACCGGTTCTCTGATCGCGTTTGAGGCCGGCGAGGCTGTCGGCTATGGCCTGTTCAACGCACAGGATCGCGGCCCGCTGTTCATCGGCCCCGGCACGATGGTATACGAAGGCATGATCGTCGGCGAGAACCCGCGCGGCGAGGACATGGCTGTAAACGTCTGCAAGAAGAAGCAGCTGACCAACATGCGTGCATCCGGCTCGGATGATGCGCTGCGCCTGATTCCGCCGCGCCAGATGTCCATCGAGGCGGCTCTCGAGTTCATCTCCGACGATGAGCTGCTCGAGATCACCCCGGAGAGCATCCGTATGCGCAAGCGCGTTCTGTCCAACACCGAGCGTCTGAAAAAGACCAAGGGCGGCAAGAAGTAATTGTGGCAACGCCACACGGTTGCATCTTCGGCGCTTTACGGAAATTTTGTGCCTTGATGTTGTTCCGGCTTTTTGCAATACACAAAGTATTGCTGCAAAGCCGCGCCTAATCAAGACGCAAAATTTGCTCGTAAATCGCTCTCGATAAACCGTGCGTCGTTACCACTGGCTACGCCACAATTGCGTTTCTGTGCGGATTTTATGCACAAAAGCACTCATTTCACCCTGTTATCAAAAAATAAAGATATATAAAGGAGAATTCCCACCATGGCTATCAAGGAAGTTCTGCACACTGATCTCGCACCGGCAGCAGTAGGCCCGTACTCTCAGGCAATCGCTGCAAACGGTTTCGTATTTACCTCCGGTCAGGTTCCGATCGACCCGAAGGAGGGCAAGATCGTAGCAACCACCATCGAGGAGCAGACCGAGCAGGTTATGAAGAACCTGCAGTGCGTTCTGGCACAGGGCGGCGTAGGCTTTGACCGTGTGGTCAAGACCACCTGCTTCCTGTCCGACATCAACGACTTTGCTGCATTCAACGGTGTGTACGCGAAGTACTTCCCGGAAGGCGCTCCGGCTCGTTCCTGCGTTGAAGTAGCTGCTCTGCCGCTCGGCGCTAAGGTAGAAGTAGAAGTAGTTGCAGTACAGGGCTAAAAGCCTGCGGTTTTTTCGATTCAAAGGACAAGTCCTTTGAATCAAGGGACGGTGTCGCCGCGCGTGTCCGTTTCACGGACAGGGCGGGAACACCTGCTGCAGCAGAACACCCCGAAAACTTTCCGGTTTTCGGGGTGTTTTACTGTTTGTTAAAAATGGCAGGCGCATGTCCTGCCATTTTTGTCGCGCACGTGCTCCATTTTATGCGCTCCGCGGCGTGAGGGGTTCTCTGGGTGCAGAAATCCCTGCGGGATTTTATGGGGGTGGCGGAAACGCGGTCGTCCGCGAAAGGCTCGGCGGCACGCGCCGCCTGCCTTGTGGGTGTCTTAATTTTCAGTTACTCGAATTCCCACCAAAACGCTTGCTTTGCGGCCTTTGTATGCAAACGGCGAAAAATATTATGCGGTGAGAAGAAATTTATCGAAAAATGATAATGCAATTTGCGGCATACTGTTGTATAATAAAGCTATATCGGAAAATCTGGTCGTATGACCCTTGAGAAACGAAAGGATTTCTGCGATGAATAAAGTAAATGCCGTCATGGTTGGCGGCCTGTTTGACGAAAGCGGCATTTCTGCCTTTGCGCGTCCGGTGCTGTTCGGCACTGCGGGCGATGCAATGCGGGATGCGCTGCCTGATGCGGTGGAGGCGTGCTTCTTTGCGCACGACGACAGGGAGCCTGCCGTTGCCGGCGCACAGGATATCGCGCTTGATGCCGCAAATCGTTTTGCCTCGCTGGCTGCGCTGCCGGAGAGCGAGCACGTTCTGGTGTTGGCGGCTCCGTTTGCACTGGCAGAGGAGGATGCGCTGTTCCATCTGGCCGAGACGCACCTGAACACCGGTTACGGCGTCAGCGTACTGTCTGCCGAGCAGCAGGGCTTTGACGCGGAAGGTCAGCCGCTGCCGAGAGACAGCCGCTGCTATGCCGCCATGTTCACCTGGGATATGCTGAAAAAGGCACTCGCGAGCGGCGCTGATACGCTCGACGGCCTGGTTGCGGCGGCTGTTGCAGCCGGTGCGCAGAAGGGCATTGCCATCACCAACAAGATTTACGTCATCTGCGACGGCACTGCCGCCTTTATGGCGCAGGTCGAGATGATGCAGCGTGTCAACTTCGGCCTCATCAAGAAGGGCGTGCAGATCTTCGATCTGACCAGCACCTACATTGCGCCGGACGCTGATATTGCTCCGGGCGCGACCATTCTGCCCGGCTGTCACATCCGTCCCGGCTGCAAGGTCGGCGCGGGCGCGGTCATCGGCCCGAACACCATCCTCGAAAAAGCCGAGATCGGCGCAGGCACCACGGTAAACAATTCGCAGGTTTATGAATCCACCGTCGGCAGCAATACCACGGTCGGTCCGTTTGCCTATATCCGCCCGCAGAGCGTGGTCGGTGACGGCTGCCGCATCGGCGACTTTGTAGAGCTGAAGAAGTCCACCATCGGCAACGGAACCAAGGTTTCGCACCTGACCTATATCGGCGACGCGACCGTTGGTGAGCGCGTCAACTTCGGCTGCGGCACGGTCGTTGTCAACTACGACGGCTATCACAAGTACCGCACGGAGATCGGTGACGACTGCTTCATCGGCTGCAACACCAACCTCGTTTCGCCCGTCAAGCTGGGCGACCGCGCCTTTACGGCTGCCGGTACGACCGTCACCAAGGACGTTCCTGCCGGTGCGCTGAGCGTTGCGCGCGCCCGCCAGACCAATCTTGAGGGCTGGAACGACCGCCGCCGCGCCGCACACGAGAAGGACGAAAAGTAAATCCATAAAACGTATATAAATCCACACGGAACAAAAAATATATTTATATGACGGAGGCAAACAATGATTTCTCACGGAAAAAATATCAAAATTTTCTCCGGCAACTCCCATCCCGCACTGGCGATGCAGATCGCTTCTGCGCTCGGACTGCCGATCGGCAAGGCTGCCATCTCTACCTTCGCTGACGGCGAAATCTCGGTTTCCATGTCGGAATCCGTTCGCGGCTCGGACGTGTTCCTCGTACAGTCCACCTGCGGTCCGGTAAACAACAACCTGATGGAGCTGCTCATCATGATCGACTCCTGCAAGCGTGCATCGGCAGGCCGTATCACGGCTGTAATCCCGTATTTCGGCTACGCTCGTCAGGACCGCAAGAGCAAGGCACGTGACCCGATCTCCGCAAAGCTGGTCGCAAACCTCATTACTGCTGCAGGCGCTGACCGCGTGCTGACCATGGACCTGCACGCTGCACAGATCCAGGGCTTCTTTGACATTCCGGTGGATAACATGCTCGGTTCTTCCGTTCTGATCCCGTACATTGCGGGCAAGTTCGGCGTCGGCACCGATGATACCGTTATCGTTTCTCCCGATCTGGGCTCGGTTACCCGTGCCCGCAAGTTCACCCAGAAGCTGGATATGCCGCTTGCCATCATTGACAAGCGCCGTCCGAAGGCCAACGTATCCGAGGTTATGAACATCATCGGCAACGTAGAGGGCAAGAAGTGCATTCTGGTTGACGACCTGATCGACACCGCAGGCACGCTCGTACACGCAGCGGACGCTCTGGTAGAGCGCGGCGGCGCAACCGAGGTTTACGCCTGTGCAAGCCACGGCGTACTGTCCGGTCCGGCGATCGAGCGCATCCAGAACAGCCCGATCAAGGAGCTGACCATCCTCGATACCATCCCGCTGACCAACGACAAGAAGCTGGATAAGATCAACGTCCTGCCGGTTGCACCGGTGTTCACCGAGGCGATCGCGCGTATCTACGAGGAGACGTCCGTATCTACTCTGTTCGATTAAGTTTTTGCATGGAAAAGAGCTGCTGCATGGGTGCAGCGGCTCTTTTTTGTATATATTTTCTGCACCGGCTGAGCGGGGGACACGAACGGCGTCAGCGGGTTCGCCCTTTCCGGGCGGCAGCCTTTTTTCAGCACCGGCTGAGCGGGGGACACGAACTGCCGTAGGCGTGTTCGCCCCTGACGGGCGGAGAGTTTTTCGCTGAGGTTCAGCGGGGGAGTTGCGCTCTGCGGAGCGCGGGAGACTGCCGCGCCCGCGGCTGGGGCAAAAAGGAAGGACAACCTGCGGTTTTCCTTCCTCTTTGAACTCCTACCTTTCCCTTCTTTGTTAGCTCGGCGAAAATCGGAGAGCGGCGACCGCTTCGAAAAGGGGAACGACAGAGGATTTTTCCTCTGCTACGGACGGACTACCTTCGGAGTCCGTCCTCTTGAGCAGCCTATTCGCAGTGTCCGAGACCGTACTGCTACACATACGGTTTACTCTACGCAGGCGCGACATACCCGTGTCGCGCAACTCGTTAGTCTGGAGATTACGGAAGGCACCTACGATTTAGGTATTTGGTACAGTTTATCTTCGTAGGCCCTGTCTATTATAACGTGCGAACAAGTTGCGCAACACTGTTATGTTGCGCCTGCGGAGACCCTCCGACCTGTGTAGCAGTACGCTATCTGTGAACTGCGAATATTTCACGAAAGACACGCGACGGTAACCCGACTGTCGTTCCCCCCTGTTTCGCAGCGGTCACATGTCGGTAATCTGCGCCAGACTCGGAAACAAAGGGAAACGGGAGTTAAGAGGGTAGAAACCGTAGGTGTCTACCCTCTTGCCCCTCGCCGTGGGTACGGCGCCCTCGCCGCGGGGCGCGGCATGCTCCCGCCACAGCGGCGGCGCACTCCTCGCTGAATCCAGTGGAACCAATCAACGGCTTGCAGCAATGATAGAAAGAGGTAATCCATGAAACTATTAGTCATCGGCGATGTGGTCGGTGAGGCGGGTATCGACGCGCTTCACGGCCTGCTCCGCCGCATCAAGCGCGACACCGGCGCAGATTTCGTCATCGTAAACGGCGAAAATGCAGCCGGAAACGGCGTTCTCCCGCGTCAGGCAGATGACATTTTTGCCGCCGGCGCGGACGTGATCACGCTCGGCAACCATGTGTTCGGCAAGCAGCAGATCGTGCCGTATCTGGACAGCCGTTCGGATGTTCTCCGTCCGGCCAATCTTGCGCCGCAAAGCCCCGGTCGGGGCTGGGGCATTTATGACGGCCCGCAGGGCATGCGCCTGCTCGTCATGAACCTGATCGGCCGCTGCGACATGAAATTCGGCCCGGATAATCCGTTCCTGTGTGCAGACCGCATCCTCAAGGAAAACGAGGGCATGTACGACGTGGCGCTTGCCGAAATCCACGCGAACGCCACGAGCGAAAAGCTGGCCATGGGCTATTACCTCGATGGCCGCGCGGCGGCTGTCTGGGGTACGCACACGCATGTGCAGACCGCGGATGAGCGCGTCAATCCCAAGGGCACCGGCTATATCACGGATATCGGCATGACCGGCCCGATCGTGTCCGTGCTCGGCGTACGCGTGGAGCAGTCCATCGCCATGTTTCGCGGTGACCTGACCGAGTATTTCAAGACGGCCGAGGGCGACTGTGCAGTAGCCGGTGCGCTGTTCGATATTACGAGAAACGGAAAATGCAATTCCGTCACCCGCGTGTGGGAGCGCTGGAATGTGAGATAAAGTGTACGCAGATGCACAGTATCGCACTTTTGATACACGATTGCGCATTGTGAAACGGATTTTGCCATGCGGAAACGTTTCCGTAAAAAAGTCCTATCGGCGGACAAGTGACCGTGTCGGGAAAACAGTGAGAAATCCCTCAGGTTTTGTACATTTTGCAAGAACTTGTAATTCAACTTGCAAAAAAAGCAAAATCACAGTTGACGAGAGGGTGGGTTTTGCGGTATGCTATAATCGAAAGACAATGGGGCAAAGGTTAAGAAATTTAACCGGCCCGGTTAGCATGCCGTGGCGAGGGACTCCGCGGTGCTTAAGGAGGAAATGATACAGATGAACTCATTGCTCACCAAATTCACCTTTACCGATGAATTGACCGATGTCATCGAGAACTGCAAGGGCGTAGTTGTTCCCACCAGCAAGGCGGAACTGTACGACATGGTATTCGGTCCGGAACATGCCGACGTGTACGACGTTGTATTCGATGTACCGGGCAAGGGTCAGATCAAGGAAGCTGACGTTGTACGCTGCAAGAACGGCGCATCCGTCAACTTTGCAGAGGATTACATGCGCCGCCGCGAGCCGGACTGCATGCGTATCGCAGACGACAAGCCGACCGACAAGAAGCGCTTTGCGGATGTGTACGGCTACAAGTTCGACAAGCTGCGCCGCGAGACCATGGACTGGTTCAAGACGCAGGAGCTGATCCTCATGCCGTTTAATTCCGGCGGCAACCAGTACGGCTACGGCTCCATGCTCGTATGCCCGAAGCAGTGCGCGTTCTTCGCATTCGCGCTGGCACATCTGCAGGGCTTTGTAAGCGCAGAGGAGACCGAGGGCTACAAGCCGCGTGCGATCATCTACGTTGCACCTCCGTTCCGTCACACCCACTTTGAGGGCAAGCAGGTTGTTGTTCACAACCGTCTGGATGACTGCCACGAGGTATTCTCCTACAACCTGTATCCGGGCCCGTCTGCCAAGAAGGGTGTTTACTCCGTACTGCTCGACATTGGCGAGCAGGAGGGCTGGACCACCTGCCATACTTCTGCAGGCCGTCTGATCACCCCGTACGAGAACGAGCTTGTCATCATGCACGAGGGCGCTTCCGGCGGCGGCAAGAGCGAGATGCTGCAGGACATCGCCCGCGAGCCGGACGGCGAGGTGCTGCTCTCTACCAACACGGTAACGGGCGAAAAGACCTACCTGCATATCAGCTCCACCTGCAAGATTGAGCCGGTGTGCGACGATATGGCTACCTGCTATCCGGGCGTGCAGAACAACTCCGGCAAGCTGGTACTCGTTGACGGTGAGGACGGCTGGTTCCTCCGCATGGACGGCGTAACCCACTACGGCTGCGATCCGGTTTACGAGCGCATCTGCACCGAGCCGAAGGAGCCGCTGTGCTTCTTCAACATGGAAGGCCATCCGGGTGCAACCCTGCTGATCTGGGAGCACACCCTGGATTCCAACGGCAAGCCGTGCTCCAACCCGCGTGCCATCGTGCCGCGCTGGGATGTTCCGAACATCGTCAAGGAGCCGGTAGAAGTAGACGTACGCTCTTTCGGCGTTCGTATGCCCCCCTCCACCCGCGATAACCCGAACTACGGCATCATGGGTATGCTGCATATCATTCCGCCGGCACTGGCTTGGCTGTGGCGTCTGATCGCACCGCGCGGCTTCAATAACCCGTCTATCGTAACCGGCAACGAGCTGAAGAGCGAGGGCGTTGGTTCCTACTGGCCGTTTGCAACCGGCAAGCGCGTAAAGCAGGCCAACCTGCTGCTGCACCAGATCGTGGACAGCCCGAACACCCGCTACGTCCTGATCCCGAACCAGCACATCGGCGTTTACAAGGTCGGCTTTGCGGCTGAGTGGATCTCCCGTGAGTATCTGGCACGCCACGGCGGCGCAAAGATCCGCCGCGAGCACCTCGAACCGGCACGCTGCCCGCTGCTCGGCTACGCGATGAAGGATCTGACCATCGACGGCCAGAAGATCCGCTCTAAGTTCCTGCGCGTTGATACGCAGGACCGCGTAGGCACCGACGGCTACGATGCAGGTGCAAAGATCCTGACCGACTTCTTCCGCAAGGAACTGGCGAAGTTCGATACGCCGGAGCTTGAGCCGCTCGGCAAGCAGATCATCGACTGCTTCATGAACGGCGGCACGCTGGAGGACTTCGAGAAGATCACTCCGACCGGCCTCTAATAGAACGTAAAAGAAAATCACCGAAACAAATCGTTTCGGTGATTTTTTCGTTTTCGGCACGGAATAGACGGGGAACATGAACCGCCTGCGCAGTTTGTGCGCCCCCGTGTAAAATTTACCGCAGAATAGTTAGCGGCTCTCGATTTGCAGAACGGTCAGCAAGTCACCTTCCACGGTGAATCTTACCTCAAATCCCGCAAACGGGAACCCGTACACGCGGCCCGGCTCATGCTGATACCCCGGCCTCGGGTCCTGCGCGAGCACGTTCAGCAGGGTTTGACGGCGCTCCTCGGGCAGCTTGTCGAGCAGCTGCGCCGGACACTCAACCCGCACAGCATCGGTCGTGAGCGCAAAGCCGCCGAGCGCCTCCGGATGCGAGTCCGTGTACGCGAGATACGGCTTGATGTCGAAAATCGGCGTGCCGTCCATCAGATCCGCGCCCGAAATGTGCAGCACCGGACCGTCCGGCGTGTTGGGCTCCACGCGGTCAAGGCGCACCGAGGATAGTCCGATCTCGTTCGGCCGGAACGGCGAGCGCGTCGCAAACACGCCGATGCGCTTGTTGCCGCCTAGCTTGGGCGGGCGCACGGTCGGTGACCAGCCGTCACGCACGGCTGCCGAAAACTGCCAGATGAGCCACAGGTGAGAGAAACCCTCGATGCCGCGCAGCGCATCTGCGTTGCGGTATTCCGGCTCGAATACAATGCGCGCCGGTACGTCTGCCAGTCCGCTCTGCCGCGGAATGCCGAATTTGGTGGGAAAATCGCTGTGTATCCGCGCAATAATATGCATTTCTACCGTCTGTGACATAAGAATTCTCCTTTGGGGTGATATATTCAGTATAGCACAGGAACTGTCAGGTGCAAAGCGGTGTTTTACAAAATGTTAATGCATTCCACCTCAAAACGCGCTATAATAGAATCAGATTAAACTGGGAAAGCAGGGGAGAACTATGCCCAAGAAGATATTGATCGTAGAGGACGAGGCCAACATCCGTGAGCTGCTGCGCCTGTATCTGGAGCGCGAAGGCTACACGGTGCTTGAAGCGGAAAACGGCGTGGAGGGCATCAAAAAGTGGAAGTCCGACAAGCCGGACATGCTGCTGCTCGACGTGATGATGCCGGTGATGGACGGCTGGGCGGTCTGCAGGGAGATCCGCGCGGAGAGCGATGTGCCGATCATCATGCTGACGGCCAAAGGCGAAACCGCAGACCGCGTTTCCGGTCTGGAGATGGGCGCGGACGACTACATCGTCAAGCCGCTCGAAATGCCGGAGGTCATTGCGCGCGTGCGTGCGGTATTTCGCCGCATGGCGCCGGATGATGCGCCCGAGAAGCTGTCGTTTGACAATTTGGTGATCGACAAGCAGGCGTACGATCTGGTCATCAAGGGCAAGCGCGTGGACGCACCGCCGAAGGAGATCGAGCTGCTGTACTTCCTCGCCTCCAGCCCGAACCGCGTGTTCACCCGCGCACAGCTGCTCGACGATGTCTGGGGCTTTGACTATTTCGGTGACACGAGAACGGTTGACGTACACGTCAAGCGTCTGCGCGAAAAGCTGGAGGGCGTTTCGGACAAGTGGGAGCTGAAAACCGTATGGGGTGTCGGCTACAAGTTTGAGACCAAGGAGTAAGCCATGGGCAGACGCAGTTTTTTCTTCAAGGACTATGTGGCCCACCTGATTTTGATCGTGTGCGCGTTTGCACTGGCCGGCGTGGTGTTCTGCTACCAGATGAGCAGCTACGCGCTACACGCCAAGCAGACCGAGCTGCGCACGACCGTGCAGAGCCTTGCCGAGCAGAGCAAGCTGCTCGAGGGTACGGACTCTGACGTGATCCGTCAGATTTACGTGCTGTCTATCGCGCGCGTGGCGAAGGAGGATGAGCTGACCGTGCTCATCACGGACGCGGACGGCAACATTGAAATGGGCGCCAAGCCGGACGGCACGACCTACACGCTGCCCGGCTATCATATCTCAAACGAAGTGGTCGCGGAGATGCACAAAAACGGCAGTTATGCGTCTGTCGGGTCACTCGGCGTGCTGAGTGAGTCCTCGTTTTACACGGTGGGCACCTGTGTCAAGGATGATAACGGCGATGCGGATTTGATGATCTTCGTCTCCACGCAGGACCCGAATTCGGCAGGCGTGGTGCGTCACTCGACGCAGACGCTCGTGCTCATCCTGCTGGTGACACTGGCGGTCATGCTGGTGATTTCGTTCATGATCTCTCAGCACGTCACGCGTCCGCTCAAGACGATTGCCGCCGCCGCTAAGGAATTCGCGGGCGGCAACTTCGATGTGCGCGTGCCCGAGGACAACCGCTGCTACGAGATTGACGAGCTGGCGGTCTCGTTCAACAACATGGCGCGCGACCTTGACCAGCTCGAGGAGCTGACCCGCGGCTTTATTTCCAACGTCAGCCACGAGTTCAAGACCCCGATGACGACCATCGGCGGCTTTGTGGACGGCATGATCGACGGCACGATTCCGCTCGACCAGCGCGACAAGTACCTGAAGATCATCGCGGAGGAGACCAAACGCCTGTCCCGCATGGTAAACCGCATGCTGGATGCCGCAAAAATTCAGTCCGGCGAGCTGATCCTCAGTCCGGCGCCGTTCGACTTTACCGAAATGACAGCGCAGATCCTGCTCTCGTTCGAGCAGAAGATTGAGAAAAAGAAGCTGGATGTGCAGTGCGATCTCGAGGAACGGCTGACCGTCATGGGTGACCGCGACCACCTGTACCGCGTGGTGTACAACCTGACTGATAACGCGGTAAAGTTCATCGAGGACGGCGGTACGCTGAGGCTGAAGGTCCATCAGGAGGGACAGCTGTGCGTGTTCGCCATCAGCAACACCGGTATCGGCATTTCGGCGGAGGATCTGCCGCATGTGTTCGACCGCTTCTACAAGACCGATCGTTCGCGCTCGATGGATAAGACCGGCGCAGGTCTCGGCCTGTATATTGTGAAGAACATCATCAACCTGCACGGCGGCGAGATCTCCGTCCGCTCGGGCGGCGGCGAAACCGAGTTTGAGTTCACCCTGCCGCTCGCACCGGAGCAGAATAAACCGAATAACGCCTAAATAACGACCTCCGTGTGCAGCAATGCACAGGGAGGTCGTTCTCTGTACGGACACAGATTCTTGATTGAGTGTTCAAAATTTATTCATATTGTTTTCAACAAACTACCACAAAGCAATTTTACAATAAAGGTACAAAAACGATAGGAGGTCAGTATCATGGACGACTTCAACATGAACAACAAAACACCGCTGAACAGCAGCGATCAGAATAACGAACAGCCGACCGCCGAAACCCGGAACACCGCACCGCAGAGCGAGCAGCCGATGCAGCAGCCGCAGGCAGAACAGCCTGCACAGGCACCGCAGAACGACCAGCCGCAGGCAGAACAGCCTGCACAGGCACCGCAGAACGATCAGTCGCAGGCAGAGGAGCCGCGCACGCCGTTCCAGACGCCGGTGCAGCATCCGGAGTTCCATCAGGCGCAGCAGCAGACCGGCTTCGGCGAGGTTCCGCCGATGAGCCAGAAGCCGCACACCCCGAAGAATAAAAAGCACAGCAGAGGCTTAGCGCTCGGTCTGTGCGGTGTAGCAGCTGCGTGCCTGCTGTTTGCAGGCGGCGCCGTTGTCGGTAATATGGCGTTCAGCGGCAATGCAAACAGCGATTCCGGCGCTTCGGCATCGACCTCGGATTCCGCGCCGACGCTGCAGATCAACAGCAAGCCGGAGTCGGATTCGAGCAACTCCTCGGACAACTACGATACCGCGGACGGCATGGCCGGTGAGGATATCTACAAAAAGGTCAATCCGTCGGTCGTTTCGGTTATCTCCACCACCTCTGAGGGCACGGGCAGCGGCTCGGGCGTCATCATGAGCAAGGACGGCTACATCATCACCAACAACCACGTTGTGGACGGCGCGCAGTCGGTTTCCGTACAGCTGAGCGACGGCACCTCTCTTGATGCCGAGATCATCGGCACGGATGAGCAGACCGACCTTGCGGTCATCAAGGTAACGCCGACAAGCGACCTGACCGCCGCAGAGTTCGGTGACTCGGATGAGCTGGAGCCGGGCGAGTATGCCTACGCGATCGGTTCTCCCGGCGGTGTACAGTTTGCGAACACCATCACCGGCGGCCGTATTTCCGCTATCAACCGCGATCTGACCGTCAATGACCGTGTTATGACGCTGATTCAGACCGATGCTTCCATCAACAACGGCAACTCCGGCGGCGCACTCATCAACAAGTACGGTCAGGTGGTCGGTATCACATCCGCTAAGCTGTCCGGCAATGCGTTCGGCAGCGCCACCGTTGAGGGCATGGGCTTTGCCATCCCGATCAACACCGCCAAGGATATTGTTGATGAGCTGATTCAGAACGGTTACGTTTCCGGCCGTCCGTCCATCGGTATCACCGGCCAGAACGTTGAGTCCGCGGACGGCAAGGTGTCCGGCGTGCAGGTATATTCCATTGATTCCCGCGCAAAGGCTGCAAGCGAGGGTTTGCAGGTCGGTGATGTCATCACCGCGGTTGACGGTACCCCGACCCCGGACATGGATAAGGTAAACGAACTCAAGCAGGATAAGAAGGCCGGCGACAAGCTGACGCTGAGCGTATACCGCATTTCGACCGGCAAGACGCTCAATATCACCATCACGCTGACCGATTCGCACGACCTCGAGGGCGATGACCCGAATGCCCAGACTCAGCAGCGCCAGAGCAGCCAGAGCGATAATTCGCAGCAGAATGACGGCTACGGCAGCTATCGGTTCTCCAGTCCGTTTGGTTCGTTCGGCTGGTAAATAATTGAGGATTGAAAATGGAGAATGGAGAATTGATGTAACGGTCAGCCATTCTCCATTTTTTCATTTCGAGAAATATAATAGAGCGGTTTTCCGTAGGGTGCGACAAGGTGAATTGCGGCAACGCCGCAAGAGAAGGTGCCCTGGGGTACGACCTCGGCGCACCGCATCTAACGATTGGCACAATCTATCTCGTAGGGGAGCACAGTGTGCTCCTACGCAACGTAAAATCGAACGTGTTGCGGGCGCACAATGTGCGCCCCTACGGTATACCATGTGCAGATGGTTTACACGGTGCGCCGAGGTCGGCGCACCCTACGGTAGAGCGTATGCAATACCCAAAACACTTCGAAACAACGGAAATGATTCCACAATAGCAACAAAACGCAGACCTATGATTTTAAGGTCTGCGTTTTGTTTTATTTAGATGCAGAAATGAAAAATGAAATCATTCTCCATTCTCCATTTTCAATTACTTGCCATACTGCTCCGCCAGCTGCTGGCTGATGAACTGTCTTGCGGTACGCGGCGAGCGACCATTGCGGCGCAGCGCGAAGCGCTCTGCAAGCAGGTGCAGCTCGTCGATATCAAGGTTCAGGTCGTTCTCCTTGGCCAGCTGCTCGACGATGTACAGATACTCGTCCTTATCCGGCACGGAGAAGGTGATCTCCAGACCGAAACGGTCGGACAGCGAGGTGACGGTCTCGAGGGTATCACGCACGCGCACCTCATCGCCCTGACGGTCAGCCATGCTCTCACGGATGAGATGACGGCGGTTGGAGGTTGCGTAAATGACCAGATTGGACGGCTTTCCGGCCAGACCGCCCTCGATAAATGCCTTGAGTGCGGCAAAGTTGTCGTCCTCGCTGCTGAAGGTCAGGTCGTCGAGGAACACGATGAAACGGAACGGCGAACGCAGGGTCTGCTCGAACAGCTTGGGGAAGTTGGTGATATGCCGCGGAGACATCTCGATGATCTTCAGGCCGCGGTCGGCGTACTCATTGGCAACCGCCTTGACGGTCGAGGACTTGCCGGTGCCCTTGTCGCCGTAGAGCAGGATGTTGTTGGCGTCGCGTCCGTCGAGGAAGGCAAGCGTGTTTTTAAGGATTTTCTGCTTCTGCATCTCGTAGCCGGGCAGGTCGTGCAGACGGATGGCATCGGGATGCACGATCGGGGTCGCCGAGCCGTCGTCCTGCATGGCAAACGCCGAGGACTGTGCGAAGAAGCCGTAGCCCTCCTCGCGGTAGTAATCGGCAAGTGCAGCACCGGTGGAGAACGGAAGCGAGTCCGCGGCCTCGAAGTCCGGCAGATCCTCGAGGGCAGGCTCGTAGAACTTGTCCGCTGCGGCGGACTTGAAGGCTTCGCCGTCGAGCGCGAGCAGAGCGTTCAGCACGTCCAGATCGTGGGTTGCGGCGTTGAGCACAGCCGCTTTCGGTGCGTTGATGGTATCGGTCAGGGTGTTGGTGTCAAAGTGCACGGCGTCGAGCACTGCCTGCGCGATATCGCCGCAGGAGAAGCGGGTCGCGCACAATGCGCCGTAGCGGTCGGCAAAGTCGGCGGCGGTGCTGTCGAGCGCGGTCAGCGTGTCGCCGTAGGCGCGCACCAGCGGATGGGAAAGCAGTCCGCGCAGCACGGAAAGCGCGCGCAGACGCAGGGAAAGGGCGGAAAGCTCCATTGTTTTCAACTCCAGTCAGGATTGTAGTTTATAACCTAATCAGCATAGCACACTTTTTCGCTCATTTCAACATAGTATGAGGGGAGAAACCTTAGGGCAACACCGCACAATTAAAGCTGCGGCTCCTTGCGCAGGCTCCGGTCGCGCTGCCGCGGCGCTTTGCGGAAATTTTGTGCCCTGACTTTGGCTTCGGTTCCTTGCGCGAGTTCCGTCCGCGCTGCCGAGATTTCACGGTAATACATCAAGTATTACCGCAAAACTGCGCCTCGTCAGTCCGCAAAATTTACTCACAAATCGCTTTTGTTCAATTATGCGGTATTGCCTTAGTTTCTCAGAATTGGGAGGGAGGAGTGCCCTTATGGGCGGTTATGCGCTGTTGATCTGCCGCAGTCAGACCGAGGCCATCGGCCTGCGGCGGCATTTGGCGCGGTTGGGTGTACCGGGAGAGGTCGCGCGCCCGCCGCGTCACGAACGAACCGAATCCTGCGGATGGGCGGTGCGCGTGAGCGCGCAGCAGGCGGACTGGGCTGTGCATCGGCTGCGTCAGCTTGGTGTGCCGCCGTGCCGTGTGCTGCGGGAGGACTGACATGATCTATCTGGATAATGCTGCCACCACCTTGTATAAGCCGCGGGCGGTCGAGCAGGCGGTTCGCCGTGCGATGTACGGCGCGGCAGGCTACGCACGAGGCAGCTACGCGGCAGCCAGTCGAGCGGGAGAGCTGGTGTACGCCTGCCGGGAGCAGGCAGCGGCGCTGTTCGGCGTGGGCGAGCCGGAGCGAGTCATTTTCACGCTGAACGCCACACATGCGCTGAATATTGCGGTAAATGCTCTGGTTGCGCCGGATTCCCGCGTCATTGTGAGCGGTTACGAGCACAATGCGGTCATGCGGCCGCTGACGGCTCGAAATATCGAGCCTACCGTGCTGGATACGCCGCTGTGGGACGGCGCGGCTATGGTTTCTGCGCTGAAACAGGCGCTGGAACACGGTGCCGACCTGATGATACTCAGCCACGTTTCCAACGTGTTCGGCAGCATTGCGCCGCTGGACGAAATCGCGGAATTGCTGACGGCGGCAGGAGTGCCGCTCATCCTGGATGCGTCGCAGTCGGCGGGCGTGGCAGAGATTGACGTAAAGCGCTATCCGTGTCTTGCGGCGGTGTGTATGCCCGGACACAAGGCGCTGTACGGACCGATGGGCACGGGCATTCTGCTGGCGCTCGACGACCGGATTGCCGCGAAGCCGCTGCTGACCGGAGGAACGGGCAGTCTGTCCGAGGAGATGCGCCAGCCGGATTTTCTGCCGGATGCGCTCGAGAGCGGCACGCCGAACGTGCCCGGCATCGCGGGTCTCGCGGCGGGCATCGCCTTTGTCCGGGCGGTCACGCCGGCGCACATTGCCGGGCAGGAGAGACGGCTGGTGCATGAGCTTGCCCGTGCGCTCTCCCGCGAAAGCAAAATCGAGTGTTTTGCCGGAAAGGAGCAGACCGGCGTGCTGTCCTTCCGCGTTCCCGGCACGCCGAGTGAGGTGCTCGCGGATATGCTCTCGGACGAGGGAGTGTGCACCCGGGCGGGGCTGCACTGTGCGCCGCTCGCGCACCGGACGGCGGGCACGGAGGACACCGGAACCGTGCGGCTGTCCCTGTCGTTCTACTCGACGGCGCGGCAGCTGGAGCAGGCCGCAGACAAAGTTTGCAGATTGGTAAAAAAACTGTGAACACGCTATACAGAAAGCCGGATTTGTGGTAGTATAAGTAAGGTAAAACATGGCTTTCTGTAAAGGTAACAGACTGCGGCTTGTCGAAAAGAAGTCTGTGCTTTACCGATTTGTTTTTTCTTCGCGCGTCAGCGCGCATAAAATAGAATTTGCTCAGCAAATTCATAAAAAACGGGAGCATGTATCGGCGCAGCGCGGCCAAGAAGCCGCGCAAGGATAGCGCTGGTTTTTATGCCCTGAGAGGGAGAAAGTTTCCGAATGGGAACTTTCGGACGACTTTGGAACGGCCCACGGTCCGTTCCTGTTGTCGGCCAAACCGTGGTTTGGCGACAGCCAAAAAATGAGGAGCAAGTTAGGATAGGTGACAAAATGGGAGCGCTGCAAAATGTATTCTCACCGAATTTATCATGGCGGACCATGATAAGTTCTTTTTTCAGTGCGTTTGATCAATTCCGCACAATGACGCCGATCGACGTGGTGGATATCCTCGTCGTGGCGTATATCATTTACCGTGTTATGAAGCTGCTGAAGGATACCAGCGCCGCACGACTGGCCAAGGGTATTCTTGTTCTGGTGCTTATCATGCTGTTCGCCAGCTTCCTGCATCTGACCATGATCTCGTGGCTGCTGCGCAACGCGCTCAGCGTCGGCGTATTCGCCGTTGTGGTCATTTTTCA
This sequence comes from Butyricicoccus sp. AF35-5AC, assembly GCF_003477715.1. Taxonomy (NCBI): domain Bacteria; kingdom Bacillati; phylum Bacillota; class Clostridia; order Eubacteriales; family Butyricicoccaceae; genus Butyricicoccus; species Butyricicoccus sp. AF35-5AC. The sequence continues at coordinate 462,872 of NZ_QUDX01000001.1, forward strand.
GCCGGAGCTGCGCCGCCTGCTCGAGCAGCTCGGCAAGGGAAACCTCAGCCGCATGCTGATTCCGGATACCGACCCGAATGTGGTGGAGAGCATGATCGTTGCAACCGTTTCCGCGTGCGCGGATATGTCCAGGACCAAGACCGGCGCGCTCATCGTGTTCGAGCGCAAGGAGCGTCTCGGCGAGATCATCGCCACCGGCACGAGAGTGGACGCAGCACCGTCTGCCGAGCTGATCAAGAACATTTTCTTCAAGAACAGCCCGCTGCATGACGGCGCCATGATCGTCCGTGCCGGACGGGTGTGCGCTGCAGGCTGCGTGCTGCCGCTTTCCGGCAATCAGGGTCTGTCGCGCGACCTCGGCACGCGCCACCGCGCGGCTGTCGGCATGAGCGAGACCGCGGACAGCGTGCTCGTCGTCGTCTCCGAGGAGACCGGCGCGATCTCTGTCGCCATCGGCGGCATGCTCAAGCGCCATCTGTCGCCCGAAATTCTGCAGAAAATGCTCGAGAGCGAGCTGCTCGGCGATGAACTCAGGAACAGGAACGAAAAAAGCCGTATTGCCGCCATCCGCGACAAGTGGAAGGGAGGTGCCGGCAAGTGAAGAAGAATTTTATCAAAAAGCAGGATTTTCTGCTGAAGCTCCTGTCGCTGGCGCTGTCTATCGTTCTGTGGGCAGTTGTTATGGATATTGACAATCCTGAGCGCAACATGCGCTTTGACGATGTGCCGGTGCGCGTCATCGGTGCGTCGCAGCTGAAAGCATCGACCGGTCTGGAACTCATCGAGGGCGAGAACACAACGGTCACTGTCAGCCTGCGCGGTCAGAGCAAGAGCGTCGGCGAGGTCCGCGCCAGCCAGATCACCGCAACGGTGGATATCTCGGGTCTGACCGAGGCGAATGAATACGATCTTCCGGTCACCGTGTCGGTCAGCAAGTCCGGCGTGGAGACTAACTATGTCAATCCCGGCAAGGTGCACGTCCGCGTGGACCGCGTGGAGAGCAAGGATGTTCCGATCGAGGTCAATGTGACCGGCACACCGAGCGACGGCTACCGCGCAGGCAAGCCGACCGCGGCCACCAAAAAGGTCACCGTTTTCGGTCCGGCAACCGATCTGGCGCAGGTGGCCAAGGCGGTTGCAGCCGTGGATGTTACCGGCCGCAATTCCTCGCTGACCAACTACGAATGCAGGATAACCCTGTATGATCAGGACGGTGCGGCGTTCACCTCGAACTATATCACCAGCCAGACCGAAAAGATCAAGGTTTCGGTTCCGATCTACCGCGTCAACAAAATTCCGCTGACCGTTATCCTCAAGGACGGCGGCAGCCTGACGCAGAATCAGGTGCAGTGCGTCATCGACCCGGAGAACGTAGAGGTTATCGCAAGCGATCAGGCGGTGCTGAGCGACATCAAGGAGATCAACCTCGGTGAGATCGACCTCGGCAGCGTCCACACGGGCACGCCGATCTCCATGTCCATCAAGGATAAGCTGCCGAGCGGCGTTTCGCTTGTCAGTGGCCAGCCGGAAACGGCAAACGTCACCATCTCGGTGGACGGTGTTGCAACCCGCAAGGTGCAGGTCTCCAAGTTCGCGTGGAACGACACCGCGCAGGAGAATACGCCGTACACGGTCAACATCCTCACCAAGTCGGTCGAGATGGAGCTGCGCGGCAGTGAAAGCCAGCTGAAGAAGGTCGATGTGAATAACCTGTCCATCGGTCTGACCTACGATTCGGTATCGCTCGGCGTCGGCAGGCACACGGTCAAGGGCGTGGCTACGACCGTCGGTCTGCCGAGCGGCGTAACGCTCGTCGAGGAGGATATCGAGGTCGAGATTGAGATCACCGACCCGCATGCGTCGGATGAGACGATCACCTCGGATAAGACAGACAGCACAGACGATACGGACAGCACGGTCGCAGAGCCGACCGCGCACCGTACAAGAAAGGGCGGTGGCAGCCAGTGAGCCTGATGGTAACCGGCATCCGTCTGCCGTTTGATCTGCCGGAGCAGGCCGCCATTGCGGAGGCACGCCGGCTGACCGGTCTGACGGCAAACGACATACAAGCGGCGGTCTGCCGCGTCAGCATTGACGCGCGGCGCGGACAGATCAGCCGGGTATATTCGGTGCGTCTGGACGCGCCGTTCGACGAAAAGGCATTTGCGGAAAAACTGCAAATGCCCTTCGTGCGTTATAAACCCAATACGAAAATCGTCATTCCGCACGGCGAAAAGCGGCTCGAGCACCGTCCGGTGGTAGTCGGTCTCGGCCCTGCGGGACTGTTCGCCGCCTATGTGCTGGCAAAGCACGGCTACCGTCCGCTCGTGCTCGAGCGCGGCGGAGATCTGGACGAGCGCGACAAGGTTGTGGATGCGTTCTGGAAGGGCGGTGCGCTCGATACCGACTGCAATATCCAGTTCGGTGAGGGCGGCGCCGGCGCTTACTCGGACGGCAAGCTGACCACGCGCATCGGTGATCCGCTGTGCGACAACGTGCTGGAAATCCTTGCTGCGCACGGTGCTCCGGCGGATATCGTCAAAAAGGCGAAGCCGCACGTCGGCACGGATATCCTCAAGAATGTTGTGCGCGAAATGCGCCGCGAGATCATCAAAAACGGCGGTGAAGTGCGCTTCCGCACGCCGCTGACCGGCGTTTCGGTCAAAAACGGTGCGCTCTGCGCCGTCGAGGCGGACGGGCAGGACATCGCCTGCGAGCGGGCGGTGCTGGCCATCGGTCACTCGGCGCGCGACACCTTTGCCGCGCTGCACGGAAACGGCGTGTACTTTGAGCCGAAGGCGTTCTCGGTGGGCGTGCGCATCGAGCACCTGCAGACCGAGATCGACCGTGCTCTGTACGGAAAGGCGGCGGGACATCCCATGCTGCCGCCTGCGGAGTACAATCTCTCGCGCAGAGCCGACGGACGCGCGTGCTATTCCTTCTGCATGTGCCCGGGCGGCGTGGTCGTTGCGGCACAGAGCGAGGAGAACACGGTCGTCACCAACGGCATGAGCTATCATGCGCGCGACGGCAAAAACGCCAACGCGGCGCTTGCCGTGTCGGTTGACCCGAAGGACTACGATGACGGAACACCGTTCGGCGGCGTGGCGCTGCAGCGCCGGATCGAGCACGCGGCGTACACGCAGACCGGCTCGTACCGCGCGCCGTGCCAGAAGGTCGGGGATTTTCTGAACGGCAAGCCGACCCGAAAACTCGGTGCGGTCAAGCCCAGCTATCCCATCGGCGTGGAGCTTGGAGAGGCGGCAGCCTGCCTGCCGGACTTCGCGCAGACCATGCTGCGGGACAGCCTGCCGTATTTCGGCCGTAAAATTCGCGGCTATGACACGGCGGACGCGCTGCTGACCGGTCCGGAAACGCGGACCTCGTCTCCGGTGCGCATGACGCGCGGCGAGGACCTGTTCGGACTCGGCTGCAGCGGCATCATTCCGTGCGGCGAAGGCGCCGGATACGCGGGCGGCATTATGTCCGCCGCCGTGGACGGAATCAGAGCGGCATTTCGGATTATGGAAGAGTTTGCAGATTGAAAATGGAAAATGGAGAATGAATGTGCTTTGTGCATGACCATAATTTTCAATTCTCCATTCTCAATTTCCCATTACTGCAACTGGTTTTGAATAATAGAGAGGAAGATTTCAACGTGACCCAACAGGGAACCATCAAAAAGCTGCTGCCAAACGGTCTGGCAGAGGTCGAGGTAACGCGCCGCTCGGCGTGCGGCCATGACTGTGCCAAGTGCGGCGGCTGCGGCGGTCTGGAAACCCAGACACTTTACGTTACCGCGCGCAATCACGCGCATGCGTCCGTCGGCGACCGCGTGCTGCTCGAGGGCGAGACCAAGCAGGTGCTCGGCTTTGCCGTGCTCGTGTATCTGCTGCCGCTCGTGCTGTTTTTTGTCGGCTACGGCGTCGGTGCAGGAATGAAACTTGGCGGCGGACTGTCCGCGCTCATCGGCGGCGTGCTGTTCGTCGGCGGCATTCTGGCGGCGATGTGGTACAGCCATAAGCTGAAGCTCAGAAATGAAGCGCCGTTTGCCATCACAGAGCGGCTTTGATGCGGAATAGAGTCGGCGAAACCGTGGTTTCACGACAGGCAGTTTTAATTTTTTATGAATTTTCGCCAATTTTCTGTGTTCGCCCTTGTCAGATACGCAAAAGTTCGGTAAAATAGATTGAATACGAAAGTCCGTGCACACCGCACGGCGGGAAAGGGCTATGCGATGTTTGGCTTTATCCGTCCGGTGAAGGCCGAGCTGCGGGTGAAGGAGGCTGACCGTTTTCAGCAGGTTTACTGCGGCTTATGCCACGCGATCCGCGCAGAATACGGCAGATTTTACACCTTGTTTTTAAGCTACGATATGACGTTTTTTGCACTTGTTGCAGGAAGTGAGGAGGCGGAGACTGCTCCGCCGTGCAGAAAACGATGCGACGCTTCTCCGTTTCGGCGGAAAAGCTGTGCCGAGACAGACGATGCACTTCGTCTGGCGGCGGACGCGAGCATCCTGCTGACCTATCACAAGTTTCAGGATGATCTGGCGGACGAAAAGGGCGCGAAACGCGCGCTTGCGGCGCTGCTGTGCCGCCTCGGCCGCCGCGGCTACGAGAAGGCGCGCGCACGCATGCCCGAAGCGGATGAGGACATCCGGCAGGCGCTCGAGGATCTGCGCCGTCTGGAGGCGGAACGCTGCCCGTCCATGGACCGTGCGGCGGATACGTCCTCGCGCATGACAGCTGCCGTTGTGCCGCGCACCGGAGACACCCGCGAGCGTATTCTGCACCAGATGTTCTATCAGATCGGCAGGTGGATCTACCTTGTCGATGCGGTGCAGGACATTCAAAAGGATATGGAAGAGAACAGCTACAATCCGGTCATTCTGCGGTATGAACTGCAAACGCCGGACATCTCTGCGGTAAGGGAACCGCTCGAGCGCACGCTCGAACGCTCACTGGCGGATATCTGCATGGCATTTGACCTGCTGAGTCCCCGGAGAGATGCGGACCTGATCCGCAATATCATTTTTCTTGGTATGCCGACCGTTACCCGACAGGTACTGAACGGCACCTACCAGACGAACGAAGGAAGGGGCAAACATGGATCCCTATAAAGTGCTCGGTGTAACACCGCAAACAAGTGATGATGACGTCAAGCGCGCGTACCGTGAGCTGGCGCGCAAGTATCATCCGGATAACTATGTAAACAATCCGCTGGCAGATTTGGCCGAAACCCGCATGAAGGAGATCAACGAAGCGTACGACATGATCATGAACGAACGCAGAAATCCGGCGGGAGGCAGCAGCGGACAGCAGCAGAGCTATGGCGGCGCATACAACGGTCAGCAGTACGGCGGCTATCAGCAGCGCACCTACACCGGTGCGAATGCTGCGCTGTACAGTCAGGTGCGGCAGGCCATCAATCAGGGCAATCTCGGCATGGCGGAGGCGCTGCTGCAGCGTGCCGCAGGACGGGATGCGGAGTGGTTCTATCTGACCGGCACGGTATACTACCGCAAGGGCTGGTACGATGAGGCCGCCCGCGCGTACACGCAGGCGTGTCAGATGGACCCGAACAACGCGGAGTACCAGCACGCACTGCAGAACCTCCATCTGTCCGGCGGCTACGGCGGCTACCGGCCCATGCAGGAGACAAGCATGTGCGACTGCTGTGTGCAGACGCTCATCTGCAACTGCTGCCTGAACATGTGCTGCGGAGGAGGCGGCTGCTGATATGAGCACGCGCGAGATCGCCCGCGGCGGACTTCTGGCAGCGGCGGCCACGGCGTGGCTGTATTTCGGCGGCGTGATGCCGCAGATCGGACCGGCGGCCTGCCTGATGGCGGGTATCGCCTCGGCGATACCGCTGCTGCGCCGCGCGAACGTAAAAACGGCTGTGCTGCTGTACCTCGTCACCTCGGTACTGGGACTGCTGCTGACACCGCGCAAGCTGATCGCGGCGGCCTATGTGCTGCTGTTCGGCCTGTACCCGATCGTGAAATATCTGATCGAGTGCCGTCTGCCGGTCTTCACGCAGCTGAGCGGCAAGCTGGCGTATTTTAACATTGTGCTGGTGCTCGCGGCCGTTCTGGTAAGCTGCGGTCTGTTTCCGCAGGTGCAGATGCCGGGTATTTTCCGGCTTGCCGGACTGTGGATCGCGGCAAATATCGGCTTTATTGTATATGATATCGGGTTGTCAAAGGTGATCGCGCTGCTGCGCCGCACCCTGCCGCCCGAATAAGAAGGGAAAGAGATATCTATGAAGAGTATGACCGGCTACGGACGTGCCAAGCAGGAGCTGCACGGCAGAACCATCACAGCAGAGCTGCGTGCGGTCAACCACCGCTATCTGGACTGCACGGTAAAGGCTCCGCGTCAGTACGGCTTTCTGGATGATGCCGTGAAAAAGGCTGCCGCGGCGCGCATTGCACGCGGCAAGGTTGAGGTTTACATCGGCGTGGAGACGCAGGAGGGCGGCGACATTGCGGTTACGGTGAACCATGCGGTCGCGGAGCACTATCTGACGGCGCTGCATGAGCTGGCCGACAGGTACGGTCTGCGCGACGACGTGAGCGTGATGAGTCTGGCGAAGCTGCCGGACGTGCTCGGCTCCGAGCGTATTGAGCAGGACGCGGACGAGATGACCCGCGATGTGCTGTCCGTATTTGGCGAAGCCTGCGACAATTTCGACGAAATGCGTACCCGCGAGGGTGCTAAACTGGCTGAGGATGTGCGAAACCGCGCGTCCGAGATCGAGCGCATGGTCGGTGAGGTGGAGGTCCGCTCGCCGGAGCGCGTGCGCGAGTACCGCGAGAAGCTGCTCGCCCGCATGAAGGAGGTGCTGGCGGATACGTCCATCGACGAGACCCGCATCGTCACCGAGGCGGCCATTTACGCGGACAAGACCGCCGTGGACGAGGAGACCGTGCGTCTGCGCAGCCATCTGCAGCAGCTGGACGGCATGCTGAATGAGGTCAAGCCGGTCGGCCGCAAGCTGGATTTCCTTGTGCAGGAAATGAACCGCGAGACCAATACCATCGGCTCCAAGGCAAACGATGTGTCCATGGCGCAGATCGTGGTCAATATCAAGAGCGAAATTGAGAAGATCCGCGAACAGATTCAGAATATCGAGTAATTTACAGTATATCGAGGAGTGAGGTCAGCGATGAAGCTCATCAATATCGGATTTGGCAATATGGTCGCTTCGTCGCGGCTGATCGCCATTGTCAGCCCGGAATCCGCGCCGGTCAAGCGTACCGTGCAGGAGGCCCGCGACCGCGGCATGGTCGTGGACGGCACCTACGGCAGACGCACCCGCGCCGTGCTCATCATGGACAGCGACCATGTGGTGCTCAGTGCTCTGCAGCCGGAGACCGTTGCGGCTCGTTTTGCGGGCGAGACCGAGGAAGGAGAACCAGAAGATGCGTAAGGGAACGTTGTATGTATTCACCGGACCGTCCGGTGCAGGCAAGGGCACCGTGCTGTCCAGGCTGCTGAGCGAGGACGAGAAGCTGTTCTTCTCGATCTCCGCGACGACCCGTGCGCCGCGTCCGGGCGAAAAGGACGGCGTACAGTATTATTTCCTCACGAAAGAGGACTTTGAGGCGAAGATCGCCGCTAATGCGTTCCTCGAGCACGCGAAGTACGTTGATAACTACTACGGCACGCTGGAGGCTCCGGTGAACGAAAAGCTGGAGGAAGGCTGCGATGTTATCCTCGAGATCGAGGTGCAGGGCGCGATGCAGGTGCATGAAAAGCGTCCGGATGCCGTGATGGTGTTCATTGCGCCGCCGTCGTTCGAGGAGCTGGCCAACCGTCTGCGCGGACGCGGCACCGAGGACGAAGCCAAGGTGCAGAAGCGTCTGGAAACGGCGAAGGGCGAGCTTGCCCAGCAGGATAAATTCGATTACGTCGTCGTAAACGACACGGTGGAGCGTGCAGTAAACGAACTGCATGAAATCCTTAACAAGCGTCGATAAGCGACAGTATATAAACAGAAACTTTCATAAAATAAAACTATATCTGGTAAATAAGGAGAACTGATTACTATGCTGAACCCTTCTATGCAGGAACTGATGAAACGAGTAGGCAACCGCTATCTGCTGGTAAACCTGGCAGCACAGCGCGCCCGCGATATTGCCGATGAGTCGGAGGAAAAGGGCGAGCCGCTGCCGGACAAGGCTGTTAAGCTGGCGCTCGATGAGATCGCAGCCGGCAAGATCGTTTACCGTCCGGGTCCGCGTGTAGAGACTGCTATTCCGCAGAACAATGCCATTGCAGCCGCTATGGTTGATGTGGACGATACCCTTGATCTGGATGAGGACGAGGAGCACACCGACGCCGAGGATGACGAGGACAAGGATGAGAACGCGGACGAGGTGCGCCGCCTGAACGAGTTTGACGACGGCTCTCTGAGCGACGGCGACATTCCGGAGGAGGACCTCTAAGCCATGCGTTTTGCAGGGAAAACGGTTGTTCTGTGCGTGACGGGCGGCATTGCGGCCTATAAAGCTGCCGATCTCACCAGCAAGCTGCACCAGAACGGCGCGACTGTCCACGTGCTGATGACCGAGTCCGCGACTCAGTTTATCGCGCCGATGACGTTTGAAACACTGTCCGGCAACCGCGCGGTCGTGGATACGTTCGACCGCAGCTTTCCGTGGGAGGTGGAGCACATTTCGCTCGCGAAGGCCGCTGACGTGTTTGTTATCGCACCGGCGACCGCCAACGTCATCGCCAAGGCGGCGCACGGCATCGCGGACGACATGGTGACGACCACGCTGCTTGCCACCAAGGCGCCGGTCGTTGTCGCTCCCGCGATGAACACCGGCATGTATGACAATCCGGTGACGCAGGAGAATCTGGCTGCGCTGAGAAAGCGCGGCTTCCACATCATCGAGCCGGACGCAGGCCATCTTGCCTGCGGCGACAGCGGACGCGGCAAGCTGCCGGACACGCCGACGCTGCTCTGGGGCATTGAAAAGGCGCTGACCGAGCAGGATCTGGCAGGCAGGCACGTTCTTGTCACCGCCGGTCCGACACAGGAGGCTATGGATCCGGTTCGGTTCCTGTCCAATCACTCCACCGGCAAAATGGGCTACGCGATCGCGGCCCGCGCAGCCATGCGCGGCGCGGACGCAACGCTTGTTTCCGGACCGACCGCGCTCGATACGCCGCACGGTGTCACGCGCGTGGATATTGTTTCCGCGCGGGATATGTACGACGCGGTGACGAGCCGCGCACCCGAGCAGGATTTCATCATCAAGGCTGCCGCCGTCGGTGATTACCGTCCGGCGCAGACTGCGGATGAAAAGCTCAAAAAGGGTGACGGCGAGATGAATATCGAGCTGACCCGCAATCCGGATATCCTCGCCGCACTCGGCAAGGACAAAAAGCCGGGACAGCTGCTGTGCGGCTTTGCGATGGAGACGCAGAACCTTCTCGATAACGCCGAGAGCAAGCTGCGCCGCAAGAACTGCGATATGCTTGTAGCGAATTCGCTGCGCGATAAGGGCGCGGGCTTCGGCACGGATACCAATGTGGCTACCTTGCTGTTCAAGGACGGCCATCGGGAAACCCCGCCGATGATGAGCAAAGAGGCGCTTGCCGACCTGATTCTTGACCGACTGCTCTCTATGAAATAATTAGTAGTTAGTAATTAGGAATTAGTAATTATGCGAAGGCAGATGTTTTCGCAATTATCGTAGGGTGCGACGACCTCGGCGCACCGTATCTAACGATTGGCACAATCTTCACCGTAGGGGCGGTCATTGGCCGCCCACGCCCATTTAACGATAATGTGGGAGGTCACTGACCTCCCCTACGGGCTACATAATGCCAATGAATTTACATGCGGTGCGCCGAGTCGTCGCACCCTACAGTATAACGAAATCCACATCGTAAAATTGATAAGAAAGATGAGAAAGGTCGTGAACCCATGGCGGAAAAAATCTGTGCGGCCGCTGTGGATGCAGCGACCTACGCCATCGACAAGCTATACTCTTACCGTGTGCCGGACGAGCTGCGGGAACAGGTGCAGATCGGCACCCGCGTTCTCGTGCCGTTCGGCTTTGGCAATAAACGGGCGGAAGCGGTGGTGCTCGCCTTCCGCGAGGATGCGGGCGAGTTCAAACTCAAGCCCATCGTGGAGGTGCTGGACGAAACGCCGATTCTGACCGCCGAGCAGCTGAGACTCGCGGCGTGGATGCGGGAGAGATTGTACTGCACCTACTTCGACTGCGTACACGCCATGCTGCCCGCCGGATTGTGGTTCAAGCGAAACGAGACGTACACGCTCGCGCCGGACGCGGATTTGGCGGCTCTGCGGGAGCGGGACGGCGAAGACGGTCAGGTGCTGGCGCTGTTTGAGCAGCCGGGACAGACGCTCTCGGTGAGCGAGATACGCGACCGGCTCGGCAAAGGCGCGGGACAGACGCTAGACGCGCTGGCAGGCGAGGGAATCCTCATCTACCACAGCAATACGGCGCAGAAAACCGGTGATAAGACCGAAAAAATGCTCCGTTTGGATATGGAAGCAAGTGAAGCCATGTCGCACATCAGCCGCCGCAGTCCGGCGCGGATGGACGTGGTGTCGCTGCTGTCGGACGGCGGTGCGATGAGCCAGAAGGAAATCGTCTACATGACCGGCGTGAGCGACGCCGCGCTGCGCGACATGACGAAAAAGGGCATCCTCCGCGCGGAATACGAGGAAGTGCTGCGCGCACCGGACTTTTCCGAGGTGCCGCGCGCCGCGGCTCCGGTGCTTTCGGCGGCGCAGCAGCAGGCGTATGACGGCATGGCGGCGCTCATGGACGAAAACGCGCCTCGTGCGGCGCTGCTGTTCGGCGTGACCGGCAGCGGCAAGACGCAGGTGTACCTGCAGCTGATCGCGCACGCGCTCGAGCAGGGCAAAAGCGCCATCGTGCTCGTGCCCGAGATCGGACTGACACCGCAGCTTCTGCGGCAGTTTGCGGCTCGATTTGGCGAAGAAGTCGCGGTTCTGCACTCGGCGCTGTCCGCCGGTGAGCGGTACGACAGCTTCAAGAAGATAAAAACCGGCAGAGCAAGGGTGGTCATCGGCACACGCTCGGCGGTGTTCGCGCCCGCGAAAAACCTCGGCGTTATCATCATCGACGAGGAGCAGGACGCGGCGTACCGCTCGGAGCAGTCGCCGCGCTACCATGCGCGGGATGTGGCAAAGTACCGCGCGGCGCAGACGAACGCGCTGCTCGTGCTCGGCTCGGCAACGCCGTCGGTCGAGACGTATTACGGCGCAAAACAGGGAAAATACCCGGTTTTCACGCTCACCGAGCGGTTTCTCGGTGCCGGACTGCCCGAGGTCATCATCTCGGACATGCGCGGTCTGGTCCGCGAGGGACGGAGCGGCATCATCGGGCCTGACCTCGAGCGCGAACTGATCAGCACGCTCGAAAAGGGCAAGCAGGCCATCCTGTTCCTCAACCGGCGCGGAAACAGCCGCGTGATCGGCTGCGGCGTGTGCGGCTGGGTGCCCGAGTGCCCGTCCTGCTCGACCACCATGACCTACCATTCGGTTTCCGGCCGCGCGATGTGCCATTACTGCGGCGCATCTGTCAAGATAACCGGCAAGTGCCCGCAGTGCGGCAGCACGAGCCTGTTCACCGAAACGCCCGGCACGCAGAAGCTGGAGGAGGAGCTGCACGAGCGGTTCCCGTCCGCGCGGGTGCTCCGCATGGACGCGGACACCATGACCGCTAAGGGTGCACACGAACGCCTGCTGAATCAATTCGGCAAAGGCGAAGCCGATATCCTTATCGGCACGCAGATGGTGACCAAGGGACTGGATTTTGAAAACGTCACGCTGGTCGGTGTGCTGGACGCGGACCAGAGCCTGTATGCGCAGGACTACCGCGCACATGAGCGCACGTTTTCGCTCATCACGCAGGTGGTCGGTCGCGCCGGACGGCGATTTGACACCGGACGCGCCGTGATCCAGACGTACAGCCCGCTGCATCCGGTCATCCTGACCGCCGCGCGGCAGGACTACGAGGCGTTCTACGAGAGCGAAATGCAGACGCGCGAAGCGCTTCGGTGCCCGCCCGTGTGCGATATCACCATGATAACCGCCGTCGGTGAACTGGAGCAGCAGGTGCTCAGCAGCCTGCTCGCGCTCAAAACGCGCCTGCAGAGCCTGATGGAAGGGCAGTTTGCCGATGTGAAAGCGCCCGTGCTCGGCCCCGCTGCGGCGCAGATGGTCAAGGTGATGGGACGGTATCGCTACCACCTCACCATCCGTGCGAAGGACTGTGCAAGATGGCGCAGGCTCATCTCGGGCGTGCTGCGGGAGTTTATGCAGGACGGTAAAAACCGGGGCGTTACCGTGTTCGCGGATTCCAATAATGAAATGTAGCAGTAATTGAGACCCCGGCAAAGAAGGTTAATTCAATGAGCAAATTTGTAATTCGCAAGGCAACAGAAAACGATGCAGAATCGCTTTTGAAGATTTATGAGCCTTACATAACGAATACAACCATCACGTTTGAATATGATGTGCCGACGGCTGAGGCGTTTGCGGACCGTATCCGCGAAACGGCGGCTGCGTTTCCGTATCTCGTCTGCGAGCGTGACGGCGTTATCATGGGTTACGCCTACGCGCACCGCATTCGTGAGCGCGCGGCGTACGACTGGGATGCGGAGCTGTCCATCTATCTGGCACAGGGCACCCACGGACATGGTGTGGGCACGACCGTGCTGGCGTGCCTGATCGACCTGCTCGAGCTGCAGGGGCTGCGCCACCTGTACAGCTGCGTGACCCTGCCGAACGAAAAAAGCATTCGCATGCAGCGCAGACTGGGTTTCGAGGACGCAGGCGTGTGGCACGACTCCGGCTGGAAGTTTGACGGCTGGCACGATGTGGCATGGCTGGAAAAGCATATCGGCAGCGGAAAACCGCAGCCGGTGACGCCGTTTCCGGCACTCAATGAGAAAAATATACAGGAATGTTTACAAAAATACATGGATAAGCTGAATCAAGTGGAGGAATAAAACAATGGCACTGAGAAAGATTTTGACCGAGGGCGACGAGCAGCTGCTCAAGCACAGCCGCAAGGTAGAGAAGTTTGACGACCGTCTGCACACGCTGATCGACGATATGCGCGAAACGCTCGAGAACTCCGGCGGCGTTGGTCTGGCGGCACCGCAGGTCGGCATTCTGCGCCGCGTTGTTGTGCTGCTGGATGTGAACAAGGAGCCGGAGGAGATGGTCGAGCTGGTAAACCCGGAAGTCATCGAGCAGAAAGGCTCCGAGCGCGTTGTCGAGGGCTGCCTGTCCGTGCCGGGCGTTTACGGCTATGTGACCCGTCCGACCTGGGCGAAGATTCGCGCACAGGACCGTTTTGGCAACTGGTTCGAGCGCGAAGGCGAGGGCATTGTAGCGCAGTGCTTCTGCCACGAGACCGAGCATCTGGACGGCCATCTGTTCACCGAGAAGGTCGAGGAGTATATCGACCCGGAGGCAATGCAGGGTGGTGACGAGGAATAATGCGTATCGTATTCATGGGCACGCCGGACTTCGCCGTGCCGAGCCTGCAGGCGCTCATCGACGCCGGACATGACGTCTGCGCCGTGTACACGCAGCCGGATAAGCCGCAGGGCCGCAAGCAGATTCTCACTGCACCGCCGGTGAAAACGCTCGCACTCGAGCATGATATTCCGGTTTTCCAGCCGAATACCCTCAAAAATGAGGACGAGCAGGCGCGTCTGCGCGAGCTTGCACCGGAAGTCATTATTGTTGTCGCGTACGGCAAGCTGCTGCCGAAGGCGGTACTCGACATCCCGCCGCACGGCTGCATCAACGTGCACGGTTCGCTGCTGCCGCGCTGGCGCGGCGCCGCTCCGATCCAGTGGGCGGTCATCGCGGGCGATGAAATGGCAGGCGTTACCACCATGCAGATGGCGGAAGGTCTGGACACCGGCGATATGCTGCTCACCTATGAGACCAAGGTCGGTGAGAAGGAGACCGCAGGCGAACTTTTTGACCGTCTGGCACAGTCCGGTGCGGAACTTTTGACCGAAACTCTCGTCAAACTGAATGACATCATACCGCGCTCGCAGGACGATGCGCAGAGCTGCTACGCCCATATGCTGGATAAGCAGATGGCGGTGATCGACTGGAGCAAGTCCGCACATGAAATCGACTGCCTGATCCGCGGACTGAATCCGTGGCCGATCGCGCTGACTACGCTTTCCGGTGAAAGGCTGAAGGTGTTTGCCGCCGAAAAGGCAAACGGCAGGGGAGAGCCGGGCACGGTGCTCGAAGCCGACCCGAAAAAGGGTCTGACCGTGGCGTGCGGAGAGGGCGCGCTGGGACTGACCGAGATTCAGCTCGTCGGCGGCAAACGCATGAAGGCGACGGACTTTCTGCGTGGGCACGCAATCGAAGTCGGCACTAAGCTGGGAGACGAATGAAAAAGCGTGAGGAGTGAAGAACGGAGAGGACGTAAGCTCCAATCTCCAATTCTCCACTCCGGTATGGAGGTTTTCTTATGCCTTATCATGGTTACTACTACGGCATTGACATGTACTACATCGTACTGGTTCTGCCGTGCGTTTTATTTGCATTCTGGGCGCAGAGCAAGGTAAACAGCACGTTTAACCGCTACTCGCGGGTGCAAAATCTGCGGGGACTGACCGGCGCACAGGCGGCGGAGGCTGTCCTGCGGTACAACGGCGTTTCCGGTGTGCGGATCGAGTACGTTTCCGGCAAGCTGACCGACCATTTTGACCCGAGAAGCAACGTCATTCGGCTGTCGAGTGCAGTGTACTCGTCCACGTCGGTGGCGTCCATCGGCGTTGCCGCGCACGAGGCAGGGCATGCGGTGCAGTACGCCATCGGCTATGCGCCGATCAAGCTGCGCGCGGCGATCATCCCGCTGACGCAGTTCGGCTCGATGGCGGCGATGCCGCTGCTGATCCTCGGCTTGATCCTTAACACGAGCACGCTCGTCACGATCGGCATTGCGGCATTCGGTCTTTCCACGCTGTTCCAGCTGCTGACCCTGCCGGTGGAGTTGGACGCATCCCGCCGCGCCCTGCAGACCATTCAGCAGAACGGCCTGCTGACCGCAGACGAGTACCCGATGGCGAAAAAAACGCTCACGGCGGCGGCGCTGACCTATGTTGCCGCGCTGGCGACCTCGCTGGCACAGCTGCTGCGTCTGGTGCTGATTTTTGGAGGAAGAGACCGCAATGATAGATAAACGCCCCAAAACACCGCGTGAGGTGGCGGCATTCTCGCTGTTTTCCATGGCAGAGGAGGCCGCCTGGTCGGACGGTGCGCTGCACCACTATTTATCCCGCGCGGGACTGGACAGCCGCGATGCGGCGCTGGCCTCGCGGCTGACCTACGGCACGGTGCAGAACCAAATTTTACTGGACTGGTATCTGCGGCACTTCTCGAGCGTGCGGCTGAAAAAGATCGCGCCGCGTGTGCTGGCGTGCCTGCGGATGGGTCTGTATCAGCTGATCTTGATGGATAAGATTCCCGCGCATGCGGCGGTTGCCGAGACGGTCGCGCTGGTCAAGCACTACTGCCATGCAAATGACCGCACGGTCGCCTTTGCCAATGCGGTGCTGAGAAATGCCGCAAATGCGGCCCAAAACGGCTCTTTGCCGCGCCTGAACTGCCCGGATAAGGAAAGCTACTACGCGCTGCAGTACAGCCACCCGGAGTGGCTCGTGCGCCTGCTTTCCGAGCAGTACGGCCAGAAGCTGACGCAGAAAATCTGTCAAGCGGATAACGCGGACGCGCCGATTTCGGTGCGCGTGAACACGATGAAATGCACGCCTGCCGAGGCTCAAGCAGAGCTGGAGGCCGCCGGACTGACCGTGCAGCCGCACGAGGCATTCCCGGAAATCCTGCTGTGCAGCGGCGGAGACGCAGCCGCGCTTCCGGCGTTTATCGAGGGCCGCGTGACCGTGCAGGACGCGGCAAGCGCACTCGCGGCGGCGGTCGCCGACCCGAAACCGGGCAGCACCGTGCTCGACTGCTGTGCGGCGCCCGGCGGCAAGAGCTTTGCCATGGCTGAAAAAATGCAGGGGAAAGGCAGCGTCACCTCGTGCGATATTTACGAGCACAAGCTGAAACGCATCCGCGACGGCGCAGCCCGCCTCGGACTGCCGAATATCCGCACCGAGCTGCAGGACGCCTCGGTCTGCCGCGAGGAGTGGAAGGACAGTGCGGACGTTGTGCTGTGCGACGTGCCCTGCTCGGGACTGGGCATTATCCGCAAGAAACCCGAAATCCGGTTCAAGAATCCGGATGAAATCCGGACTTTGCCGGAGATTCAGGCGAAAATCCTTGCAAACTGTGCACAGTATGTAAAGAAGGGCGGCACGCTTGTCTACTCGACCTGTACCATCCTGCAGCGGGAAAACGAGGACGTTGTCCGCGCGTTTCTCACCGAAAACCCGGAGTTTGAAGCGGTTTCGTGGACGCATCCGGTTTGCGGAGAGAGGGCAGACGGTATGGTGACGCTGCTGCCGCCCGTTCACAATACGGATGGATTCTTTATTGCGAAAATGCACCGGAAGGTTTAATAATGGAAAATTGAGAATGGAGAATTGAGAATTGTGGTATCGCGCAAAGCGCGATGATTCAATAACGGCGCTATGCGCCACACAGACGCAGCGCGGACGGAACTCGCGCAAGGATAGCGTCATTTTCCATTTTCCATTCTCAATTTTCAATTAAAAAGGTGAAAATAATGACTGAAATTAAATCATTATCAATAGATGAACTGAAAAGCGCTTTGAAGGAAATGGGCGAAAAGCCGTTCCGTGCGGGACAGATCTTCAAATGGCTTCACGAGGGTGTGGAGTCCTTTGAAGAGATGTCCAACTTATCCAAGGACTTACGGGCGCGTTTAGCGGAAAATTTCCTGCTGACCGTACCGGAAGTCGCCCGCAAGCAGGTGAGCCGCGTTGACGGCACGGTGAAATACTTATGGCGTCTGCGGGACGGCAACTGCGTGGAGTCCGTACTGATGCACTACGAGCACGGCGTGTCCGTCTGCGTTTCGACGCAGGTCGGCTGCCGGATGGGCTGCAAGTTCTGCGCGTCGGGACTCAACGGACGCACGCGCAGTCTGTCCGCAGGCGAGATTCTGGACGAAATCCTGTTCATGCAGAAGGACAGCGGCGAAAAGGTCTCCAACATTGTGCTGATGGGCACCGGCGAGCCGCTCGATAACTACGACAACGTACTCAAGTTCCTGCATCTGGTGAGCTGCCCGGAGGGAATCAACATCGGACAGCGCCATATCTCCTTGTCAACCAGCGGAATTGCTGATAGAATAGAGATGTTAGCACGGGAAAAGCTGCAGATCACGCTGTCCGTATCGCTGCACGCGCCGGATGACGAAACACGCTCGTCCATCATGCCGGTGAACGACGCGTATCCGGTCGAGCGCCTGATGAAGGCGTGCCGGTACTATTTCGACACCACCGGACGGCGCATTTCCTATGAGTACATGATGGCGCGCGACAAGACCGACCGCCCGTGGCAGGCCGACCTTCTGGCCAAGCTGCTGAAAGGAAGACCGGCGCACGTCAACCTCATTCCGCTGAATGAGGTGGCGGAAAGCCCGCTGAAGCCGTCCAGACCGGAAACCGTCCGCAGGTTCCAGCAGGCGCTCGAGAAGCGCGGCGTTACCGCGACCGTGCGGCGCAAGCTGGGTCCGGATATTGATGCGGCCTGCGGTCAGCTCCGTCAGCGGCAGCTGAAGGAGGACGGAAAGAGCAGTTCTCGTGATTAACTTGAATATTCTCACATATAAACACAATCGAAGGAGGTTGTGAAATGGAATATTTCGGCTTGACCGATAAGGGACGGGTGCGCCCGACCAATCAGGATATTTTTCAGATCGAAGCGCGGGAGGACAACCGGACCGCGCTCCTCGTCGTGTGCGACGGCATGGGCGGTGCAAATGCGGGCAACGTAGCCAGCCGCTTTGCCGCGCAGAGCTTTATCGAGTCCGCGGGTGACGCTTTAAGCGGCACGCTGGACGAAACGGCTCGGCAGAACCTGCTGACGCAGGCGCTCAAGCAGGCGAACGAGACGGTTTTCTCTCTGGCGGGCAGGCAGCCGGAGTTCCGCGGCATGGGCACGACCCTGGTTGCCGCGCTCATTCAGGGCGACTGCGCGACCGTCATCAACGTGGGCGACAGCCGCGCGTACCGCTTTGACGGCGAAGCCATGCACCAGATCAGCGAGGACCACTCCTATGTGGAGGAGATGCGCCGCCGCGGCAAGATCACCGAGGCGGATGCGCGCACCCATCCGCAGAAAAACCTCATCACCCGTGCGGTAGGCGTGGAGCCGTATGTCGAAGGCGACCTGTTTGAAGTGCGCCTGAACGAAAAGGACATGCTGCTGCTCTGCTCGGACGGTCTGACCGGCATGGCGGAGGACAGCCGGATCGCAGAGGTGCTGGCAAACGCGCCGACGCTCGAGCTGGCCGGTGACGCGCTGCTGCAGCTGGCGCTTGACGGCGGCGGCCGCGACAACATCACCGTTGCGCTGTTCACCCTCGGTAAAAAGCAGGGAGCGTGACGGATTATGGATAAATATATCGGCAGTATGCTCGGCGGACGCTATCAGATTGAGGAAATCGTCGGCGTCGGCGGCATGGCGGTCGTTTACCGGGCGCGGGATACCGTTCTCGGGCGCGATGTGGCACTCAAGGTGCTCAAAAAGGAGTTCGCGGAGGACCCGGATATCCGCAAGCGGTTCTCCATTGAGTCGCGCGCCGTTGCCAAGCTGAGCCACCACAATATTGTTTCCGTGTTCGACGTCGGCAGCGAGGACGGCACGGATTATATCGTTATGGAGCTGATCGAGGGCATCACCCTCAAGCAGTATCTGCAGCGCAAGGGCCATCTGTCGTGGCAGGAGACCATTTTCTTCGCTGAGCAGGTTGCCCGCGCACTCATGCACGCACACTCGCGCGGCATCATCCATCAGGACGTTAAGCCGCAAAACGTTATCATTCTGCGGGACGGCACCGCAAAGCTGACCGATTTCGGCATTGCCTCGTTCGCTGCCGCGCAGGAGACCCGCGTGGTACAGGAGGCCATCGGCTCGGTGCACTATATCTCGCCGGAGCAGGCCAAGGGCAGCAAGATCGACTACCGCACCGACCTGTACTCGCTCGGCGTGATGATGTACGAAATGCTGACCGGCAAGCTGCCGTTCGAGGGCGAAACCGCGCTCCAGATCGTCATGCAGCACATCAATGAGGTGCCGATCATCCCGAGTGCGTTTGTGCCGGGCATCCCTAAGGGCATGGACGATATTGTCATGCACGCCATGAGTGCGCACATCAGCCGCCGGTATGAATCTGCGGAAAAGATGTACGAGGACATGGAGGTGCTCCGCTCGGACCCGAACGCACGCTTCCACTATGTGGCAAGCGAGGACAACTCGGGCGAGACGCAGATCATCGGCGCGGACATTCAGCGCGCGGCGCGCCGCAGTGCGGCAGAGCATGAAGCCGCTTCCGTTGAGGGCGCAGCTGCGCCGCGCACCCGCACGCGCACGCAGACCCGGACCCGCACCCGCACCGGTTTCCGCAAAAAGGAACAGGATGAGCCGGACGGCTTTTTTGAAAAGCTGGCCGAGCGCCCCGGCATGGCGGTCGGCATGGCGGTCGGCGTGATTGCGGTGATCAGTCTGCTGCTGGTCGGCATTCTGATGATCACCGGCAGCAGCGACAAGTCGGAGAAGATTATCGTGCCCGACCTCATCGGACGCAATATCGACGAAGTGATGGCCGACCCGGATATAACCGACAACTTCACGGTAAAGGAAGCGACCGAACGGCAGGAATCCGACCGTCCGGTCGGTGAGATACTCGAGCAGGACCCGAACGGCGACGGCAAGAAAAAGGCAACCAAGGGTACGATCATTACAGTAACGGTGTCCTCGGGCGGCGAAAACGTCAAGGATACCTACAAGGTGATCGACTTTACCGGCAAGACGCTCGATTATGTACAGGCGGCGCTGGCATCGCACGACATCAAGTGCGAGGTTGTTGAGGAATACAGCGACGACGTGGAGGAAGGCAAGGTCATCCGCACCGACCCGGAGGCGGGCACCGAGCTGGAAAAGGGCGCGACGCTGACCGTCTATATCAGCAAGGGCAAGCAGAAGGACGATAACGAAAACGTTGCTGTGCCCGGTCTGCTCGGCATGACAAAGGACCAGGCGGAAAAGGCCCTGACGGAAAAGGGTCTGTCCATCGGCTCGGTGAACGAGGTCGAGAGCACCGCTGAGGCCGGTTCGGTCGTATGGCAGTCGCAGGATGCGGGCGCGGAGGTCGCAAAGGGCACTGTCGTCAACATCCAGATCTCCAAGGGCAAGAGCACATCGAACAATAACTCGCCGGATAACAGCGGCGGCAATTCCGGCGGTCAGGACAACGGCGATGGCGGCTACGACGATACGCCGAGCCTCGGCAGTGCGACCATTCCGGTTTCGCTGCCAGACAACACGGATACCGCGCACGTTATCATTTATGTGGACGGCGTGATCCAGTATGACGACACCTGCAGCACGAGCGGCGGCAGCACGTCCATCTCGGTGAGCGGCTCGGTGGGCGACCATGATGTTACGGTCAGCGTGGACGGTTCGACTACCTCGCAGACGTACACATTCAGTTAAAAACGGAGGAATTAAGTTTGATCGAAGGGATCATTCTGAAGGGCATCGGCGGTTTCTACTATGTGGATACCGCCGAGGGCCTCATTGAATGCAAAGCACGCGGACGGTTCCGCAAGACCGTGGGCAAGCCTATTGTCGGGGACCGTGTGACGCTGGAAATTCAGCCGGAGGACGGCACCGGCTATCTGCAGACGATCGCACCGCGCAAGAACAGCCTGATCCGGCCGGCTGTGGCGAATCTGGATCTGGTCGTTGCCGTGGCGAGTGCGGCACCGCCGGTGACCGACCCGTTCCTGATCGACAAGGTAACGGCGATCGCGGTGCACAAGAACATGGACGCACTGGTCGTCATCAACAAGACGGACGCGAATCCGGGTGACGAGCTGTATGAAACCTACCGGAAGAGCGGCATCGAGGTGCTGCGCGTGAGCGCGCACACCGGCGAGGGCATTGACGCACTGCGCGAGCGCATCCGCGGCAGGGTGAGCGCGTTTGCGGGCAACTCGGGTGTCGGCAAGTCGAGCGTGCTCAATCGGCTGGACAGCTCGTTCGGCGCCGAGGTCGGTGCGATTTCGGATAAGATCGGCCGCGGCAAGCACACCACCCGTCATGTCGAGCTGCACCCGATCGAAGGCGGCGGCTATATCGCGGACACGCCCGGCTTCTCCTCGTTTGAGACCGAGCAGATGGATTTGGTGCTGGCCGAGGATCTGCAGTATGCGTTTCCGGAGTTCGAGCCGTACATCGGGCAGTGCAAATTCACCGGCTGCGCGCATGTCAAGGAAAAGGGGTGTGCCGTTCTCGCGGCGGTCGAAGCGGGCGAGATTGCGAAAACCCGTCACGAAAGCTATGTAAAGCTGTATGAAAGTGTAAAGGATCTGAAGGAATGGGAACTTACCAAGGGCGGCACGCGCTGATTTTTGCGGCTGCACCGGAAACCGATTACGGTTACATCCGCGCGTTTCTGCGCGAGCATCCGGACGCGCTCGTTGCGTGTGCGGACGGCGGCCTGCGGCATGCGCGGGCGCTCGGTCTGCACCCGGATTTCATGATCTCCGACCGGGATTCCATGACCGAGGTAGAGGGCGACGATGTGATCCTGCTGAGACCTGAGAAGGACGACACGGATTCGCAGAGCTGTCTGCGCGAGGTGTTCCGCCGCGGCTGCCGCGAGGCGACGCTCGTGTGTGCGACCGGCGGGCGCATCGACCATATGCTGGCAAATCTCTCGCTGCTTGAGGAAGCAAAAACGCTCGGCGGCCACCTGACCATCCTCGATCCGTACAACCGCGTTGAGCTGCATCAGGGCGGACGGCAGGAATTCATCATGCCGGAGACGTTTACCTACTTCTCGGTCGTGCCGATGGACGCGGTGCTCGAGGGCGTGACCATCGAGAATGCAAAATATGAATTAACGAACGGCACGGTTACCCGTGTCGGCATGATCTCCACCTCGAACGAGGCAAAACCGAACAGCCGCTTTGCCGTCACGATTGAACGGGGAACGGCTCTGATTATCTTCTCGCGCGACTGTGTTTTGTGAAAATTCCACACCTGACCCGCCAATATCGGCGGGGGTTTTTTTTTTTTTGTTTTTTT
>NZ_QUDX01000001.1:485186-703352 GCF_003477715.1 Butyricicoccus sp. AF35-5AC
TTTTTTTATTGTGTCGATTTTGCAATTTATTAAGTCAGGACTTGCAAAAATAAGTTCGCAGGCATATAATAAAAACACATGATAACTGATGAGAGATATAAGGGAGTGCTGAGCATGGCATTGAAGCCGATTTCCAAGATTGCAGCAGGTGTGCAGGCGTCCACGACGCTGGCCATTGATTCGCTGTTCAAGCAGATGAAGGCAGAGGGCAAGGACGTTGTCGGCTTTGGTGCCGGTGAGCCGGATTTTCCGACGCCGGAGCACATCAAGCAGGCCGGTATCGAGGCCATTGAGAACAACCAGACCAAGTACACGCCGGCAGCCGGTCTGATGGATCTGCGCAAGGCAGCTTGCTACCGTCTGAAGGAGGACTGCGGTCTGGACTACGAGCCGACGCAGATCGTTGTGGCTTCGGGTGCAAAGCACTCGGTCTATATCGCGCTGATGACGCTGTGCAACCCGGGCGACGAGGTCGTTATCGCGGCTCCGTACTGGGTAAGCTACTCCGAGATGGTAAAGCAGGCAGGTGCAATCCCGGTCATCGTAGCCGCAACCGAGGAGGCGCACTTCAAGATCACCGCAGAGCAGCTGGATGCCGCCATTACCGACAAGACCAAGGTGTTCATGCTGAACTCTCCGTCCAACCCGACCGGCATGGTATACACCAAGGCCGAGCTGGAGGCAATCGCTGAGGTTTGCTGCCGCCATAACATCTACGTTATCGCGGATGAGATTTACTGCAACCTTGTATATGATAACAATGAGTTCGTTTCGTTCGCTTCTCTGGGCGAGGACGTGAAGGAGCGCACCATTCTGGTCAACGGCGTGTCCAAGAGCTACGCGATGACCGGCTGGCGTATCGGCTACAGCGCGTCCAATCCGCAGCTGGCCAAGGTGATGGCGAACTACCTGAGCCACTCCACCTCTGCACCGTCCACCATTTCCCAGCAGGCGGCCATCACCGCGCTGACCGGCCCGCAGGAGGATATGCAGGTGATGAAGCAGGCGTTCGAGCAGCGCCGCGACCATCTGGTAGAGCGCATGAACAAGATCGAGGGCGTTTCCTGCATCAAGCCGGAGGGCGCGTTCTATGTTATGATGAACATGAAGGGCTTCCTCGGCAAGACCATGTACGGCAAGGTCATCGAGAGCGCCGAGGACTTCGCGCAGCTGTTCCTTGAGAAGGGTCTGGTTGCGACCGTTCCGTGCACCGCATTTGCCGCGCCGGGCTTCGTCCGCTGGAGCTATGCGACCTCGCTCACCGAGATTGACAAGGGTCTCGACCGCCTCGAGGCGTTTATTAAGAACGCGTAAGCATTCGTAATTCCGAGCAGCACTCTGAAAAGGGTGCTGCTTTTTGGTTTCTGCACCGAACCTCTGGGGCACTTGAACCGCGCAGGCGGTGCAGGAAAAAGGGGAGGACGCAAAATCTAACGGCGAAACCGCTGCAAACTTTGTTTATTGCTACAAGATAGCGCAAAATCGGTCGGTTTTGCTTGAAATGACCGGTGCAAAGTGTTAAACTAAAATCGGACTGTTATGGAAGATTAGATACCATACAAGTCCGTTATTTCGTTATAATTTGGATAAAATACACACCGGAAAGGACGAATAACATGAACAACGTGTACGAAAGCCCGCTTTCTTCGCGCTACGCTTCCAAGGAGATGCTCTACACCTTCTCCTCGGATATGAAGTTCTCCACCTGGCGTCGGCTGTGGCTGTCGCTGGCTAAGGCGGAGCGGGCGCTCGGTCTGCCGATCACGCAGGAGCAGGTGGACGAGATGGCCGCGCACCTGACCGACATCGACTACGATGTGGCCCGTCAGCGCGAGAAGGAGGTACGCCATGACGTTATGGCGCACGTTTACACCTTCGGCAAGGCGGCTCCCAAGGCGGCCGGCATTATCCACCTCGGCGCTACCAGCGCGTATGTCGGCGACAATACCGACATCATCCAGATCCGCGAGGGTCTGCTGCTGGTTCGCAAAAAGCTGGCGACCGTACTGGACAAGCTGGCGCAGTTCGCGGATGCGCACAAGTCCCAGCCGACCCTCGGCTTCACCCACTTCCAGCCCGCACAGCTGACCACGGTCGGCAAGCGCGCTACCCTGTGGATGAACGAGCTGCTGATGGATTTGAATGAGGTAGAATACCGCATCGAAAACCTGCGCATGCTCGGCAGCAAGGGCACGACCGGCACGCAGGCGTCCTTCATGGAGCTGTTTGACGGCGACGAGAGCAAGGTTAAGAAGCTGGAGAAGCGCATTGCCGACGATTTCGGCTTTGCAGGCGTGGTTCCGGTCTCCGGCCAGACCTACTCCCGCAAGATCGACGCGCAGACGCTCGCAACGCTCGCCGGTATCGCAGAATCCGCTTCCAAGTTCGCAACCGACCTGCGTCTGCTGCAGCACCTGAAGGAAGTAGAGGAGCCGTTCGAGAAGAACCAGATCGGCTCGTCCGCCATGCCGTACAAGCGCAACCCGATGCGTTCCGAGCGTATCTGTGCACTGGCGCGCTACGTCATCTGCGACAGCCTGAACCCGGCGTTCACCTCGGCTACCCAGTGGTTCGAGCGCACGCTCGACGACTCTGCGAACAAGCGCATTTCCGTGCCGGAGGCATTCCTTGCCGTTGACGCAATCCTCAACATCATGATCAACGTCGTTTCCGGTCTGGTCGTTTACCCGAAGGTCATCGAGGCACACGTTATGAACGAGCTGCCGTTCATGGCAACCGAGAACATCATGATGGACGCCGTAAAGCGCGGCGGCAACCGTCAGGACCTGCACGAGCGCATCCGCGAGCACTCCATGGCTGCGGGCAAGCGCATCAAGGAGGAGGGTCTGGAGAACGATATGGTTGACCGCATTGCCGGTGACCCGATGTTCGGTATGACCCGTGAGCAGATCCTCGAGCACCTCGACCCGTCCGCTTACATCGGCCGCTGCCCGTCTCAGGTAGACGAGTTCCTGAACGAGTGTGTTCGTCCGGCGATCGCACCGTACCTCACCGGTGAGGACGTAAAGGTAGAGATCAACCTTTGATTCGTTTCAGACTACAGTCTGAAACGAGACAGGATGTACCGCGCACAGCGCGGATACATCCCGGGCGCATATTTGCGCGTCGCACGCGGCACACAAATATGCTTACTTGTATAAAAAGGCAGGTACACGCCCTGCCTTTTTATGAATATCCCGCACGGCGGGATATTCTATTGCACACGCGCCACAGGCGCGGAATTGTTATACAATATGTGCAGAATGATTGACTTTTTGGCTATTATGCTGTATACTAAATCAGTTGTGTAACAAAAAAATAAAGGAGGCACTTGCAAGTGAAAAAGAGTGTAACTTCCTTTATCGCGGTCATGCTGATCATCATTTTCCTCGGCGTGACGGCGGTAACAGGAGTGTACATTCCGGGCGGCTGGACCATGCCGTTCCGGAACACGGCAACGTCCGACACGTCTGCGACGGATACGAGCGACACCTCGTCTACCGACAGCAGCGCAGACAAGGCGGACAACAAGGCAGACAGCACGGATGCGTCTGCTGACACCTCTGCTGACTCGGCTTCGACCGATTCCGCAGACACGACAGACTCCGGTCTGAAGGCCATCATCCCGAGCGTACTCGATACCGACAACGGTATCCGTCTGGGTCTGGATCTGGTCGGCGGCTCCCGTATCGTATACGAGGCCGAAATCCCGGACGGCTACGACACCAGCAACCTGTCCGACGACATGAACTCGGTACAGAAGGTCATCCGTCAGCGACTGACCGGTAAGGGCTTTACCGAGGCTACCGTATCCCTCAGCGGCGACAACCGCGTAACGGTCGAAATCCCGCAGATCACCAACCCGGAGGAGGCCGTACAGACCCTCGGCACCACCGCACAGCTCACCTTTGTTGATGCTGACGGCAAGGAGTGGCTGACCGGCTCTGACGTTAAGAAAGCTACTTACGGCTATGGCCGCCCGACCGGCAACGAAGTTGCGGATACCCATTATGTAGAGGTACAGTTTACCTCTGAGGGCAAGCAGAAGTTTGCTGAAGCGACCGAGAGCATCGCGGCCCGCACTGACGGCACCAACGTGATGGCTATCGTCATGGACGATCAGGTTATTTCCGCACCGTCCGTTTCTTCCAAGATCGACAGCGACAGCTGCGTAATCTCCGGCTCGTTCACCCGCGACAGCGCGACCGAGCTGGCAAACCTCATCAACGCAGGTCAGATTCCGTTCTCGCTCAAGCAGGTAGAGCTTCGCTCTGTCGGCCCGCAGCTCGGCGCTGACGCGATGAGCTCCAGCCTGAAGGCAGGTATGATCGGTCTGCTGCTCGTTATGCTGTTCATGATCATCATGTACCGCGTTCCGGGCGTTGTTTCCTGCTTCGCTCTGTGCTTCTACATGGTTATCGAGGCGCTGCTGTTCAGCCTGATCCGCGTAAACCTGTCCCTGCCGGGCATTGCAGGTATCATCCTGTCCATCGGTATGGCGGTTGACGCAAACGTCATTATCTTCGAGCGCATCAAGGAGGAAATGGCTGCCGGCAAGACCGTCAAGAGCGCTATTGACTCCGGCTTCAAGCGTGCGTTCACCGCAATTCTGGACTCCAACATCACCACCCTGATCGCGTGTGGCGTGCTGTTCTTCCTTGGCACCGGCACGATCGTCGGTTTCGCTACCACGCTGGGCATTGGTGTTATCGTTTCGATGTTCACCGCGCTGACCATCACGCACTTCCTGCTCAGACGCATGGTGGATTTCCACATCCGCAATCCGAAGGCTTACGGCCTGCGCGAGCGCAAGGAAGAGAAGAAGCATTTCCCGATCCTCAAGAACTTCAAGATCTTCGGCGGTATCTCTGTCGTACTGGTCGCTACCGGCCTTGTCGCGCTGATCCTGCTGCCGTTCGGCAAGAACCTGTTCAACCTGAGCATCGACTTTGCCGGCGGTACCGAGATGGAGTTCAACATGCATACCGCTGTTACGCAGGATATCCAGACCGAGGTCAGCGATCTGTTCAAGGACGCAACCGGCGTGGACGCATCCTCTGTAACCTCCTCCGGTGACGGCAACGAGGACGTGCTGATCCGCTCCACCTCGATCGATTCCGAGCAGCGTGCTGCCGTGATCGACAAGATGCTGGAGAAGTACAGCCTTGCCGATACCGATATCCTCAACAACAACGACGTATCCGCTTCTGTCGGCAGCGACCTGCAGCGTTCGGCATTCCTCTGCTCGATCCTTGCAATCCTGCTGATGCTGGTGTACATCACCTTCCGCTTCGAGCTGACCAGTGGTCTGGCTGCGATCTGCTGCCTGGTTCACGACCTGCTTGTTATGCTGAGCGTTTACGTTCTGCTGCAGATTCCGCTCGACAGCAACTTCATTGCTGCTGCACTGACCATCCTCGGCTACTCCATCAACGCGTCCATCATCGTATTCGACCGCGTTCGTGAGAACCTGCGCACCGCGCGCAAGGAGCCGTTTGAGGTCATCGGCGAGAAGAGCATCTGGCAGACCATGGGCCGTACCATCAACACCACCCTTACCACGCTGTTCACCATCGGCATGGTATACATCCTCGGTGTTCCGTCGCTCAAGCAGTTCACCCTGCCGCTGATCGTCGGTATCCTGGCCGGCGGCTGGTCGTCCGTTATGCTGTCTACCGGTCTGTGGGGCTTCTTCCGTAAGAAGTTCCGCCGCCGCCGCAAGATCTAACGACTATCGAAAAGGCACCCGTTCGGGTGCCTTTTTTGCGTTTGTTTATCGGCACAGGGTGACCGGTGCAGAAAAGGAGCCGACCGGATAGGGCAGTGCAGGAAAAGGTGCCGCTTTATCACAATAAAAAATTGACTTAACAGCACCCCACGTAGTATAATAACAGCAGACAGATAACAAACCACGCGCGTGAAGCGGTGTTCACAAGGGGGAAGTACGATGAAGTGCCCATTTTGCAGCTTTGAAGACAGCAAGGTCGTGGACTCCCGTCCGACGGACGAGGGTACCAGCATCCGCCGCCGGCGTGAATGTCTCCACTGCGGAAAACGCTTTACCACCTACGAGACGGTGGAGCGCATGCCGCTTATGCTGATCAAGCGCGATGGCACCCGGCAGGCGTACGACCGCCAGAAGCTGCTCAACGGTCTGGTGAAGGCGTGCGAGAAACGCCCGGTTTCGCTGATGCAGCTGGAACAGATCGTCGATTACGTCGAGCAGAAGCTGTTCAGCTCGCTCGAAAGCGAGGTTTCCAGCAAGGTCATCGGTGAGCTTGTCATGGAGCAGCTGCGTAAGGTTGATGAGGTCGCGTATGTGCGGTTTGCCTCGGTCTACCGCCAGTTTAAGGACATCAACACCTTTATGGAAGAGCTGAACACGCTCCTCAAAGATAAATAATTCGGCGGGTATGGCGCAGGCTGTACCCGTTTTTTCATATCGAAAGGAAGATGGATTTATGGACGAACGGCTGCAGAAACAGCTGAATTTCATTCTCGAGATCGACAAGGAGAAGAACATTTTCCGGCAGACGCATCTCTCCGGCCACGGCCGCCGCGAGAACGACGCCGAGCACGCATGGCACATGGCTATCATGGCGTACCTGCTGCAGGAATATTCCAACGAGCCGGTGGATGTGGCGCGCGTCATGCTCATGTGCCTGCTGCACGATGTGGTGGAGATTGACGCAGGCGACACCTACGCCTACGACGCCGACGGTCTGAAGACGCAGAAGGCACGCGAGGACGCGGCAAAGCAGCGCATTTATTCGCTCCTGCCGGACGATCAGAAACGCGGGCTGATGGCTGTTTTTGACGAATTTGAGGCCGACGAGACCGCCGAGGCGCACTTTGCCCACGCGATGGACAATCTGCAGCCGCTCCTGCTCAACAACAGCAACGGCGGCAGCGACTGGACCGACCACGATGTGACCGCCAAGCAGGTCTACGGCCGCCAGAGCCGCACGGAGAAAGGCTCGGCGTACCTGTATGAGCTGACGGATAACATTCTGCAGGCGAACATCAAAAAGGGTGCGCTCAAAGAAAAATAAAAAAATTTCGATCGAGTTGACCATTCGTGGTCAATTTTCGCCGCCGAACGGCGTATGGGTGCAGGCACTTATGCGAAGCAAGGAGGTGAAAACGTGTCAGCTGAGATCATCATTGCGGGACTGAGCCTGCTGGGGACGCTGGCGGGCACGGCCGGCGGCATTATCGTCTCCGGCAAGCTGGTCAATTACCGCATCGAACAGCTTGAAAAGAAGGTCGAAAAGCACAATAACCTCATCACCCGAACCTTCAGGCTGGAGCAGGCAGTCGCGCTGCTGGACGAGCGTGTCCGCGTGGCTAACCACCGCATCAGTGATTTGGAAAAGGAGGAAGTCGAGTGAACTGGAAGGTGCGGTTTAGGAATCCGGTGTTCTGGGTGCAGATCGTCGTGAGCGCGTTCGCCGCGGTGCTGGCGTATGCCGGTCTGACCGCCGCTGACCTCACCACCTGGGAGAGTGTCGGCGCGCTGCTCTGCAATGCGGTACGCAATCCGTATTGCCTGTTCCTTGTGCTGTCGAGCGTGTGGAACGCCGTCAACGACCCGACAACTAAGGGTGTCGCGGACAGCGAACGGGCAAGGCAGTATACCATTCCGCAGAAGTAAACAGAAAAAATCCCTCTCATAGAGCAATGCCAGCTTAACTTACTGACATTGCTCGTTTGAGAGGGTTTTTCTTACAGAATCTCTTTCAGCGCGGCGATAAGCTTATCCATCTGCTCATCCGTGCCGACGGTGATACGCAGGTAATTATCAATGCGCGGCAGCTTGAAATAGCGGATAAAGATACCCTTTTCGCGCAGGGCGGCGAAGATATCCGGCGCTTTCTTCTTCGGGTGGGTGACAAACAGGAAGTTTGTCAGCGACGGCAGCACGGTAAAGCCGAGCGCGCGCAGCGCCTCCGCCGAGCGGTCACGGGTGGTGCTGACCTTGCGGCAGGTCTGCTGGAAATAATCCTCGTCGCGGATAGATGCCTCACCGACAGCGAGTGCGATGGCGTCCATCGTGTACGAGTTGTACGAGTTTTTAACCGCTTCGAGCGTGGAAATCAGCGTCTCCGAGCCGAGCGCGTAGCCGATGCGCATGCCCGCGAGCGAGCGCGACTTGCTGGTCGTCTGCACGATGAGCAGGTTTTCGTATTTGTCGAGCAGCGGAACAGCGCTCTGCGCGCCGAAGTCCACATACGCCTCGTCGATGATGACAACGCAGTCCTGATTGTGCTGCAGCAGGTCCTCGAGGAACTCGAGCGTTACGCCGCGGCCGGTCGGCGCGTTCGGGTTCGGCAGCACGATACCGCCGTTCGGCTTGTCGTAATCACGCACATTGATGCAGAAATCCTCGTCGAGCGGCATGTTTTCGTACGGAATGCGGAACAGATCGCACCAGACCGGATAGAACGAGTAGGTGATGTCCGGATAGAGAATGGGCTTGTCCGAGCAGAAGAACGACTGGAACGCCAGCGCAAGCACATCGTCCGAGCCGTTGCCGAGGAATACCTGCGACGGCTGCAGATCAAACCGCTCTGCGATAGCGGTTTTGAGTGCTTTTGCGTTCGCATCCGGATAAATTGCGAGTTTTGCGGCGTCAAACGTGCGCAGAACCTCGGTCACGGACGGCGCGGGCGGGTACGGGTTTTCGTTGGCGTTCAGCTTGATGATATTGTCGGTTTTCGGCTGCTCGCCCGGCACATACGGGTCGATCTTGCGCAGCTTATCGAGAAAAGGCTTGTCCATGGGGAGACCTCCTGTGTTCGTTTTCTTTGATGGGGATAGTTTATCATAATAAAGCGATAAAGTCAAGAGGGTTTGTCGATAACTAAAATTTGTGGTATAATTCATAACATATGAACAATAATCGTAGGGCGCGACGACTCGGCGCGCCGCATTGAACGGTATGCAGATGGTTTACAACGGCGTGCCGAGGTCGTCCTCCAGAGGACCATCTCTTGCCCTGCAGGGCAATTCACCTTGTCACGCCCTACGAAAAAAATGGTTAAGGTGAAATTATGTACCAACCTTTAGCAGACAAAATCCGTCCGAAGACTTTGGACGATGTGGTCGGGCAGCGGCATTTACTGGGCGAAAACGGTCTTTTGCGCCGCGTCATTGAGAGCGGCAGCATCCCGAACCTGATATTTTACGGGCCGTCCGGCGTGGGAAAGACCACGGTCGCGTCCATCATCGCGCAGCAGACCGACCGCAAGTTATACCACTTAAACGCCACCACAGCGGGCATTGCCGATATCAAGGCGATCATCGACGAGCTGGACACCTTTCTTGCGCCGAACGGTGCGCTTGTGTACCTCGATGAGATCCAGTATTTCAACAAAAAGCAGCAGCAGAGCCTGCTTGAATTCATCGAAACCGGCAAGATCACGCTCATCGCATCCACAACGGAAAACCCGTATTTTTACATCTACAACGCAATTTTAAGCCGCTGCACGGTATTCGAGTTCAAGCCGGTCGAGGCTGCCGATATGCGCCGGGCAGTGGAACGTGCGTTGAAACTTGCGATGGGCGAGGACGCAAAGCCGGTCGAGGACGGCGTAGCGGATTACATCGCGCAGGCGGTCGGCGGCGACGTGCGAAAGGCGCTCGGCGCGGTCGAGCTGCTCGTCTCCGGTGCGGGGGCGGACGGCATCACGCTCGCGGACGCGCAGCAGGCGGCGCAGCGCTCAAATATGCGCTACGACCGCGACGGCGACAGCCATTACGATATCCTCTCGGCGCTGCAGAAGTCCGTGCGCGGCTCCGACCCGGACGCGGCGCTGCATTATCTCGCGCGGCTGCTCGAGGCAGGCGATATGATCTCCGCGGCGCGGCGCATGCTTGTCATTGCGAGTGAGGATATCGGTTTGGCGTACCCGCAGTGCGCCGCCATCGTCAAGGCGTGTGTGGACAGTGCGTTCCAGCTGGGATTGCCCGAGGCGCGGATTCCGCTTGCGGAGGCGATCATTTTGATGGCGACCGCGCCCAAGTCCAACAGTGCCATCAACGGCATTGATGCCGCCATTGCCGACATTCGGGCGGGCAGGGCAGGCGATATTCCGGCGCACCTCAAGGATACGCATTACGGCGGCGCAAAGAAATTAGGCCGCGGGTTGACGTATCAGTATCCGCATATGTATCCTAATCACTGGGTGCAGCAGGAGTATCTGCCCGAGGAGCTGCGCGGCGCACAATACTACGAATACGGCCCGAATAAGACCGAACAGGCCGCGAAAGCGTACTGGGATAGAGTGAAAAATCAGAAATAATGGAAAATGGAGAATGAACGTGACGGTTTCATTCTCCATTTTTTTGCTGTTCACTCGAAAACGGTTTTAACCGGCTTTTTATCGCACCCAACCGGCGTATAGGTCCACGCATTAATATGTCCGCCCGTGATGAAATACCGTGGCGGTGTCGGTGCGTCATACGGCGAGAGAACGTCGATGATGGTCAGCTTTACCTTCATTCGCTGCGGCAGGATGGACTTGATGTACACGGATACCGCCATGCCGGGCCGCAGGTCCGCACGCGGCTCCGCAAGGCCGGACAGGTTGGGTGTAAGCTCGATGAACACGCCGTACGGCTCGATGGAGCGGACAACGCCGCGCACGGTCTCACCGACGGAGAACAGCGCTGCGTTCTGCGCCCAGGTGCCGAGCAGCTCGCGGTGGGTGAGCGAAATGCGCCGGTTTTCCGGCTCCACGGTGCGGACAGCGGCTAAAATGGACTGCCCGACGGTCAATCGGTCGCCCGGGTGGCAGATGCGCGACACGGACAGATTTTCGATGCCGATGAGCGACGGCACGCCGCAGCCTGCGTCCACGAATGCGCCGAACGGCTCCAGATGCGTTACACGCGCCGGAATCACGTCACCCGGACGGAGGGAACCAAGCAGCCGGTCCTGCGCCTTCTGCTGAACGATGGTGCGCGACAGCCACGCCGTGGGCGGGTCCGTGCTCTCGTCGATATCGGTGACGATGAAGCAGGTGGGTTTGCCCACACGCGACAGAATGGCAATCTCGCGCGTGTCGCCTTGCTCGATGCCGAGCGCACAGGACACGCGCGGCAGGATGCCCTGTGCGATGCCGAGGTCAAACAGCAGGTCATGCGCGGCGGTGCACCGCTGTGCGACAGCTTCCAGAATGCGTCCCTCGTCCTGCGCCTGCCGCAGCGTGCCGAGTGTCGAAAATGCCTGCCGGACCGCAGGCTGTACCATGTAGCTGCCCTCGGGCAGATAGGATTCGCTTGTTTTCATATGCAGCCGAGCCTCCTTTGGGGTCTGCCTTACTATATGTGCAGGCAGGGCAGAGTAGCACCAAATTTCGCAAAAGTGCATAATCTGTAAGCAGAAATTATGGATAAGGGGCTGATTGAATGGCAGATTCGGCAAATATTTC
Organism: Butyricicoccus sp. AF35-5AC; assembly: GCF_003477715.1. NCBI lineage: Bacteria > Bacillati > Bacillota > Clostridia > Eubacteriales > Butyricicoccaceae > Butyricicoccus > Butyricicoccus sp. AF35-5AC. The sequence goes on from NZ_QUDX01000001.1 coordinate 496,622, forward strand.
GCTGTCGGTGCTGCGGGACGGACAGCGGGCGCGGGTTGCGGCGCTGCACCTCAGCGGCGGCATGCGGCGGCGCGTGCAGGATTTAGGGTTAGTGCCGGGCACGCGCGTCACCTGTGTGCGGCGTGCGCTCTCGGGCGACCCGATCGCGTACCGGATACGCGGCGCGGTGGTTGCCCTGCGTAAAGGCGATGCCGCTCAAATCGAGGTGCAGCCATGAGGCGCACCGTGGCGCTGGCGGGCAACCCGAACGTCGGCAAATCGACCGTGTTCAACGCCCTGACCGGCAGCCGTCAGCACACCGGCAACTGGAGCGGCAAAACAGTCGCGTGCGCCGAGGGCAGGCTGCGCGGCGGCGGACTGACGCTGACCGACCTGCCGGGTACTTATTCGCTGCGGGCGCACTCGGAGGAGGAGCGTGCCGCGCGGGAATTTCTGGTTTCGGGTCAGGCGTGCGCGGTGGTGCTCGTGGCGGACGCGGGCTGTCTGGAGCGCAGCCTCATCCTTGCTTTGCAGGTACTGGAGGTACAGAAAAACGCCATTCTGTGCCTGAATCTCATGGATGAAGCCGCGAAAAAGGGCATTGAGATTGATGTTGCCGCGCTCGAGCGAGAGCTTGGCATACCGGTGATACCGTGCGCCGCACGGCAGGGAAAGGGTCTGCCCGAGCTCGAAGCCGCGATACGCAAAGCCGCGGCAGGCGAAAATGAAACGCACCCGACCGCCATCCGCTATCCGGCGATGGACGAGGATTTGACGGAGGAACAGAGGGACGATATTGCAACCGCAGCGGCGGCACTCCGCGCGGAGGAGATCGCGCTGACGTGCGTCAGACAGCCGGAATGCGCCTGCGCGCGGGATGACCGAGCGGACGATGTGATCCTCAGCCGGAGGTTCGGCGTGCCGCTCATGCTTTTGCTGCTCGCAGGCGTGTTTTACATCACTCTATTCGGCGCAAACGTGCCGAGCGAGTGGCTGAGCACGCATCTTCTGGCACTCGGCACGCCGTTTGCGGGCGCGCTTGCGAAGCTGGGACTGCCGCCGTTTTTCGTCTCGATGCTGACCGACGGGCTGTGGCGCGTGCTGGCAACCGTGGTCTCGGTCATGCTGCCGCCGATGGCGATTTTCTTCCCACTGTTCACGCTGCTTGAGGACGCAGGCTACCTGCCGCGCGTGGCGTTTCAGCTTGACCACGCCTTCCAGTGCGCGAGAGCGAGCGGCAAGCAGAGCCTGACCATGTGCATGGGTTTCGGGTGCAACGCCTGCGGCGTAAGTGGCTGCCGCATCATCGACTCGCCGCGGGAGCGGCTGATTGCCATCCTCACCAACAGCTTTGCGCCGTGCAACGGACGGTTTCCGCTGCTCATTTTTCTGTGCTCAGTGTTTTTCGCGGGCAGCGCGGCAGGCGGCGCGCTGCTGCTGACCGGCGTCATCGCGGCAAGCGTGGGCTTGACGCTGCTCGTGTCGCGCATTCTCTCGGCAACGGTTTTGCGCGGAGAGGCGGTGTCGTTTGCGCTCGAGCTGCCGCCGTACCGCATGCCGCAGATTGGGCGCGTTATCGTGCGCAGCGTGCGCGACCGGACGCTGTTCGTCCTTGCGAGAGCCGCCGCTGTGGCGGCTCCGGCGGGCGTGCTCATCTGGCTGCTCGCCAATGTGCAGATCGGGAATACAGCTATCCTGTCGCACATCACGGCATTTTTAGACCCGGCAGCGCGGGTGTTCGGGATAGACGGCGTGATACTGCTTGCGTTCATCCTCGGCTTTCCGGCGAATGAGTTGGTCATGCCGCTCATCGTGATGGGCTACCTCTCGTCCGGCACGATCGCCTCCGGCGTGGACTTTGCCTCCTTCCGTGCGCTGCTGCTGGCAAACGGCTGGACGGTGCAGACCGCGCTCTGCACACTGGTGCTCACCGTGGCGCACGCGCCGTGCTCGACAACCTGCCTTACCATCCTGCAGGAGACGCGCAGCGCAAAGTGGACACTGGCGGCGGTGCTGATTCCTGCGGGAATCGGGCTTGCCCTTTGCATATTGATACACTGCATGCTTGCTTCGGCAGGCTGAAAAGCAGGAAAAAAGTGCGTTTTTTTTTTTTTTTTTTAGGGTAAAACGTGTGAAATGTTAAAAAATCTGCATTTTCAAAACAAAATAGCTTGCATAAACCTGTAAAGAATGTTATCATACTAATGGATTATTTTAGCGTTATCCCTGCCGGTTTTCTGCCTTGCAGACCTCGGCTTTTATGCATGCAGATGCATGCAGGAACACGATTTGTTTTATGCGGCCTGTGATCAATCAATCACGGTATCTATTGCTTGACCGGCAGGAGGTTTTAGCACGAATGAAAGAGAAAAGCACGATTCTGATCGTAGATGATTCCGAGCTGAATCGCACGATCTTAGCCGATATTCTTGGTGATGAATACAATTTTATCGAGGCGGAAAACGGCGCACGCGCGATCGAGCTGCTGCGGACGCACACCGATATCGACCTTATCCTGCTGGATATGGTCATGCCGGAGATGAACGGCTTTGACGTGCTGACCGCGATGAACAACAACCGCCAGATCGAGGATATCCCGGTGGTGATGATCTCAGCGGAGAACGGCATCGAGCACATCGAGCGCGCGTATGACCTCGGCGTTACCGACTATATCAGCCGCCCGTTCGACCGCTTGGTCGTGCGCCGCCGCGTGGTCAACGCGCTGATACTGGCTGCCAAGCAGAAGCGGCTGATGCGGCTTGCCGCCGAGCAGATTTACGAAAAAGAAAAGATCAGCGACCTGATGATCAATATCTTCAGCCATATTGTCGAGTTCCGCAACGGCGAGAGCGGCCCGCATGTGCTGCACATCCGCACCATTACCGAGGTGCTGCTGAGCCGTCTGGTGCAGAAGACCGACCGCTATTCGCTGACGCAGGAGGATATTCAGCTGATCTCGAGTGCGTCCGCGCTGCACGATATCGGCAAGGTCAGCATTCCGGATGAGATCATCAACAAGCCCGGCAAGCTGACAAAGGAAGAGTTTGAGATCATGAAGTCGCACACGACGGTCGGCGCGGATATCCTGCACGACCTGCCGTTCTCCAATGAGGAGCCGCTGCTCAAGACCGCGTATGAGATCGCGCGCTGGCACCACGAGCGCTACGACGGCCGCGGTTATCCGGACGGCCTGACCGGCGAGGAGATCCCGATCGCGGCGCAGGTCGTTTCGGTTGCCGATGTGTACGACGCGCTGACAAGCGTGCGCTGCTACAAGTCCGCGTATGACCACGAGACCGCCCTGCGGATGATCGTAAACGGCGAGTGCGGCACGTTCAATCCGCTGCTGCTCGAGTGCCTGCTCGATGCGTCGCTGCAGATCAGGGAGCGTCTGCGCGAGGCGAACGAGGGATATATGCACAGCACGGCGCACACGCAGCAGCTTTCGGCCGAAATGATGCTCAAGCGGGCGACGCCGCAGGTCGGGCGCTCGATTCAGGCGCTCGAGACCGAGCGTATCAAGACCGACTTCTTTGCCAAGCAGTCCTGCGGCATTCAGTTCGACTATGATACGGCAACGCGCACCATCTCTGTGACGGACCACACGGATACGCTGCCGTTTGGCAGCCGTCTGTATGATGCGACGGATACGGAAAAATTCACGATCTTCAGCAAGGATGACCTTCACCGCCTGGAAAACGCGCTGTATGTTACCACGCGGGATGCTCCGGATGTCAGCATGCCGATCACCCTGCGGTTTCCGGAGAACGGCTGGGAACACGAGTACATGCTCGCGGCCCGTGCGCTCTGGTCGAGTGACGCCAAGCCGCGGTATCTCGGCGCTGTCGGTCAGTTCCGCGAGATGCAGACCGATATCATGCTGCCGGAAATGGCGCTGCCGGATTCCGGCGCTGTCACCGGCAGGCAGCTTGCGGCTTCAATGGAGGGCATGAGCCGTATTTTTGATGTGGTGCGGCTGGTTGATCCGAAAAGGGGCGAAATCCTGCAGCTGAATACGGACGGCACGTTCTCGGACCGCGTCCTGCCGTGCTCTCCGGTGTGGAATCACGGAAAAAGATGCAGCAGATGCATTTCCTGCGGCTGCATGGAGGACAAGACGCGCATGAGCAAGCTGGAGCTTACCGACGAGTGCGCGTATCAGCTGATTTCGCGCTATCTGGTCGTGGACGGACGCGAGTGCGTGCTCGAGCTGGGCAGCAGGCTCAGCGACAGCGTTTGGGTGACGAGCGGCGGGCGGCAGTTCCGGCTGGATGCCTCGCACGGAGAGGATTTTTATCTGGATCCGGTGACGGGCGCGTACGGGCGCCGCTACCTCGAGGACCAGCAGCCCGAGCTGGAAAAGGCGGAGGCACTGGCGGTGATTGACATTGACAACTTTAAGAAGATCAACGACGAATACGGCCACCTTGCGGGCGACGCGGTGCTGCGGCACGTTGCGAACGTCATTCTCGCGCGCGTCAACACAGCGGACACACTCGTCCGCTACGGCGGCGATGAATTTGTGCTGCTGCTGTCGCATATCCCGCCGGAGAAATTCCGTTCGATACTCGAACGCATTCGGGGAGCCGTGTACACGACCGAAATACCGCAGTACGAGAATATCCACCCGACCGTCAGCATCGGCGGTGTGTATCAGGCGCATCCGCTGATCGAGGCCATCCGCCGGGCGGACAAGCTGATGTATTGGGCAAAGCAAAAGCGCAACGACGTACAGACCTGAGGAGGAGTACATACATGAATCTGGAAGAGTTTTACGCACAGATCGGCGGCGATTATGCGGACACGCTGCAGCGCCTGTGCAATGAGAACATGGTGAAAAAGTTCGTGAAGATGTATCAGGACGACCCGACCTGCGCCGACCTGCACAACGCGGCCCTGCAGCAGGACTGGGAGGCTGCCTTCCGCGGTGCGCATACCCTCAAGGGCGTAGCGCAGAACCTTGGCTTTGAGCGGCTGTATCAGGTCAGCGCTGTGCTGACCGAGGCCATGAGAGGCAATAAGCCGCTCGAGGACAGGAGCCTGCTCGACGCCGTAGAGCAGCAGGATGCCGCAATCCGCAGAGCGATTTCGGAGCTGGAGTAAAAGCAAAGGACGAACCGTTGGGTTCGTCCTTTTTTCTTGACTTTACCGGATAAAGTGGGTATCCTGAACTTAAGGTAATACCACATAATTGAACAAGAGCGATTTACGAGTAAATTTTGCGTACTGACGCGACGCGGTTTCGCAGTAATACTTGACGTATTACAAGAAATCGCAACAAAGTCAGGACAAAAAATTTCCGTAAAGCGCCGCGGCAGCGCGACCGGAGCCTGCGCAAGGAGCCGCAGCTTTAATTATGTGGTATTGCCTCAAGTAAAGGAGGAAAAACCCATGCAGGTATTGGAAAACGAACGCTTTCGCGTGGAAATTAACGAATTCGGTGCCGAACTGACCCGCTTTACGAGCAAAAAGGACGGCACGGAGTACGTCTGGAAGGGCGATCCGGCGGCATGGAAGCGCCATGCGCCCATTCTGTTCCCGATCGTGGGACGGCTCAAGGATAAGACCTATACGGTGGACGGTAAGCCGTATGAGATCACGCAGCACGGCTTCGGGCGCGATCTGGAGTGGCAGGCACAGAAAATCAGCGGCACCTGTGCGGAATTCACGCTCACGCCGAGCGAGTACACGAAAAAGATGTATCCGTGGGATTTTATCTGCACCGTGCGCTATACTTTGGACGGAAATGCGCTGAAAAAGGAGCATATCGTCAAGAATACGAGCGATTCCGTGATGTATTACGAGGTTGGCGGTCATGACGCCTACACGCTCTGCTGGGAGGACGGCGAGAAGATAACCGACTACTATGTGGAGTTTGAGGGCACGGATGCGCTCAGCCGCATTGCAACCGACGAGAACGTCATGCTGACCGCCGACCGCGTTTCCGTTCCGCTGACCGACGGCAGACTGCCGATCTCCCGCGAGCTGTTTGCAAACGATGCGGTCATGACCGAGGGTCTGCCGTTCCGCACGGCGACCATTGCCAGCACGAAGAACCGCCGCCGTGTGACGATGGACTTCACCGACTTCGACTATTTCGCGGTGTGGAGCCCGTACAAGGATTTCGAGGTACCGTTCGTCTGCCTCGAGCCGTGGAGCACCCTGCCAGACGGCAATCACCTTGACCATGCCATTGAGCACAAGCAGGGCATCCGCAAGCTGAATCCAAACGAGAGCGAAACCCTGACGTTCACCACCATCATCGATGAATAAGTTATCCACCGTCTGTGGATAAAAAAGAGGACTGCGTTTGCAGTCCTCTGAGGCTGTCGAAAAACTAACGTTTTCCGAGCAGCCTCTCGATCGAAACCACGCTTTCGATCGAATTCCGAAGAAAAAACGCGCCTTGCAGGCACATTTTTTCTTCCCTTGTATAAATTCCGAGATACATGCTCTCGGAATTTATGAATTTGCTCCGCAAATTCTATTTTATTCGTGCTGCCGCACGAAGCATAAGAGTCGAAATGCTGCTTTTTTGACAGACTGAGAGGACTGCGTTGCAGTCCTCTTTGCTTTACTCTGCGCTCGAAAGCATGAGCTTGATTCGGTTTTCCTGGTTAATTTTCGACGCGCCCGGGTCGTAATCCACCGCGACGATATTCGCCTGCGGGTACACCTCGCGGATTTTTCGGATCATGCCCTTGCCCGCGATGTGGTTCGGCAGGCAGCCGAACGGCTGGGTGCAGACGATGTTGGTCACGCCTTCGCTGATCAGCTCGACCATTTCGGCGGGGAGCAGCCAGCCTTCGCCCATCTTGACACCCTGACCGATAATGGCGTGCGACTTTTTGCGCACCTCGTCAAACGGCATCGGCGGACGAAAATGACCGTCCTTTTTCATCATTTTGATGATATCGGCCTGCTTGCCGAGCACAAACTGGTACACCATCTTGTAGACGGCGGCGGTTTTGCCGTTGCGGCCGTACAGCTCGTGGTCGATGACCGAGTTGTAGATGCAGTACAGGCAGAAGTCCATCAGACCGGGCAGCACCGGCTCGCAGCCTTCGCTGAGCAGGAATTCTTCCAGACGGTTGTTGCCGAGCGGCGAGAACTTGACGTAGATCTCACCGACGATGCCGACCAGCTTTTTCTTCTGCGTTTTATCCAGCTTCAGCTTGCCGAATACGGTCAGCACGAACCGGAACAGGTGCTTTACCTCGCCGTAGCGCACCATGCGCTCGCCGGTGAAGCGCTTGATGACCGCGTCCATGCAGATGTCGATCGCCTTGTCGGTCGAGCCGGGCACGACCTCGTACGGACGGCACTGGTTGGCGACCATCATAATCAGATCACCGATGAGCAGCGCGTAGGCTACCTGCACGAGCATGGTCTTGGTCAGCTTGAAGCCGGGGTTGCTCTCCAGACCGGAAAAGTTCAGCGAAATGACCGGAATGAAGCCGTAGCCGTTCTTTTCCAGCGCCTTGCGGAGCAGGTGGATATAGTTGGACGCACGGCAGCCGCCGCCGGTCTGCGGCAGGATGAGCGCGATTTTGTGAATGTCGTACCTGCCGGATTCGATGGCGTCCATCAGCTGACCGATGACCAGCAGGGCGGGGTAGCAGGTGTCGTTATGTACGTTGCGCAGACCCTGCTCCGCGATGTTCGGACCCTCGGTGTGCAGCAGCTCCATGTCGTAGCCGTAGTTTTTCATCAGGCGGCAGATGAGTCCGAGCTGCACGGGCAGCATATTCGGCACCAGTATCTTATAGGTTTTTCGCATTTCCTCCGTGAACTGCGGGTAGGAATATGCGGGCGTTGCCTCAGGCGTTTTGCTGTTCTGCAAGCTTGCGTCCCTCCTCTACGGCGGCCAGCATGCTGCGGATACGGATTTTCGCCGCACCGAGGTTGCTGATCTCGTCGATTTTCAGCTGTGTGTAAATTTTGCCGCCGTTTTCGCAGATGGCGCGCATCTCATCGGTCGTGATGGCGTCAATGCCGCAGCCGAAGGACACCAGCTGGATAAGCTGGGCGTTCTCCTTCTGGGTGACGTACTTGGCTGCGCCGTACATGCGCGAGTGGTACGTCCACTGGTTGAGCACATGCACCTCGGGTGCATCGGTCAGCTGCCAGACCGCATCCTCGGACACGATGACCAGACCGAACGACGCGATTAGCTGGTCGATGCCGTGGTTGATCTCCGGGTCAACGTGATACGGACGGCCTGCAATAACGGCAACGTCAAGGTCGTGCTCGTCCGCGTAGCGGATGGCGCGCTGACCCTCGATGCGAACGTCAATGTAGTATTCGTCCTGCGCCATGTATGCGTCCTCGACAGCGGCGATGACCTGCTTTTTCTTGATCTGCGGGTACTTGCCGCAGAAATACTTAACGGCGTGCTTCGTGAAGCGCTTTTTGTCCGCGAGTTCAAAGTACGGCATCATAAAGTCGAAGTCCGCGAGTGCGGAGACGTTCGCCTTCAAAAGCTCCGGATAGTAGGCAACGACCGGACAGTTGTAATGGTTGGTCGCGCGTTCCTCGTCCAGATTGTAGGTCATGCACGGATAGAAGATCGCGTCCACGCCCTTTTCGAGCAGGTTCTCGATGTGGCCGTGCATCAGCTTTGCCGGATAGCAAACCGTGTCGGACGGGATGGAATGCTGACCCTGCATGTACATATCGCGGGTGGAAACGTCGCTCAGGATAGTCTCGAAGCCGAGTTTACGCAGGAATGCCGTCCAGAACGGCAGCAGCTCGAAGTTGTTGAGACCGAACGGCAGACCAATTTTTGCAATCGGGTTTGCAATGCCGGACGGCTCGCCGTAGCTTTTCAGCTTTTCCAGCTTCCATTTATAAAGGTTGGGCAGGTCGGCCTTTTTCGTGCCGCCGAGCGGACGCTCGCAGCGGTTGCCCGAAATGAAGCGGCGGCCGCCGCCGAAGTCGTTAATCGTCAGATTGCAGTGATTTTCGCACAGACCGCAGCGCGTGGAGCGCACGTTGTGCTCGAAGCCTGCGAGGATATCCGTGCCGATGAGCGTGGTGGTGTCCCTGCGGTTGTCCTTGGCGTGCAGTGCTGCGCCGTATGCGCCCATCAGACCCGAGATAGCCGGGCGGGTCACGTCGCGGCCGATTTCCTGCTCGAACGAGCGCAGGATGGCGTCATTGAGGAACGTGCCGCCCTGTACAACAATGTGCTGACCGAGGTCGTCCGGCGAGTGGGCGCGGATGACCTTGTACAGCGCGTTCTTGACGACGGAAACCGACAGACCGGCGGAGATCGCGTCAATGCCCGCGCCGTCCTTCTGCGCCTGCTTGACCGAGGAGTTCATGAACACCGTGCAGCGCGAACCGAGGTCGATGGGGTGCTTTGCGAACAGACCGAGCTTGCAGAATTCCTCGATGGAGTAGCCCATCGAGCGGGCGAACGTCTCGATGAACGAGCCGCAGCCGGACGAGCACGCCTCGTTGAGCGAAATATTGTCGATGCACTTGTTGCGGATTTTGAAGCACTTGATGTCCTGACCGCCGATGTCGATGATGAAATCAACATCCGGGCAGAAATGGCGCGCCGCGCGGAAGTGCGCGACCGTCTCGACCAGACCGAAATCCACGCCGAAGGCATTCTGGATGAGCGCTTCGCCGTAGCCGGTGACCGCCGAGGACACGATATGTACGCGGTCGCCGCACAGCTCGTACAGCTTGGTGAGCTGCTTGCGGATAACGTCCGCCGGATTGCCCTTGTTGGACTGGTAGTGGTGGAACAAAATCTGGTCGTCCGCACCGATGAGCACCAGTTTGGTGGTGGTGGAGCCGCAGTCGATGCCGAGATATGCGTCGCCCTCGTACATGGTGACGTTCTGCGTCATGACATCGTGCATGGCGTGACGGTTCTTGAATTCCTCGTACTGCTGCTCATCCTCGAACAGCGGCGGCAGGTAGTTGGCAACGACCGGAGCGTCCGCCGCCTTTTCGAGCGCCGCGAGCAGCGAATCGACCGTGTAGGTCTTCTGCGTGCCGCCTGCGTACTCCGCCGCGCCCGCCGCGATGGCATACGGCGCGAGAGCCGGGAAGTGCGCGTGCGCGTCATCCAGCTTCAGCGTCTCCTGAAAGCGCTTCTGCAGACCCTTGAAGAAGAACAGCGGACCGCCGAGGAACAGCACATCGCCCTTGACCTCACGGCCCTGCGCCAGACCCGCGATGGTCTGGTTGACGACCGCCTGAAAGATGGAGGCGGCAACGTCCTCCTTGCGCGCGCCCTCGTTGAGCAGCGGCTGAATATCCGACTTGGCGAATACGCCGCAGCGGGATGCGATGGTGTAGATGCGCTCCGCGCCCTGTGCGAGTTCATCGAGCTCGGACGGCGTAACGTCCAGCAGGACCGCCATCTGGTCGATGAAAGCGCCGGTGCCGCCCGCGCAGGAGCCGTTCATGCGCTCCTCCAGCTGACCGGTGAGGAAGACGATCTTCGCGTCCTCGCCGCCCAGCTCAATGACAACATCGGCCTGCGGAACGTGTACGCCTACCGCCTTGCGGGTGGCGAACACCTCCTGTACAAAATCAATATCCGCGGCCTTCGCCACGCCTAAACCGGCCGAGCCGGTGATCGAACAGCGGAGCGGCGTGTCCTCGCCGATGAGGCCGCGCGCCGCGCGCACCAGCTCGACCGCCTTTTCACGCACCTTGGAAAAATGCCGTTCGTAGTGCTTGTGGATGATCTCTCCATCGCGGACAACGACGATCTTGACGGTCGTTGAGCCGATGTCGATTCCAACATTTACATTCATAATACCCTAATTCTCTCCCATAACAAAACAGAGCACCCGTTAAGGTGCAACGTGAATGCGGGTAAGTGCTGCCGTGCGTCAGCCTGAGAAGGCTGTGTGATGTGATAAATATGCAGGGCAAAATCTTACCTTTATTACTATAACGGTGTGAGCGGAAAATGTCAATGCGGCGATATTCCACTTGGCTGCCGAAAATTTCCCTTGACAAAGCCGGAATTTTTATATAAAATATACGGCGTAAGTGAATACATGTCCTTATCGAGAGCGGTGGAGGGAACGGCCCTGTGAAACCCGGCAACCTGCGTTGTTTTGCAACGTAAGGTGCCAAATCCGGCGTAAGAATACGAAAGATGAGGGAGCAAAACGAACTTTTCGCTCCCGCTGAGGAGCGTTTTTTAATGCTCTGAAAATGAACTGGAGAAAGGAACTGATACTTAATGGCACATCATTTTTTCACCTCGGAATCGGTTACGGAAGGCCATCCCGATAAAATCTGCGACCAGATCTCGGACGCGATCCTTAACGAGATTTTAACGCAGGATCCGTATGCCCGCGTAGCCTGTGAGACCACCTGCACCACCGGTATGGTTCAGGTAATGGGCGAGATTTCCACTTCCTGCTATGTGGACATCCCGAAGGTTGTCCGCGACACGGTTCGTGAGATCGGCTACGACCGCGCAAAGTACGGCTTTGACTGCGACACCTGCGCTGTCCTGACCGCGATCGACGAGCAGTCCGCCGACATCGCACTCGGCGTTGACAACTCCCTCGAGCGTAAGGAGGGCGCTTCTGAGGCCGACCTCGCCATCGGCGCAGGCGATCAGGGCATGATGTTCGGCTATGCGTGCGATGAGACCAAGGAGCTTATGCCGATGCCGATCTCTCTGGCGCACAAGCTGGCAAAGCGTCTGACCGAGGTACGCAAGAACGGTATGTTCGACTATCTGCGTCCGGACGGCAAGAGCCAGGTTACCGTGGAGTACGATGAGGACAATCAGCCTGTCCGCGTGGATACGGTTGTCATTTCCACCCAGCACAGCCCGGAGGTGTCCCTCGCGCAGATCCGCGAGGACATGATCGAGCAGGTGGTAAAGAAGGTCATTCCGTCCCATCTGCTGGATGAGAATACCAAGTATTTCATCAACCCGACCGGCCGCTTTGTCATCGGCGGCCCGCACGGCGACTCCGGTCTGACCGGCCGTAAGATCATCGTGGACACCTACGGCGGCATCGGCCGTCACGGCGGCGGCGCGTTCTCCGGCAAGGACCCGACCAAGGTGGACCGCTCGGGCGCGTATGCGGCTCGCTGGGTTGCGAAGAACATCGTTGCGGCAGGTCTGGCAAAGCGCTGCGAGATTCAGCTGGCGTATGCCATCGGCGTTGCCGAGCCGGTTTCCATCATGGTAGAGACCTTCGGCACCGGCGTTGTTGGCGACGATGTGCTTGAGAAGGCCGTAGAGAAGGTGTTCGACCTGCGTCCGGCGGCGATCATCGAGCAGCTTGACCTGCGTAAGCCGATCTACAAGCAGCTGGCAGCCTACGGCCACATGGGCCGCGAGGAGCTTGGCGTCAAGTGGGAGAATACCGATAAGGTTGAGGCGCTGAAGGCAGCGGTAAACGGTTAATTTGCGCTGAAATTGCATAGAGAAAGGCTCCGGAGTATATCCGGAGCCTTTCAGTCTGTCAAAAAAGTCAGATTGGCGTATTGCGTTTCGTGCGACAGCACGCATAAAATAGAATTTGCGAAGCAAATTCATAAATTCCGGGAGCATGTATCTCGGAATTTATACAAGGGAAGAAAAAATGTGCCCGCAGGGCGCGGTTTTTCTTCAGTATTCGCTCGAAAGCGTGGTTTCGAGCGAGAGGCTGCTCGGAAAACGATAGTTTTTCGACAGCCTCAAAGGCTCTGGAGCATATCCGGAGCCTTTTTTGTATCTCAAAATTTCGCGGCAGGGATTGAGCCGATGCAGGGAAATTGGCTCACATATCTCGCGTGATCTGCTTGAATCGAATCAAAAACAGCGTTGTCGTCGTTGCTGCCGCCAGCAAATCCGCGACCGGCTCTGCGAGGAACACGGCGAACAGCTTATCCGCGAAAAAGTGCGGCAGGAGCAGAATAAACGGTATCAGCAGGAAAACCTTGCGCTCGAGCGCGAGAAAAAGCGAGATTCTCGCCTCGCCGAGCGCCACAAACGACTGCTGGAATCCGGTCTGGAACGCATTGGTAAATCCGAGCGCAAAGTATACGCGCAGCGCCCAGACGGTGCGTTCGACCAGCTCCTCATCCGAGGTAAACAGGTGCACGACCGTATGCGGGAACAGCTGCACAGCCGCCCAGATCGAAAACGCGAACACGAACGCCGCCGCGAGATTCAGCTGCACGACGCGCTTCATGCGGTCGGGCCGCTTCGCGCCGCAGGCGTAGCTGAGAATGGGCTGCGCGCCCTGCGCCAGACCGGTCAGCGGCAGCTGCACCATTTGCGCCACCGAGGTCAGGATGGTCATTGCGCCGACGGCTGCGTCGCCGCCGTACTTCTGCAGCGATACGTTGAAGGCGATGGTGAGCAGGCTTTCTGTTGACTGCATGACAAACGGGGATGCACCCAGACCGACCGCGGACGCCAAAAGCGGTCGGTCAATACGGAAATACGCGCGTTTTAAGCGCAGAACCGTCTGCTTTCCGGTCAGAAACCGCAGAACCCATGCCGCAGACACCGCCTGCGAGATAATTGTCGCTACAGCCGCGCCGCGCACGCCCATTTTCAGCACGAAGATGAACAGCGGGTCAAGCACGGTGTTGAGCACCGCACCGATGACAACGGTTTTCATCGCAACCGACGAGCGGCCCTGCGCGGTGATGAAGCCGTTGAGACCCAATGACGTCATCACGAAAACCGTGCCGAGAACGTAGAGGTTGAGGTACTGCATCGCGTAGGGCAGGGTGTCGGCAGATGCGCCGAACAGGCGGAGCAGCGGCGCCTGAAACAGCAGGAAAAGTGCTGTCAGCACGAGTGCAAGCGCCCAGAGCGCCGCCGTACACGTTCCGAGGATGCGTTCCGCGCGGTCGTGCTCCTTTGCGCCGAGCGCGATAGACGCCCGCGGTGCACCACCCATGCCGATCAGCGCCGCGAATGCGGAAATGAGCGTGATGACAGGGAAGGTGACGCCCATGCCGGTCAGCGCCAGCTTGCCCTCGAGCGGGATGCGTCCGATGTAAATGCGGTCCACGATGCTGTAAAGCAGGTTGACAACCTGCGCCGTGATGGTCGGCAATGCCAGCCGAAACAGCAGCGGCCCTACGGGTGCTGTGCCGAGGGCCGCTGTCTGCTGATTCTGTTGTTCACTCATGCCTTGCTGTCCTCACGGATGAGCACGCGGATGGCCTCCACGGCGGCCTTTACGCCGCGCTCGGTGGCGTCAGGCGGAATCGCCGGAGCATCATCGTTGTCCGCGTTCCACAGCACGTTGAGCACCGCGCCGCACCGAACGTGCAGCACTTGCGCGACGATCATGAGCGCGGCTGTCTCCATCTCGCTGGTGAGCGCGCCTGCCGCCTTCCATGCCTTCCACTTGGCGGTCAGCTCGTCCGCGATGGGCATCTGCGCGGGACGGATTTCGCCGTAAAAGCTGTCCTTGGACTGGATTACGCCCGTGTGATACGGGAAGCCGAGCGCCTGCGCCGCCTCATGCAGCGCGGAAACAACGGAAAAATCCGCGACTGCCGGGAACTCGATGGGGAGGTACTCGCGGCTCGTGCCCTCCTGCCGGATGGCACCGGTGGCGATAACGATATCGCCGCCCTTTACCTTGTCCACAATGCCGCCGGACGTGCCGACACGGATGAACGTGTCCGCGCCGCACTCGACCAGCTCCTCCATGGCGATGGCCGCCGACGGACCGCCGATGCCGGTCGAGCAGACCGCAACCGGAACACCGTCCAGAGAGCCTGTCCACAGCGTGTACTCGCGGTTGTGCGCGATCTGCTTCGGGTCATCGAAATACTGCGCGATCTTCTCGCACCGCGCCGGGTCACCGGGCAGAATGACGTACCGCCCGATATCGCCCTTGGTGATTTGAATGTGCATCTGTCTGCCGTCTATCAACATACGATTTCACCCTCCCGTTCTACGGTTCTGATGTTTTTCTCCGCCTTGCTGCGCGGCAGCATGACCTCGTGCCCGCAGCCGAGGCATTTCAGCCTGAAATCCATACCGATACGCAGCACCTGCCACTGCTTGCTGCCGCACGGGTGCTGTTTTTTCATGGTAAGAATGTCGTTTACCTGTATATCCATTGGGTTCACTTCCTTTGTTACCCCTATTATCCATAGTGTATATGTAAAGTGTATATGTAAGACTGTTCAGATTCGCTCTAAAAGGCACACACAGTGCGCGGCAATGCCTTGTTTGGAGCCGGTAAAGCCCAGTCCCTCCTCGGTGGTCGCCTTGACCGAAACCTGCTCGACCGCGCAGCCGATGGCGGCGGCAAGGTTCTCGCGCATCTGCAGAATGTGCGGCGCGAGCTTGGGCGCCTGTGCGAGCACGGTCGCATCCAGATTGCCGAGCTGCCAGCCGCTTTCGCGCACGAGCGCGGCAACGTGACGCAGCAGCGCGATGCTGTCCGCGCCCTTGTAGCGCGGGTCGGTATCCGGAAAGTGCTTGCCGATGTCGCCGAGCGCGAGCGCGCCGAGCAGGGAATCCATGACGGCGTGCGTGAGCACATCCGCGTCCGAGTGACCGTCCAGACCAAGCTCAAACGGAATGTTCACACCGCCGATGATGCACGGTCTGCCGGAGACCAGTCTGTGTACGTCGTAACCGTGTCCGATGCGCATATTACTTGTCCTCCCTTGTGAGGAGCGCTTCTGCAACGAGAATGTCCTCCGGCGTGGTGATTTTAATGTTCTGGTAGCTGCCGTGGGTCGCCTTGACGATGGTACCGAGCGACTCGACAGCCGCGCAGTCATCGGTGAAGCTGTAGCCGCGCTCGGCAGCCGAGGTGAGCGCGCGGCGGAGCAGGTCCTTGCGGAATACCTGCGGAGTCTGCACCGCGGCAAGCGTGTCGCGGGCGACATCGGCGGCGATATTTCCATCCTTGATGCGCTTGATGCTGTCCTTGACCGGAACGACCGGCGCGGCAGCGCCGTACTCGGCGGCGGTGGTAACGGCCTCGGTGATAACGGCCTCGGAGACGAGCGGGCGGGCGCCGTCGTGTACGGCAACGAGCACGGCGTTTTCCGGTGCGGCCGTGATGCCCGCGAGAACGGATTCCGTGCGGGTCTCGCCGCCGCGCGTCACCGTGCACAGCTTGTCAATGGAGAAGGCCTTCGCCAGCTCGGTATAGGGCATGATGTCCTGCTCGCGGCAGACGAGCACGATATCGCGGATGGCGGCGCATTTCTGGAAGGCGGAAAGCGTGCGTGCGAGGACGGGTACGCCGTCAATCTCGAGCAGCAGCTTGTTTTCGCCGCCCATGCGGCGGGAGGAGCCTGCCGCTACGATAACAGCGCATACGGCGGGGAGATCAGTTTTTTTTCTGCGTTTTCCCAGCATAATTGTTCGGTCCTTTCTATCAAAAGGCTTTGTGAGCCTTTTGGTTCGTTTGGATAAATCTTTGTACCGTTATTTTACACGATTTCGGCAAAATTTACAAGGGTTGTGAGAATTTATCGCAGGGCGGGGCACTCCGGAGCGGCTTCATCTGCAACGATTATCCCGCAGGGGAGCACAGTGTGCTCCCGAACAGCGTAAAATCGAACGGTTTGTGGGCGAACAATGTTCGCTCCTGCGGTTACGCGCGTGCATGCGGGTTACATGCGGTGCGCCGAGGTCGGCGCCCCCTACGGAATGCACTGCCGGTTATCATAATGCCAACGAGCAACAGCCACCCGCCAAATCCCGACTTCCACAGGAGGACGCCGCCCGCAAGGAGGACGAGAACGGACACGCCCGCAATCCCGTTCAGCAGGCGTGTAAACCGCCCGTCCGCGAGGTGCCGGAGCGCCATGCCGCCGTCGAGCGGGGGAATGGGCAGCAGGTTGAACAGCCCGAGCAGGGCACTCGCGCCGGCAAGCCGGTACGCGCCGAGCGGGTTCGCCAGTGCGGCGAGCGCAAAGCTGGCCGCCGGTCCGGCGAGGCAGATCGCGGCGCGCGAAAACGGTGACGGCGGCAGACTGCACCGCAGGACAGCGCCGCAGGCGGTCAGGCACAGGGCGTGCACCGTGCCGCCGGACAGACGAATGACGAAAAGGTGTCCGCACTCATGTACAGCCGCCGCCAGCAGGAAAATGGGGAGCACGCCGCTCTTATCCGCGCACCAGAGCGCAGCCATGAGCACAAGAAAGCCGTCACGGACCTGAATTCGGCTCACAGCGCAAGATAGTCGGCGGGATCGAGCGCCGCGCCGTTGTGCCACAGCTCGAGGTGCAGGTGCGGACCGGTGGCGTTGCCGGTCTGACCGACCTTGGCGATCTGCTCGCCGCAGGTGACGGTATCACCGACTTTGGCGGAAATGCTGCTGCAGTGCGCGTATAGGGTTGCAAAACCGTCTGCGTGATCGACAATGACGTACAGACCGTAGCCGGATTCACCGGTCTCGCGCACCGTGCCGTCCGCGAAGGCGGTGATGGGCGTGCCCTCGTCTGCGGCAAGGTCAAGCCCGTAGTGGAAGCCCGGCTGACCAGTGATGGGACTGAGCCTGCTGCCGAAAGAGGACGTCAGCGTGCCGGAAGTCGGCGTGGTGTGCTCGAACTCCAGCGGATAGACGGTCTGGTCAACCGTGTCGGGGAACAGGGTCTGGTCGCGGTCTAAAATATCGTCCGCACCGCCGGAGGATTCCGCAGGAACGGTATCTGCGGGCATGGCAGAGCCGCCGAATACCGCGAGAACATGGTCAGCATTTGCCGCGCCGGACAGGGCAGAAGCCGCCTTTTCCCGCACGGTCTGCGCGAAGGGGATATCGGCGTACTTTATCACACCGGCAGCGAGAACCAGCGTTACGATGAATAACAGTCCTTTTCCGTGGCGTTTTTCGGTCATGGGGTACCCTCCTTGGTGTTGTGAAAATGGCATACCGCAGGGTGCGACAATTCACCTTCTGCTCTCACCCCGCCGTATAAATGGTTTGCACACGCACAACCGTAGGGGCGAACATTGTTCGCCCGCAGCGCGACCAGAGCCTGCGCAAGAAACGGCCACGCACCCATTTAACGGCGGTGTGGGAGCACACTGTGCTCCCCTACGGGATAGTGATCGAAAATGAATTTACAAACAGTACGCCGCGTCATTACGTCAATCCAATTTATGAAAGGGGGAGGGCGCTTATGCGGTTCTCAGCGTGAGAAAAATTTTGCAGGCTCTCCCTGCGAAAACGGCGGCGGGATGGAAGTAATTTGCAGGAATCCTTGCGGGGCGGACAAGTGTTCTTGTGAGAAGATACAAAAAACGTAAAGTTACTCAAAAGATAATCAGTAGATTATCTGAAATTGTATTCTCAGCGCAAAAAAAGTGAGCCGAAATGCGGAAATGGTAGTATAATGTGAAGCATAATCCAAGACACCCGATAGGATATGCCGATTCGGGGGAAACAAAGGAGAAGATTTCACCATGAAGAAAACACTCAGTATGCTCCTTGCCGGCGCTATGCTGGCTACGGCGCTGACCGGCTGCGGCGGTTCCGCTTCGGGCAGCTCCGATTCGCAGAACAGCGGCTCCGACAGCACCGCTTCCGGCACTGCCTTCAAGATTGGCGGCACCGGCCCGCTGACCGGCGCGAATGCTATTTACGGCAATGCCTGCAAGAACGGCGCACAGATCGCGGTTGACGAGATCAACGCTGAGGGCGGCGATATTCAGTTTGAGCTGAACTATCAGGACGACGAGAGCGACGCAGAGAAGGCGGTAAACGCCTACAACACCCTGAAGGACTGGGGCATGCAGCTGTCCCTCGGCTCCGTAACCTCCAAGCCGTGCGAGGCTACCGCCGCTGAGAACTACAGCGACCGCATTTTCGCTCTGACCCCGTCCGCATCCTCCGTTGCAGTAACCGAGGGCAAGGACAACGTATTCCAGATGTGCTTTATGGACCCGAACCAGGGCACCGCATCCGCACAGTACATCGCAGAGCAGAAGCTCGGCACCAAGGTTGCGATCATCTGGAAGAACGATGACGTTTACTCCACCGGCATTCACGACAAGTTCGTAGAAGAGGCAAAGACCAAGGGCCTCGAGGTCGTTTCCGACAAGACCTTCACCGATGCTTCCGCGAACGACTTCTCCGTTCAGCTGAACGAAGCAAAGAGCAAGGGCGCTGACCTGGTATTCCTGCCGATATACTATCAGCCGGCATCCCTGATCCTGACCCAGGCAAACGCAATGGGCTACGCACCGAAGTTCTTCGGTGTAGACGGCATGGACGGCATTCTGACCATGGAAGGCTTTGATCCCAAGCTGGCCGAGGGCGTAATGCTGCTGACCCCGTTCAACGCAGACGCAACCGATGACAAGACCGTTTCCTTCGTTAAGAAGTACAAGGAGCAGTTCGGTGAAACCCCGAACCAGTTCGCAGCCGACGCTTACGACTGTGTTTACGCTTACAAGCAGGCACTCGAGAATGCAGGCGCTACGCCGGATATGTCCGCTGAGGACCTGTGCGACAAGATGATCGAGCAGTTCACCTCCATGACCTTCGACGGTCTGACCGGCGAGGGCATGACCTGGGATGAGACCGGTGCCGTATCCAAGTCCCCGAAGGGCATGGTTATCGAGAACGGCGCTTACGTTGGTATGTAAGACAGAACCGTAGGGTTCTAACAGCATAAACGCAAGGGCGAGTAAAGGAGGTCTGGCAGCAGTCCTCCTTTACCGCTATTATAAAGAAGATAGGAGGTAGGAGATAGGAGGTAGGAGTGGACGACGATAAACGTTTCCCGTAGGGCGCGACGACTCGGCGCGCCGTATAAACCGTATGCACATCGTTACGAACGGCGCGCCGGGGTCGTCGCGCCCTACGGTACGGGTAAATCATCGGATAAACTCCTACCTCCTCCCTCCTAACTCCTACCTTAAAAGAAAGAATGGGGTGTTCCAAACCATGAGCTTTTTGAATCATTTGATCAGCGGCATCAGTCTGGGCAGCATCTACGCCATCATCGCACTCGGCTACACGATGGTTTACGGCATTGCAAAAATGCTGAACTTCGCGCACGGCGATGTTATCATGGTAGGCGGCTACATGTGCTTCTGCGCTACCACCTATCTCGGCTGGCCGGCGTGGATGGGCGTTGTGCTGGCTGTTGTTGTCTGCACCGCGCTCGGTGTTGTTATTGAGAGACTTGCCTACAAGCCGCTGCGCATGGCGCCGTCGCTGGCGGTGCTGATCACGGCCATCGGCGTTTCGTACTTCCTGCAGAATGCGGCGCTGCTGATCTGGTCCTCCAACCCGAAGACCTTTACCTCGGTCGTCACCGGCGAGGCGCTCAGCCTGTTCGGCGGTCAGCTGCAGATTTCCAAGGTGACGCTCGTTGCCATCGCAGCCTGCATTGTCATCATGGTCGCTCTGATGCTGTTCACCGGCAAGAGCAAGGTCGGTACGGCGATGCGCGCCGTTTCCGAGGACAAGGGCGCGGCGCAGCTGATGGGCATCAACGTCAACACGACCATTTCCATCACCTTTGCGATCGGCTCGGGTCTGGCAGCCATCGCGGGCGTGCTGCTGTGCTCCGCGTACCCGACCCTGATGCCGACCACCGGCTCTCTGCCGGGCATCAAGGCATTCACCGCTGCCGTATTCGGCGGCATCGGCTCGATTCCGGGCGCGTTCATCGGCGGCATTCTGCTCGGCATCATCGAGATTTTTGCCAAGGCATACATTTCCACGCAGATGTCGGACGCGATCGTGTTCGCAGTGCTCATCGTGGTGCTGCTGGTCAAGCCGGACGGCCTGCTCGGCAAGCATGTGAGCGAAAAGGTTTAAGGGGGCAGTCATATGAACAAGTTAAAATCCTATGCTGCGTCCAGGCGCGGACGTGACACGTTGCTGTGCTTCGGCATTGTCATCATTGCGTACATCATCGTGCAGGCAGCCATCGCGGGCGGCGGCATCTCCAGCCAGATCAAGGGTCTGCTCGTGCCGATCTGCGCGTATGTTGTCATGGCGATCTCGCTCAACCTGACCGTCGGCATCCTCGGTGAGCTGTCGCTCGGCCATGCGGGCTTTATGTCGGTCGGCGCGTTTGCGGGCATTGTCACCACCACCTGTCTGGCGGATGCGATTCCGCTTGCACCGCTGCGTCTGGCTGTCGCCATGGTCGTTGCCGGACTGTTTGCGGCGATTGCGGGTGTCATCGTCGGCGTGCCGGTACTGCGCCTCAAGGGCGACTACCTCGCCATCGTAACCCTCGCCTTCGGTGAGATCATCAAAAACATTGTAAACGTTATGTATCTCGGTCTGGATGATGCCGGTCTGCATTTCAGTCTGGTCAACCAGAATTTCGAGCTGGGCGACGGCGGCAAGATGATCATCAACGGCCCGATCGGCGTATCCGGCGTCACCAAGATCTCCACCTTCACCTCGGGCGTTGTGCTCATCCTCGTTACGCTGTTCTTCGTGCTGAATTTTGTAAACAGCCGCACGGGACGTGCGGTCATGGCGGTCCGCGACAACAAGATCGCCGCTGACTCCATCGGCATCTCCACCTCGCACTACAAGCTGCTCGCGTTCGTGGTCTCCGCGGCGTTCGCCGGCATGGCGGGCACGCTGTACGCGATGAACTTCTCCACCGTAACCGCTGCCAAGTTTGACTTCAACACCTCCATTCTGGTGCTCGTATTCGTCGTTCTCGGCGGTCTGGGCAACATCTGGGGCTCGATCATCGCGGCTACTCTGCTGACGCTGCTGCCCGAGCTGCTGCGCGGCCTGAGCAACTACCGTATGCTCATCTACGCAATCCTGCTGATTGCAATGATGCTGTTCAACAACTCCTCCTTCAAGGTTCGCCTGCTGGAGAAGCGCGCAATGCGTCAGATGGAAAAGGCCGAAAAGGCCGGCGGCAAGAAGGAGGGTGCGTAAGCCATGGCAATGCTGGAAGTTACTTCGCTCGGTATTTCGTTCGGCGGTCTGCGTGCCGTTGACGAGTTGAGCATGAAAATCGAAAAGGGCGGTCTGGTCGGCCTCATCGGTCCGAACGGCGCAGGCAAGACCACCGCGTTCAATATGCTGACCGGCGTGTACCGTCCGACTGACGGCGGCATCCGTCTGGACGGACAGAACCTCATCGGCAAAAAGCCGCATGAAATCTGCAAGCTGGGCGTTGCCCGCACGTTCCAGAACATCCGCCTGTTCTCGCAGCTGAGCGTGCTGGATAACGTAAAGACCGGTCTGCACAATCAGATCACCTACTCGTTCGCAGAGAGCATGTTCCACCTCGGCTCCTACCGCAAAAAGGAGAAGCAGATGGACGAAAAGGCACTCGAGCTGCTGCGTGTGTTCGATCTGGACGGCGTAGCCGACTACAAGGCAGCCAACCTGCCGTACGGCAAGCAGCGCAAGCTCGAGATCGCGCGTGCGCTCGCTACCAACCCCAAGCTGCTGCTGCTCGATGAGCCTGCCGCGGGCATGAACCCGAACGAGACCGAGGAGCTGATGGAGACGATTGAAATCGTCCGCAAGAGGTTCGGCGTAACCGTCCTGCTCATCGAGCATGACATGAAGCTGGTCTCCGGCATCTGCGAGTACCTGTATGTGCTCAACTTCGGCCGTCTGCTGGCTGAGGGCACGCCTAAGGAAGTGCTGAGCAATCCGGAAGTCGTTAAGGCGTATCTGGGCGAATAAGAAAGGAGGAAACAAGTATGGCAATGTTGGAAGTAAAGGACATCAACGTGTATTACGGCCTGATTCATGCACTGCGTGATGTTTCCTTCGAGGTAAACGAGGGCGAGGTCGTAGCGCTTATCGGTGCGAACGGCGCGGGCAAGACCACCACGCTGCACACGGTCACGGGTCTGCTGCCATCGAAGGGCGGCACGGTGACGTTTGAGGGCAAGGACATTACGCACAAGCCGGGTCATGCCATCGTAAAGCTGGGCATGAGCCACGTTCCGGAGGGCCGCCGCGTGTTCGCGGGTCTGACGGTCGCGGAGAACCTGCGTATGGGCGCGTATACCCGCCCGAAGAATGAGATCCCGGAGTCGCTGAAAATGGTCTACGAGCGTTTTCCGCGTCTGGAGGAGCGTAAAAATCAGGCAGCCGGTACGCTGTCCGGCGGCGAGCAGCAGATGCTCGCAATGGGCCGCGCACTGATGAGCAAGCCGCGCATCCTGCTGCTCGATGAGCCGTCCATGGGTCTGTCGCCGCTGTTCGTCGGCGAAATCTTCAAGATTATTGAAGAAGTGTCCAAGGCAGGCACCACTGTCCTGCTCGTAGAGCAGAACGCAAAAAAGGCGCTGTCCATCGCGGACCGCGGCTACGTCCTCGAAACCGGCAAAATCGTCAAGACCGGCAAGGCAGCCGATCTGCTGAATGATGACTCTATTAAGAAGGCTTATCTGGGAGAATAAAGGTAATCCTTGCATCGCAGGGCGGGATGACCGCACCCCGCCCTGCGGAAAACGTGACCCATTGATAAAAGGGGGTAAAAATAATGAAACCATACGTTATCACCATCGCGCGCCAGTACGGTTCGGGCGGCAAGACGGTCGGCAAGATGCTGGCGGACAAGCTGGGCATTCCGTTCTACAACCGCGAGATCATCACCATGGCGAGTGAGGACAGCGGTGTAAACGCCATGCTGTTCTCGGACGAGCGTCTCAAGGGCGATTTTCTGACGCGCCTGCGCGCGCATTATCACGGCAACACGCCCGTGCCGAACGACTCGTCCAAGTCCTACCTCAAGGATGAGGCGCTGTTCGCCTATCAGGTGAAGATCATCCGCCGGCTGGCGGATCAGGGTCCGTGCGTTATGATCGGCCGCTGCGCCGACTATATTCTGGCAGGCCGACCGGATGTTGTGCGCGTGTTCGTCCATGCGGACAAGGATTTCTGTCTTGAGCAGGCCATGAAGGTGGACTCGCTGCCCGAGAACGAGGTGGCAAAGAAGATCGCCGAGATCGACGAGTACCGCGCCCGCTACTACAAGCACCACACCGGCCACGACTGGTATGACGCGCGGAATTATGATCTGTCGCTCAACAGCGGCGTGCTCGGCTTTGACGGCACGGTTGAGGAGATCATCAAGTATATGGAAGTGCGCGAGCAGTTTCAGAAGTAAATGAGGGGAGAGCCGTCTGCGAGAGCAGGCGGTTTTCTTTTTTGCGCTTGGCGGTTGAAAGGATTTACCGTATGTGTACCACCTGCACATAATTATCCCGTAGGGGCGAACATTGTTCGCCCGCAGCACGACCGGAGCCTGTGCAAGGAACGGCCACACATCCGGTTAACCATAACGTGGGAGCACAATGTGCTCCCCTACGGGATAACGTGTACAGATCGGATAGCAACGGTAAACCACGGCAGGAAAACGGTGCAGATTCGACCTGAAAAAACTTTTTCAAAAAAATTAAAAAAAAGGGGTTGACGAAACGGGGATTCTGTTATATACTAAACAAGTCGTCAGCGATGAGTCATCAAAAACGACAACAACTTAACAAGATGGAGAGTTGGCTGAGTGGTCGAAGGCGCACGATTGGAAATCGTGTAGGCGTGATGAGCGTCTCTAGGGTTCAAATCCCTAACTCTCCGCCATAAAGAGCTGAAACGTTGGTTTCAGCTCTTTTTGCATTACCTGTCGCGAAACTACAGTTTCGCCGACAAGGAGGAACGGACCGTAGGCCGTTCCAAAGTCGTCCGAAAGTTCCTATGCAGAAACTTTCTCCCTCCGGAAGTGAAAAAACCGAGATACATGCTCCCGGTTTTTTCGGATTGCAGAGCAATCCTATTGAATACGCGCTTACGCGCGGGCTGCGAACAGATTTTAACATCCTCTGACTGTGAACAGGGGATGTTTTTTTGATTTCCCGGAAAATATTTTTCGGAGTTGACCATTTGCGGTCAATTTTTTATCCGTTCCGGCGGTAGGGTAAAGGGAGGTGCTCACATGGGCAGAAACAGAAAAGTTGGATTGGACTGGTGGCCGCGCGACATCGGCCTGTACCGTGACCCGAAGCTGAGAGCCGCACGGCAGAAATTCGGCGTGCTCGGGCCGTATGTGTACGAATGCCTGCTCGATATTGCCTACGGCGACAAGGGCTACTACATCGCCTACAGCGGCGAGGGCCGCGAGGACACGCTGTGGCAGCTCCGCGAGTACACCGCCGGACTGGAAAACGTGACGATCGAAACACTGGCCGCCGTAGTCGATCAGCTGGCGGCAAGCGGCCTGTTCCATGCTGCGTTATATGAACGCGGCTTTCTCACATCCAAAAGAATACAGATGGGGTATTTTCTGGCGACCGTGACGCGCAATGCAGTTCCCATCAATTTTGACATTTGGCTTCTCACCGAGCAGGAAATGCGGGAGAAGAATCCGAGTGGCAAGTCTTTTGTGCTGCGTGCATTTATTTCCCGCACGGAAAATGCGATTTATCGTACGGAAAATGCGATTTATTGTACCGAAAATCCACAGAGCAGAGAAGAGCAGAGGACAGAAGAGCAGAGTACAGTAGAGCAGAGCAGACCAGAGAAGAGAAAGCAGTTACGGCTGATTCTGGTCGGACGACCGAACTGGAAGAAAAACTGAATTGTAAGTTTGACCATAATTTCTGTCTGGAGCTGCGCAGGCTGCAGAACAAGGGTATGCACCGTGAGGTGTTTTTAGATACCGCCCGACAGACGGCTGAGAATGCACCGCGCAATCCGGCAGGGTATTTCCGCACGCTGCTGCAGAACTGCGAGCGTGACGGCATTCTCACCGCTGAGGATATGCAGAAACGGGCAAAGCCCGCACCGGCGCAGCCTGCAATCGGGCCGTCGAGCGAACAGCTGTCCGCGTTCGATCGGGAATGGTACGAGCGGGTCAAGCGGTACACAAGGGAGAAGGCGGTGCCGTCATAACCCTTTTCAACCGCGCCCGCGTCTGCTATAATGAGACAGACAAGAGAGGTGATTAGGATGGGCTACATTCGCCGTCCTGCGTATTACAAGGCATTCCGGTGCATCGGCTCGGACTGCACGGAAAACTGCTGTATCGGCTGGGAGATCGACGTAGACGAGGATTCCCTTGCGTACTACGAGACCGTTCCCGGTGATTTTGGCGAGCGTTTGCGCGCAAGCATTGCGCCTGCGGACGCGCAGACCGGAGAGCCGGCGCATTTTCGTCTGGACGCCGAGGAGCGGTGTCCGCTGCTGAACGACTGCAACCTGTGTGAAGTGCTGCTTCACTTAGGCGAGGACAAAATGGCGCAGATCTGCACCGACCACCCGCGGTATTACGAGTGGTTTTCCGACGGCCGCGAGGACGGTCTCGGCTTGTGCTGTGAGGCTGCCGCCGAATTGATTCTCGCGCAGACAGGCGCACCGGTGTTTGACGTGACCGAGGTGGACGGCGTATCCGAAACCGGCACGGAGGCGGAAACCGAACTCGAGAACGTGCTGTTTTCCATGCGCGATGCGCTGTTCCGGCTGGCGTGTGAGGACGCGCCGTTCGATGACAAGGCCGACAGGCTCTACCGCACGGTAAAGGCGCAGCAGGAGCAGTACGACGACCTGCTGTTCCCGTTCCCCGAGGGGGAGGACGAGGATACAGACGAGACGGACGGGGACACGGTTTCGTGGTCGCAGGCGTTCTGGCGGGAGAGCACGCTCACGAGCCTGCTCGAGATGCTGCTCGGCTTTGAGATCAACAAGGACGACTGGCGCACGCTGCTGACCGGCGCAAAGGCGCGCCTGCCGGAGATTTTAGCCCGCAGGAATGACTTTTTGCAGGCGTATCAGGGCAAACGCCATGAATACGATAACCTGCTGACGTACTTCCTGTACCGGCACTTTTTGAAGGCGCTCGGAGACGATGCTGTGCAGGACAAGGTGCAGCTGGCGCTCGTGAGCACGGCGGTCATTCAGCTGCTCGATGTGTACGAGTGGCTCGCCAAGGGCGAGGTCACGCACTGGGCGCAGATCTGCATCTGCAAGGCGTACTCGCGCGAGATTGAGTATAACGAGGACAATACCGAGCAGCTTGCCGCGTTTTCCGTCCTTGACGAAATGGAATAAAACAGAACACCGCGGACTGGGGTCTGCGGTGTTTTTGTTTTGCGGCGCTGAACCACAGCGGGAGGGATTCGTCCCTGACGGGGCGGCAGCGTCGTGGCACCGGCCGCGGGGGCAAAAAGGAAGGGACACCTGCGGTTTCCCTTCCTCTTTGGACTCCTACCTTTCCCTAATATCACCCGTGAGCAGCTTGCCGCCATGCTATACCGCTATGCCGGTGAGCCGGACGGCGCGGCGGACCTGTCCGCCTACACGGACGCAGGCTCGGTTTCCGCGTATGCGGAAAAGGCGGTGCAGTGGTGCGTCAAGAACGGTATTCTGACCGGTAAAACGTCCTCGACACTCGCTCCCAAGGCTACGGCAACCCGCGCGGAGTGTGTGGCAATGCTGCAGAGATTTACAGGACTCAACAAGTAAAGAAAGAGCACCGCAGAATGCAAACTGCGGTGCTCTTTTTGTCCTTCAAAACATACGCAAGTCTACGCAGAACGGTAACAGTCGGTACACCGTTTCAACACACAGCCAATCTAGTATAAGACTATACCACATAGCGGTATAGTCTCATATCAAAGGAAGGGAGGCGGCGGCATGCAGTCGAGCACACAGGCAGTCCGCGCACGCACGGACGAGCCGTTTTTGGAGCGGTTCATTCAGGCGCACGAGGCGTTCGTTCTCCGGTGCGCGAGCAGGCACGCAGGCTTTGCGGTCACGCGCAGCGACGATGAATACTCGGTCGCGCTGCTGGCCTTCTACGAAGCCATCAAGGGTTACGACCCGGAAAGCGGGCCGTTCGGCGCGTATGCGTCGCTTGTGATTGGCAGACGCCTTGCCGACCACTACCGCAGTCAGCACCGGTTTGATGCGGAAACGCCGCTTGCCCCGGAGACATTCGACGGCACGGTGGACCGCGAGAGCGCGGACGCCGCCATGCAGCAGGCGGTCGCGGAGCAGATGAGCGAAGCAAAGCCCATCAGCGCACAGGAGGAAATCGAGGCGGCAAACACGGTGTTTGAGAAGTACGGATTCGCGTTTTATGATTTAGCGGCAAGCTCGCCCAAGTCGGACAAGACGCGCCGCAGCTGCGCCGTGGCGGTCGGCACGCTGCTGCATTCGCCGGTGCTGTTCGCGTCCATGCAGAGCGCGCACAGCCTGCCGATCAAGGCGCTCGCGCAGCAGTGCGGCGTGTCGGCGCGGACGATAACCCGTCACCGGGATTACATTGTAGCGGCGACGCTGCTCATCGACGGCGATTACCCCATCCTCTGCACCTATCTGCAGACCATACGCAAGGAGGCAGAGCAATGCGTGCGATAATTACGGATATTCGAGCGGGAAAGGCCGCCGCACTCGCGGAGGACGGCACGGTTTACCTTGTAGACGCGAAGAACAGAGCGGTCGGACAGGAGATTCGTATTCCGGCAAAGCGCCGCAGACGGTGGAAAAAGCCGATGACCTGGGCGGCGTGCGTGGCTGTCCTGTGCGGCATGGCGACCACCGGCGTGTATGCCGCGTATGAGCCGTATGCCAGCGTCAGCGTCGTGGGCGGCTCGGACAGCGTGGAGTATACGGTAAACCGGTTCGATCAGGTGCTCGGCGCCCGCGTTTCCGGCAAGGAGCAGCCACCGGACGGCAAAATTCCGCGGTTTGCACACATTGATAAGGCGGTGGAGCATACCGTCCGGCAGGAAGCAAAGGAAGGCGAGCGCGTCAGCATCACCGTGACCTCGCGCAGCAGCGGCCACGCCGAACGGCTCCGTGAGCATATTGACGATCGGTTCCGGCAGTCCGGCGATGAGAGAAACCCGCCCGAGGTGAGGGTGCAGCCGCCGGAGAAACCGGGGAACGCTCCGGGAGAGAGCCGGCAGAGTGAGAGCGCAGAGCGGGCATAAAAATGCTCCCGCGCTTGACTTTGCGCGGGAGTGTGGTATAATTTTGTTAAAGGGAAACGCTGTGTACAGCGGTCAGACCCTTTCTAAGTAGTCATTTGTTAGATGACCGTTTGGGGGCTACCCAAGCGGTCATCGCGCATTTACGGCAAATCACGCCGCTTGACAACATGCGCTCGTGTGGTATAATAAAGATACAAAAAGGGAAACGCTGTGCGCAGCGGTCAGACCTTTTCCATTAAATCAGCGTTTTTTGGACGATGACCGTTTGGAGGCTACCCAAGCGGTCATCGCGCATTTATAAGGAACATGTACAGTACAATGACCGCACAGATAAAAAGCTCAAAGGCTTTCTTCCTCATGCGCAGCACCTCCTTCCGCCCACAGACCGTGGGGAAGAAGAAGATCTGACCGCCTGCAGTGATTGCTCACTGCGTGTGCAACAGCGTTTCCACGAGTTAAGTATAACAGGACGTGCGAAAAATGTCAATTTCCGCAGGTTGACAGCACCTGAAAGTGTGCTATAATGTAATTAAAGGGAAACGCTGTGCGCAGCGGTCAGACCTTCACGAAGTCAATAATTGTTAGTCATTGACCGTTTGGGTACCAGCCAAGCGGTCAATGCGCATTTACGAGAAAAATGTACAGTACAATGACCGCACAGATAAAAAGCTCAAAGGCTTTCTTCCTCATGCGCAGCACCTCCTTCCGCCCACAGACCGTGGGGAAGAAGAAGATCTGACCGCCTGCAGTGATTGCTCACTGCGTGTGCAACAGCGTTTCCACGAGTTAAGTATAACAGGACGTGCGAAAAATGTCAATTTCCGCAGGTTGACAGCACCTGAAAGTGTGCTATAATGTAATTAAAGGGAAACGCCGTCCGTTGGACGGTCAGCTCCCAAGTTCAGTCAAAAGTTTTCACAGATGACCGTACGGTTGCCGCCGGACGGTCATCGCGCATATACGGAGAAAATGTACAATACAATGACTGCACATACCAAAAGCTGAAGTGCTTTCTTCCGCATTTACGCCACCTCCTTTCCGCCTCAAACCGAGGGAGGAAAAGAGGAGCTGACCGTTTGTCCATGCAAACAGGCGTTTCCTTATGACAAGTATATCACACAGGCGCAAAACCTGTCAATTTACGGCTGACCTTACCCGGTCGGCCGCTTTTTGTGTGAAAATGCTTGCCTTTTGCATGGAAAATGCCGTATACTTGTATATACCGAATCCACACGCTAAGGAGCGAAACCTATGAATATCACCAAGGGCGATGTGCAGGAGCTGCGCCGCCGTTTGAAAAAGACCGAATGCACGTTCGGGCGTCTGTGCGGCTGCTACGTCAACAGCGGCAAGCAGATCGTGACCAAGTTCACCGAGCAGTTTTCCGAACTGGAAGAGGATGAATACTACAAGTACCTCGAGATCGCGAAAAAGACGTTCAGCGGCACGCTCGGCGCAAACCTGCTGGAATTGGAGTTTGACCGCAGCGACAGCGGCATCGAGCACCAGAAATACCTGCTGACGCTCAAGGACAGCAAGCTGGCGAACGAGGAGCTGCTTGACCGCCTGTACGAGCAGGTGATCGAGGAGTACAGCTACCCGGGCAACTACCTGATCGTGGTTTACCACGATGTGTACGACGTGCCGAGCAAGGCCACCTCGGGCGAGGACCAGGACGAATCCACCGAGCTGTATGCGTACTGCGTGTGCGCGGTCTGTCCGGTCGAGCTGGCGAAGCCTGCGCTCGGCTACAAGGAGGACGAAAACCGCATCGGTGCGCGGGAGCGCGACTGGGTGGTCGGTCTGCCCGACCTCGGCTTTGTGTACCCGGCGTTTGCAAACCGCGGCAGCGATGTCAACGCCGTGATGTACTACGTCAAGACCGGCCGTCCCTCCCATCCGGAGTTCATCGAGAACGTGCTCGGCTGTGTCGCGCAGCGCACGGCTGCCGAGGACAAGCTGGCGTTCAAGAACGTGGTGCACGACGCCTTCGGTGAGGATGAGGAGCAGGCGGACGCGGCGTTCTTCCAGATGCAGAAGACCATCAGCGCCATGGTGGCCGAGCGGGAGGAGGACGAGAGCCTGCCGCCGGTCGAGCTGACCGCCGAGGCGGTTTCCGGTCTGGCGACCGAGGCCGAGGTGCCGGATGAGGTGCGCGCACAGATCGAGAAGTCGTATGAGCAGGTGTTCGGTGACCAGCCGCCGCAGGCGCATAACGTGCTGGACAGCCGTCTGGTCGAGGAGGGCACGGTCAAGGCGCATACCGCCGCCCTGGAGCAGAAGGTGGCAGTGCTGCAGCAGGAGCTGGCGCATCAGGCGGCAAATGCCGCCGACACGGACGAGGACGATGTTCCGTGGGAGACCGGCACGGTCATCGACGTGCGCATGCCGCAGGAGAGAGCCGTGAACGTCCATACCGAGGTCGTGGAAGGGCAGAAATGCCTTGTCATTCCGCTTGCCGGGGATGAGTCCGCGCGGATCAACGGCGTGGAAGTGGAATAATTTATACATAGGGTGTACCGAAAGGTATGCCCTTTTCGTTTTTTTAGCCGGTGCAGAAAATCCGGGAAATCCCGAAAAAATTTTCCCTGCCGAAAAGACAGAAAAACGCCCATTCTCACGCTGAGAAAACGCCTATTCGGATGACGAAGTTAGCAAAACCTAACCGCGCGGAATCCGGTCGAAAATTTCTCTCGAAAAAGTGCTTGACATATTAGTTAGGATGTGCTAACTTATATACATGGTTAGCCGAGGCTTACTGATACGCCCCGTTGACCGGCACGCTTCCTCACGGAACGGGAACGTGCTGAATAGTTATAAAAGAAACAGCTTCCTCTGTATTTTGCGCATCATTCCGAACAAAACCGTTAAGGCATTGCGCGGCTGAATGGCTAACCGCAGCCGCGCTGTTCGGGAAAAACGCATACCAAATGTACAGACCGGAAATACTGTAAACGGGAGGTGCATCAGCAATGCAAAATGGCTTGGATCGACTTTTAGCAACCTACTGCTCGCCGACACTGGCGGGCATCAAACCGGCAAGTCTGGTGTCGTGCGACCGGAATTTATATCCCGATCTGCCGCAGCGGCTCAGCGAATACCGCAATGCTTTCGCAGCGCGAGAGATTCACTTCGAGATCGTCTGCGCCTGCAGCGCACGCTTCCTCTTACTGGTATACAGCAAGCCGCAGCTTGAACGCCGCATGGCGGACCCGCAGGTGCAGCATGTGCTTCGGCACTTTGCGTACCCGGTCGGTCAGCCACTCGACGTATTGCTGCGCAATCTCAAGCGCCGCATCGCCATGTCCAAGGACTTTCCGCACGAAATCGGACTGTTCCTCGGATACCCGATCGAGGACGTTGTGGGCTTTATTCGATACGCCGGAAAGGGCTGCAAGCTGAGCGGTCTCTGGAAGGTGTACGGCGATGCCGAAGCGGCATCCCGGCTGTTTGACCGCCTATCGCGGGTATGCCACGCCGTGACCAGACGCGTTGACAAGGGCGAAACCCTTCTCGAAGTGTTTGCAGCATAGCATAACTCGATAGAACTACAAATATAGAACAATACATGCGAAGGAGCAAAATTATCATGAGCAAAGCAGCAGTTATTTTCTGGAGCCAGACCGGCAACACCGAGCAGATGGCAAACGCGATTGCAGACGGCATCCGCGAGGGCGGCATGGAAGTTGACGTACTGAACGTTGCGGACACCACCCCGGCTGACGCTGTTAAGTACGCAAAGATCGCTCTCGGCTGCCCGGCAATGGGCGCTGAGGTTCTCGAGGAGACCGAGTTTGACCCGTTCTTCACCGAGCTGGAGAGCAAGATTTCCGGCCTGAAGGTTGCACTGTTCGGCTCCTACGGCTGGGGCGACGGCCAGTGGATGCGTGACTGGGTACAGCGTACCAACGACGCAAACGCTGTCATCTACACCGATGAGGGTCTCATCCTCAATGAAACCCCGGACGATGACGGCATCGCAAAGTGCAAGGAGTTCGGCAAGGGCTTCGCAGCATTCTAAATTAGATTTTCTCTTGCGGCGTGTGCATACCTGCGCGCAGCGCCGAAACAATTTCTCACGGTCGTAACTGATACGACGGTATCAGTTATGATACAAATATCCTTTCTTGTCCCGGGGGAAACCCCATGGCATACTGCCCGGTATGTCAAAACATAACATGAGCCCGCGGTCATCCGGAACAATGGCCGCGGGCTTCCTCCTATCTGCGGAAAAGGCTGGTCGGCCGCGGCGTTACTCCGATAACATGCAGTCTGTCAAAAAGTATTATTTTAATTTTTGCGCTTCGTGCGGCAGCACGCATAAAATAGAATTTGCGGAGCAAATTCATAAATTCCGGGAGCATGTATCTCGGAATTTATACAAGGGAAGAAAAAATGTGCCCGTCAGGGCGCGGTTTTTCTTCAGTATTCGCTCGAAAGCGTGGTTTCGAGCGAGAGGCTGCTCGAAAAACGATAGTTTTTTGACAGCCTCAACATGAGCCCGCGGTCATCCGGAACAATGGCCGCGGGCTTCCTCCTATCTGCGGAATGCCCACAGTTAGCAACAGCATACTGCACAATTAGACACGGCAAACTCTGTGCAGATTAGTTAGCTTTAACAAACTTGCTTTTTCCGTATTGACACAAAAGGTTAGCTGGTGTAAACTTCAAATGATAAATAGGTTAGAGCGGTCTAACCTGATACAAAACACTTTTTTTCGCGCAGAGATTACAGAAAAGGAGAGGATTACCATTATGCCGCTTACGTTAATGGATGTTGGTGTAGAGACCACCGTAAAGACCATTCGAGGAAAAGACCAGACGAGAAAGTTCCTGCAGAATCTCGGCTTTGTCGAGGGCGCAAAGGTCACTGTTGTGTCTTCTCTGGCAGGCAACGTGATCGTAAACGTGAAGGATGCGCGCGTCGCAATCTCCGAGCAGATGGCTTCGCGCATTATGGTTTAATTGCAAAGGGGGAAAACGCAAATGAGCAATCTGAGACACACGCCGGTCGGCTCCACCGTAACCGTCCGCAAGATTGAGGGCGAGGGTGCGACCCGCCGCCGCATCATGGATATGGGTATCACCCGCGGTGCGGAGATCTACGTCCGCAAGGTAGCGCCGCTGGGCGATCCGGTCGAGATCACCGTGCGCGGCTACGAGCTGTCGCTTCGCAAGGCAGACGCTGAGATGATTCAGGTTGACTGATTTCGATTGAAACCACGGTTTCAATCGAGGGCTGACGAAAAACCGCGCCCTTTGGGCACATTTTTTCGTCCCTTGTATAAATTCCGTGATACACAAGGTGAATTGCCGCATAGCGGCAAGAGAGGGTGGTCTGGACCATGCTCCCGGAATTTATGGATTTGCGCTGCAAATCCGATTTTATGCGTGCTGACGCACGAACAGAAAGCCGTCAGCAGGCGAATAAACTCGTTAAATTTTTTTACATAGGGGTTAGCGTACACTAATTATTCCGTGCTCACTGATCCTTAGAAAGGGGAAAAAACATGTCAATTCGTTTGGCACTTGCCGGCAACCCGAACTGCGGCAAGACCACGATGTTTAACGATCTGACCGGTGCGACCCAGTATGTCGGCAACTGGCCGGGTGTTACCGTGGAAAAGAAGGAAGGCAAGTTCAAGGGCGATAAGGAAGTCCTGATCACCGACCTGCCGGGTATCTACTCCCTCTCTCCGTACACGCTGGAGGAGGTCGTTGCGCGTGATTATCTCGTAAACGAGAAGCCGCAGGCCATCATGAATCTGGTGGATGCCTCCAACATCGAGCGCAACCTGTACCTGACCACCCAGCTGCTCGAGATGGGCATTCCGGTCGTTGCGGCGCTGAACATGATGGATATCGTCAAGAAGCGCGGCGACGTGATCGACGTAAAGAAGCTGTCCAAGGAACTGGGCGTTACGGTCGTCGAGACCGCAGCCATCAAGGGCGAGGGCACCAAGGAGCTGGTCGAGGCGGCAAAGAAGGCTGCCAGGGAAGGCAAGGCTCCGGCACGCATCAAGTTCTCCGACACCGTTGAAAATGCGGTAAACGAGATCGAAAAGCTGATTGCAGACGTTACCGAGCCGGCACAGCGCCACTGGTTCGCTGTCAAGCTGTTCGAGCGCGACAGCAAGGTGCAGGCGCGCTTCACCCTCGGCAAGGACGTGCAGGACAAGATCGAGAAGCTCATCACCGCCGTTGAGGAGGAGCTTGACGATGACGCGGAGTCCATCATCACCGATGAGCGCTATCAGTACATTGGCAAGCTGGTCAAGGACTGTGTAAAGAAGAAAAAGACCGGTCTGTCCACCTCGGATAAGATCGACCACATTGTTACCAACCGAATCCTCGCTCTGCCGATCTTCGCGCTGGTCATGTGGCTGGTCTACTACGTTTCCGTAACCACCGCGGGCGGCATCTTCACCGACTGGGCGAACGACGGTGTGTTCGGTGAGGGCTGGCATCTGTTCACCATCGGCGCTGCTGACTATGAGGAAGCAACCGCTGAGTACGACGACCAGATCACCCGCCGCGATGCATGGCTCGAGGCTGCTGACGAGGCCGGCATCGACACTGCTGCTCTGACCGAGGCGCTCGAGGCCGAGGAGGCTGACGAGACCGCCATCGCTGACGCAGCTGCTGCCATCGAGGCAGACCCGGCTGCTGCATCGGTTGTCGGCACTGCCGAGTTCGAGGACGAGGACTCCGGTGAGGTTACCACCGAGGACGTTACTCTTGCGACCTTCGAGGAGACCATGACCGCCGAGGAGCCGGATCCGGCTGACTTCGGTGTTTGGGTTCCGGGTATCCCGGTGCTGCTGGAGAAGCTGTTCGCCTCCATGGGCGTTAACGAGGACGGCTGGGTTTACAGCCTGGTAATGGACGGTATCGTTGCCGGTGTCGGCGCGGTTCTGGGCTTCGTTCCGCAGATGCTCATCCTGTTCTTCTTCCTCGCTATCCTCGAGGACTGCGGCTACATGGCGCGTGTTGCGTTCATCATGGACCGTATCTTCCGCAAGTTCGGCCTTTCGGGCAAGTCCTTCATCCCGATGCTGATCGGCTCCGGCTGCGGCGTACCGGCTGTCATGGCTTCCCGTACCATCGAGCAGGAGCGCGACCGCCGCATGACCATCATGACCACCTGCTTCGTACCGTGCGGCGCTAAGCTGCCGATCATCGCAATGTTCGCAGGCGCGTTCTTTGGCGGCTCCGGCACCATCGCATTCTCCGCTTATGTTCTGGGCGTGCTGTCCATCATCATCTCGGGCATCATGCTCAAGAAGTTCAAGATCTTTACCGGCGACCCGGCTCCGTTCGTCATGGAGCTGCCGAGCTATCACGTTCCGACCGCCGGCAACGTATTCCGCTCCATGTGGGAGCGCGGCTCCTCCTTCATTAAGAAGGCAGGCACCGTTATCCTGCTGTCCACCATCTTTATGTGGTTCACCCTCGGCTACGGCTGGGAAGGCGGCGCGTTCTGCGCGGTATCCGATATCGACAACTCCATCATGGCGCGCATCGGCTCTGTGATCGCTCCGATCTTCACGCTGCCGGGCTTCGGTAACTGGAAGGGAACCGTTGCCACCATCTCCGGTCTGGTCGCAAAGGAGAACGTTGTTGCTACCTTCGGTCAGCTGTATCACTTCGTCGGCGAGGTTGCCGAGGACGGCTCCGAGATCTGGAGCGAGCTGGCTGCGGACTTCACGCAGGTCGGCGCGTATGCCTTCATGGCGTTCAACCTGCTGTGCGCACCGTGCTTCGCGGCAATGGGCGCCATCAAGCGTGAGATGAACAACGGCAAGTGGACTGCTTTCGCAATCGGCTACATGTGTGCTTACGCTTACGTTGTATCCACCATCATTTATCAGATCGGCGGTCTGATCACCGGCGAGCTGACCTTCGGTGTCGGCACGGTTGTTGCCATCGCGTTCATCGCGCTGATCATCTTCCTGCTGTTCCGCAAGCCGGCTAAGGCTGACTCCACCGAGGGTCTGCGCCGCATGAGCGTGGACGCCAACTGATCCTTCCGTATTTGAAAGGAGGCTTTTACCATGAGTATTGGTGATGTAATTCTGGCTTTGATCGTAGTGGCTGTCGTGTTCTTTGCGGTTCGTTCGGTCTTCGTCAAGAAGTCCGGCGGCTGCGGCGGCGATTGCGCACATTGCGGCGGCAGCTGTCATCACACAGCGCCTCCGGACAAGAAAAAGTAAACACCTCTCTAAACCGTTCGGCACTCCGGTGCCGGACGGTTTTTGCGTTAAGATCGTACTCTCGGACAGGGATTCGCAGGCAGAGCTTTTGCGGTTCGCCCGAACCGCGCAGGCGGTTCGCCGATTCTGGGCAAGGATTCCGCCGCTGCGGCGGCGGGAGCGTTTGCCGTACCCACGGCAGAGGGCAAAAAGGGTAGACACCTACGGTTTCTACCCTCTTTGAACACCCGTTTCCCTTGTAATCATAGCTTGGGTGCAGATGGTAGACTGCGTAAGCAGGAAAAGGGGAACGGCAGAGGATTTTTACTACCGCGTGGTATAACACCTTTCCGCATTTCGGCTGCCGTACTGCTACATCCAATTTGGGTCTGCGCAGGCGCGGCACAAGGTGAATTGCCCGAAGGGCAAGAGAGGGTCCTCTGGGGGATATCCGTGCCGCGCAATAGTTTTACCGGTGCAGGTTATCTCAATCCTGCGGTTGTAGCTGATTTGCACTTGAAAACGGCATGCGCGGCACTGTTATGCCGCGCCCTGCTGGAAGTAAACCGTATGTGTAGCAGTACGGTATCCGACACTGCGTAGAGGTAGAGAAATGGACGCGCAATGCGCGCCCCTACAATAAAGGTAGACCGACTGCCGTTCCTTTTCCTGCTTACGAAGTCTACTATCTGCACCCAAGGTAGGCTTCCAAGGGAAACGGGTGTTCAAAGAGGGTAGAAACCGTAGGTGTCTACCCTTTTTGCCCACCGCCGTGGGTACGGCGCAAAACGCCCTTTGCCTTTCCCACTCGGCGTGCTATAATTGATACATAAAGGTGGCGAACGCGCGTGAAACAGCTGACCAAGAACCAACTGAAGATTCTCGCCATGGTGTGCATGACGCTCGATCATATCGGCGCGGCATTTTTTCCGCAGGCGGTGTGGCTGCGCGTAATCGGACGGCTGGCGTTTCCGCTGTTCTCCTACTGCATTGCAGAGGGCTGCCGCTATACGCGGAACAAAGCCCGATACTTCGGCAGCGTGTTCGCGTGCGGCGCAGTGTGCGTTATCGCGTTCCTGCCGTTCGGCAGCTTCTACGGCAACGCGCTCATCACGCTGAGCCTGTCCATTTTGCTGCTGTACGGAGTCGAGGCGTGGAAAAGCAGCGGAAAACTGCGCTTTCTGGCATTGACAGCCGCGCTTGCCGCCGTATTTTACCTGCTGTGCCGGACGGTCTACATCGACTACGGCTTCGCTGGCGTGCTGCTGCCGCTGTACGCTGAAGCCGGACGTATCCTCTGGGAGCGCGTGTTCGCCGGCATTCCGCCGGTCATCGGCGAGCGGCTCGGTTTTGCGATCGGTCTGCTGGCGCTTGCCGGTGTGATGGGCGGCGTGCAGCGCTTCTGCGTGCTGGCGATCTTCCCGATTTTGCTGCTCGGCAAGGAGCGCGGTAAATGGAAGATGAAGCACTTTTTCTATATTTACTATCCCGCCCATCTGGCGCTCATCGGCGCGATGCGGATGGCGCTTGAAGCAGTGGCAGGATAAACGAAAATGTGGTATACTATATTTAATGTATCAATGAGCGAGGAAAATACACATGAAAATCATGGTGATAGACGGCAACAGCATATTGAACCGCGCGTTCTACGGCATCCGGCAGCTGACCAACCACGAGGGACTGCCCACCAACGCCGTATACGGCTTTCTGGCTACGCTGTTCAAACTGCAGGACGAGGAGCAGCCCGACCGCACCATCGTCTGCTTTGACGTGAAGGAGAAAACCTTCCGCCACCTCAAATTCGACACCTACAAGGCAACCCGCAAGGGCATGCCGGACGAGCTGGCGGCGCAGCTGCCGATTACAAAGCAGGTGCTCGATGCCCTGGGCGTTACCCGCTGCGAAAAGGCGGGCTACGAGGCGGACGACCTGCTCGGCACGATCAGCCGCCGCGCGGACGAGCACGGCGACACCTGTGTGGTCGTAACCGGTGACCGCGACAGCCTGCAGCTTGTCGGCGGCGGCACGACCGTCATGCTGGTCTCCACCCGCATGGGACAGACCACCTACCAGACCTATGACACTGCCGCCTTCCGCGAGAAATACGGCTTCGACCCGATTCGCCTGATTGATCTCAAGGCGCTCATGGGCGATTCGTCGGACAACATTCCCGGCGTGCCCGGCATCGGTGAAAAGACCGCCATGCAGCTGCTGCACGATTTCGGCACGCTCGAGGGCGTGTACGCGAATATCGACGACGAGCGCATCAAAAAGGGTGCGCGCACCAAGCTGCAGAACGGCGAGCAGTCCGCGAAGGACAGCTACTGGCTTGCCACCATCGACCGCAATGTGCCGCTCGACCTCGATGTGGAGCACCTGCCCGCGCAGGACATCGACGAGACCGCGCTCTACGACCTGCTGACGCGGCTGGAGTTCAAGAATTTCATCAAGCGGTTTGACCTTTCGGGCGAGAGCGTGTCCGCGCCGCGTCTGCCGGAGCTGAAAACAGAACGAGTTGAGAATGCTTTGGAAGCATTCAACTTAATGGATTCGCTGACCGACTGCGACCGCGTGTACGCCATCGTGCCGGAAACCTTAGGTGCAGTTTGCCTGCTGGACGGTGACACGGCGCACATCCTGTTCGCCGAGGCGTTCGGTGACGCGTGGAACGACATTCTGCGCCGCCTGTTCGACGGCACGCTGTCGCTCGTGCTGCACGATGCGAAGGCCGCCGTGCGGGCGCTGCTGCAGCGCGGCATGGACCCGAAGGGCATCGTGTTTGACACCGCCATCGCGGCGTACCTGCTTGACCCGACCCAGTCCGGCTACGACCTGCCGCGGCTTGCGCTCGCATACTGCAATGCCGAGCTGCCGGAGCTGGATCTGGACGATCCGGCAGCGGTTTCACTCCTCGGCGGTCAGGAGGACACCGAGAAGGCCGTGGCGCAGCATGTCGGTGCGCTGCGCGCCATTTACGCCGAGGCGGCTGACCGGATCGAGCAGCTCGGCATGCGAAAGCTGTACTACGAAATCGAGCTGCCGCTCCTGCGCGTGCTGGCTGAGATGGAAGCGGCGGGCTGTGCAGTCGAGCCGGACGAGCTGCGTGCCTTCGGTGACAAGCTGGATGTGCGTATCCGCGACCTGACCGAGCAGATTTATCATGACGCGGACGGCGAGTTCAACATCAACAGTCCCAAGCAGCTGGGTGAGGTGCTGTTCGAGAAACTCGGCCTGCATGCTCCGAAAAAGACAAAAACAGGCTATTCCACCAACGTTGAGGTGCTTGAGCGTATCGCGGAGGACCACCCGATCGTGCCGCGCATCCTCGAGTACCGCAAGCTGACCAAGCTGAAAAGCACCTACGTTGAGGGACTTCTCAAGGTCATCAGTCCGGTGGACGGACGCATTCACACGCATTTTCAGCAGACCGTGACCGCCACCGGACGCCTGTCCTCGACCGACCCGAACCTGCAGAATATTCCGGTCCGCACCGAGCTTGGCCGCGAACTGCGCCGCATGTTTGTCGCACCGGACGAAAATCACGTCCTGATCGACGCGGATTATTCGCAGATTGAGCTGCGCGTGCTCGCGCATATCTCGCAGGACGAGCACATGATCGAAGCCTTCAAGCATGGGCAGGATATTCACGCCGCGACGGCTGCCAAGGTCTACCATGTGCCGCTTGAGGAGGTCACGCCGCAGATGCGCTCCTCGTGCAAGGCGGTCAACTTCGGTATCGTGTACGGCATTTCGGACTTCTCACTCGCGCAGGATATCGGCGTAACGCGCAAAGAGGCGGGCGAGTTTATCAAAACCTACCTTGACACCTATCCGGGC
Organism: Butyricicoccus sp. AF35-5AC; assembly: GCF_003477715.1. Taxonomy (NCBI): domain Bacteria; kingdom Bacillati; phylum Bacillota; class Clostridia; order Eubacteriales; family Butyricicoccaceae; genus Butyricicoccus; species Butyricicoccus sp. AF35-5AC. The sequence continues at coordinate 537,497 of NZ_QUDX01000001.1, forward strand.
GTGAAGAAATATATGGAGGACATCAAGCAGACCGGCAGGGAGCAGGGCTACGTTACGACCCTGTTCGGCCGCCGCCGCGCGCTGCCCGAGCTGAAGAGCAAGAACTTCAATATGCGCTCGTTCGGTGAGCGTGTCGCCATGAATACCCCGATTCAGGGCACCGCCGCGGATATCATCAAAATCGCCATGGTCCGCGTCCGCGACCGCCTGCTGAGAGACGGTCTGCAGAGCCGATTGATTCTCCAGGTGCATGACGAACTCATCCTCGAGGCACCGAAGGACGAGCAGGAAACCGCCATGCACCTGCTCACCGAGGAGATGGAGAACGCATTCAAGATGGATGCACCGCTCGTGGCAGAGGCCAAGGCGGGACACAGCTGGTACGATGCGAAATAAGAGCTGAATGGAAAATGGAGAATGGAAAATGGAAAATTGATGTGCGGTGCGAAGCACCGTTATTAAATAGGTCGCGCTATGCGCGATACTTCGTCGCAGCGCGGATGGAACTCGCGCAAGGATAGCGACATTCTCAATTCTCCATTCTCAATTTTCAATTATAAAGTTGAGAGTGAAATACAATGGAACAGATTATATTTATATGCACCGGCAACACCTGCCGTTCCCCGATGGCGGAAGGCTTATTCCGCGCACATAACGGCGAGGAAAAGACCGGTTTAACGGCGGCTTCTGCCGGATTATACACCGAAAACGGCCTTCCGGCTTCCGCGAACGCGGTTGCCGCAGCTGGAGAACGCGGCGCGGATATTTCGGCGCACCGCTCGCGTCAGCTGACCGCCGAAATGGCGCGCGGCGCGAAGTATCTGGTCTGCATGACCGGCTCGCACTACGACCGCCTGTGCGAGCTGTTCCCGGACTGCGCGGACAAGATTTTCACGCTGCTGCCCGAGGACATTTCCGACCCGTTCGGCGGCGATCTCGCCACCTACCGCCGCTCTGCCGCCGAGATCGACAAGGGCGTGCAGGCAGTCATCAAGAACCTGAGCCGATGAACATTGTCGTGATGCAGGAGCGCCATCTCGCGGCGCTGGCGGAGATCGAGCGCGCGTGCTTTCACGCGCCGTGGAGCGAGAACATGCTGCGCGAGGAGCTGGGCAAGGGCATTTTTCTCGTGGCGGAGCAGGACGGCAAAACGGCGGGTTACGTCGGCTGCCAGACCGTGCTCGACGAAGGGTATATTACCAATGTTGCCGTGTCGCCCGACTTCCGGCGGCAGGGCATCGCGCGGGCGCTGATTGCCGCGCTGACAGCGAAAGCCGGAGAAAACAAGCTGGCGTTTGTGACGCTCGAGGTGCGCGAGAGCAATGCACCGGCGATAGCGCTCTACACCGGAGCCGGATTTGTGCCGGTCGGAAAACGGAAGAATTTTTACAGCAATCCCACAGAAAACGCGGTTTTAATGACGATTTCACTGATTTGAAGGAGGATTTTGCCATGCTGGAGCTTCGCTTTGTTGACGCGGAAAACAGAGATTTTCACGACCTGACCGCTGCGCTGGACGAGTATTATTTCATGCTCGTCGGTGAGGTGGAGAAGCGCTACGCCAAGTACAACCTGCCACATCTGTTTGACTGCCGCATCGTCGCGTACGAGGACGGCAAGCCCGCAGGCTGCGGCGCGTGGAAGAAGATCGACGAGGGGACATTCGAGGTCAAGCGCATTTACATCGCGCCGGCGTTCCGCCGAAAGGGCGTTGCGAGCGCGGTCATTGCGGCTCTCGAGCAGGATGCGGCAAAGCACGGCTTCACCAAGGCCATCCTCGAGACCGCCCGCACGACCGAGGATTCGGCGGCGCTGTACACCAAGCTCGGCTATCGCGTCATTCCGTACTACGGCAGTCCGGCGGGCGCGGAAAACTGCCTGTGCTTTGAGAAAAATTTAGGAGATTAACCATGAAAATACTTGCAATCGAGTCCTCGTGCGATGAAACGGCGGCAGCCGTCATCGAGGACGGACGAAAAATCCTGTCGAGCGTGGTCGATACGCAGATCGCCACGCACGCGCTGTACGGCGGCGTTGTGCCGGAAATCGCGTCTCGGCGGCACATGGAGGCGGTCGTGCGCGTGACCGAGCAGGCGCTCAAGGACGCGAAAATGGACAAGCACGATGTGGACGCGGTTGCCGCGACCTGTGCGCCCGGACTGATCGGTGCGCTGCTCGTCGGCGCGAACTTCGGCAAGTCGCTCGCCTTTGCGATGAACAAGCCGTTCATTCCGGTGCACCACATCCGAGGACACATTGCGGCTACTTATCTGGCGTATCCCGAACTCAAGCCGCCGTTTTTGACACTGATTGCGTCCGGCGGTCACAGCGAGATCGTGATGGTGAAAAGCTACACCGAGTTTGAAATCCTCGGCGGCACACGCGACGACGCAGCAGGCGAGGCGTTCGATAAAGTCGCCCGCGTGCTCGGTGTCGGCTATCCGGGCGGCCCGAAGATCGACAAGCTGGCGCAGGACGGCGACCCGAAAATGTACAAGCTGCCGGACTCGCACATCAAGGATGCGCCGCTGGATTTCTCCTTCTCGGGACTCAAAACGGCGGTCATCAATCTGGCGCACAACGCCGAGCAGAAGGGCGAAACCATCGACCGGAACGGCCTTGCGGCCTCGTTCTGCGCGGCTGTCGTACATACGCTCGTGCCGCGGCTCGAGATGGCCGTCAAGCAGACGCATGCGCGGCGCGTTGTGTGTGCGGGCGGCGTGGCAGCCAACTCCTTCCTGCGGGCGGCCCTGCAGGAGATGGCAAAGCGCGAGCACGTTCAGCTGTTTATGCCGCCGCTGCAGCTGTGCGGTGATAACGCCGCCATGATCGGCAGTCAGGCGTATTATGAGTATCAGGCGGGCACCCGCGGCAAAACCCTGCAGAATGCCTACGCCACCGCGGATATCGGAAAGAATATCTGCGATTGAGATGAATTGAGCATGCACTTCGTCTGCATAGCAAAACCCCGGCCGTCCCTTTTACCCTTTGTGTTGATGGGGTATAACTCCGGTGATTTCACTAAATCACGCACATAACCGATACTGGATACCAAAAAGATGCCGAAGGCAACTTCGGCATCTTTTCATGCCTCGAAAGAAGCACAAAAATATTGTATGATACAAAAGAATTCTCCCTTTTCAGAATTGTGTACTTATGGGAAATGAGCTTATAAATATACATTGCAAACAGCAGACATCTATTTTATAATCAAATATAAAAATCGAAATTTATAAAGGAGAATATTGATGAAATTATTTTTATGTTCGCACTTTTCAAGTGTAGGAAGTCTGATAAAGGAAGAAATTGAAAATAAGAAAGTCGCATTTATTCCAACAGCTTCACTGCGTGAAGGCTACACCGGTTATGTCGGCTCGGCTCGAAAATTATTCAAAAAGTTGGGAGCGATCGTAACTGAAATTGATATTTCAACGGAGGCTTATTCAACGATACAGTCTGTTTTTGAAGAAGCAGATGTGATATATTTTACCGGCGGAAATTCTTTCTTTCTTATGGACCAGCTCCGTAAAACGGGAACTGATGGACTGCTGAAAAAGGAATTGGCAAATGGAAAATTGATGATCGGCGAGTCGGCAGGCGCAATTATATGCGCTCCAAGCATCCAATATATCGAGCAAATGGATGAAAAGCCGGAGGACTACTCACAAGAAGATGATGCAGGGATTGATTTGATTGATTTCTATGTTCTTCCGCATTATCTTACAGCACCATTTAAGAAAGTTACCGAGAAAATAGTGACTGAGTTTTCGGATTTGAATCTATGCCCAATTAACAACCGTCAGGGAATTGTAATTGATGGTGAAGATTCAAAGGTTATTTGCAAAGACTAATTTGAAAATTCCAGTTTGTTGAACTGAATAGCATATTCTGACCGATAGGAGCAAGGTTGAAACCCGCCTTGCTCCTTTTCCAATGCTTAAAGCTCCGTCAAATCGATGAAGGTTTTGGCGGATAGGCTTATATCAACACAAAAGGTAAAAGGGAACCCCGGCCTTGTCGCTTGACAAAGCCGGGGCTGCTCGGGTATAATATACCCAAGAGGACACTGTTCAGCAGTCAGACCCTCAGTCATCGAAATTTGTTATGATGACCGTTCGTGAGTCAGACGAGCGGTCATCGCGCTTTTATACAGAAGATGTACAGCAGGATTACTGCACATACGAAAAGCTGAAATGCTTTTTTCCGCATTCGCGCCACCTCCTTCCTGCCGCAGACAGCGGGAAAGGAACAGAGGGTCTGACCGCTATGTGAACTTGTCCGTTTCGATGATAGCATATGAAATCGAAATCTGTCAATAAGCCGCCTTTTAGGGCGGTTTTTGCATTTTATGACAGAAAAAAGACGGATACATGCGTCCGTCTCTTACAGCAAAAAAATAAAAACCGTCTGAAAAGACGGTTGGAGGCTGTCGAAAAACTATCGTTTTTCGAGCAGCCTCTCGATCGAAACCACGCTTTCGATCGAATGCTGAAGAAAAAACGCGTCCTCCGGACACATTTTTTCTTCCCTTGTATAAAAACCGAGGTACACGCCCCCGGTTTTTATGAATTTGCTGCGCAAATTCTATTTTATGCGTGCTGTCGCACGAAGCACAAAATAGAAATCTGACTTTTTCGACAAGCTGAAACCGCCTGAAAAGACGGTTGATTGACACAATATGACACGCATGCTATAATCAAAGTGCAAACGGTGAAAAAAGGTTGTTCCTCCCTCGATAAAAAGGGAGGTGATCTGGATGTCAATTTCCGAAACGCTGCTGCTGTTTCAGTTGATCACCACGATCGTCTTTGGTATCTTAGGATACATAAAGAAATAACCGCTCCCCCTGAATAAGAAAGCGGCCTTCTTCTCGACATAAAATCGATCCGAGGAACGACCGCTCTTGGCAGAGAGCCGCCGTTTGTACTTAAGATTATAGCGCAGAGTCCCGGCTTTGTCAAGCGACAAGGCCGGGACTCTGTTGTTTACGCGTCATAGGAAATCAGTCCAAGCTGCATTTTCCAGTCGATGACACGCACGGCGGAAGCGTGAATCTGCGACTCGGGAATCGTGCCGTCCTGTACGGCAGCAAGCACGGCGTTATACTGGGTCACGAAATCCGACGAGGTGAGCATATCATTGCCCGCCTGTACGGCAAGCACCGCCGCGTTTTCGCCGCCGGTGTAATCGCGGATGGCGTCCATGATCAGGTCATCGGTCAGGATTACGCCGTCAAAGCCGAGTTCCTCGCGGAGAATGCGGTGCACCTCGGCGGAGAGCGATGCCGGCCGGTCGGCGTCCATGCAGTTTACCACATTATGGCTGACGAGAACCGACTGCGCCCCGCTCGCAATGCCCGCCTGAAACGGCAGGAAATCCGACTGCCGGAAGGTGTCCATCGGCCGCTCGTCAATGGCGAGGCCGGTGTGCGTGTCCGCGTTATTGCCGTAGCCGGGGAAGTGCTTGAGCACCATGCCGGTCTTGTCGCTGACCATCTGCGTGACCACCGTGCGGACGTATTCGCCGGTCTGCTCGGCGTCCATGCCGAAGCTGCGCGCGTAAATGAAATCGCTCGGGTCGGTCGAAACGTCGCACACGGGCGCAAAATTAACATTGATACCTAAATCGCGCAGCAGCGCATCCTTCTCGGCGGTGTCGCTCGTGATGCGGTCAAAGCCGCCCTCGCTGTACAGCGCCTGCGGTGACTGGAATTTCGTGCCGCGCAGATTCGGGTTGGAGCTGACGCGCACGACCGTGCCGCCTTCCTCGTCCACGCCGATGAGCATGGGTGTTTTTGCGGCATTCTGGTAGGCTGCGATGGTATTTGCGACGGATTCTTTGGTCTGTCCGTCAAAATCGCGCGCAAACAGCAGATAACCGCCGATGTCGTACTGCGCGGTCAGCGCCGCCGCGTCGGTCTCCGGACAGCGCACGAAGAACATCTGCGCGACCTGCTCCTCGAGCGTCAGGCCGTCCGCATACTGCTCCGCCGCCGTCCGGCGGACCTCCTCCGGCGTGGGTTCCGGCTCGGGCTGCTCGACGGTCGGCGCGGACGGCGTTTCGTCCTTTGCGGCGGTGTCCGTGCTGCCGCAGGCCGTCAGTCCGGTGCAGAGCAGACCCAGCAGCAGCGCAAGCATTCGTTTTTTCATGTGTGTCACCTCGTTTGCCTACATTATACAAGAGAGCAGGGGAGTTGTAAAGCATAGGGTGAATGTGGTAATATTACAAAGTAGGAGTTTGAGGGCAGGAGGATGCGTGAGAGCGGAGAGCGTGTCACTCTTCAATTATCTGCACATGTGCAACCGTAGGGGTGAAAAGTGCTCGCCCGCGCAGCGGAGAATCACACAATCCTGTCATTTGTTCCACACAAGAAAGGGTGTTCGCTGTGAACATAACCATAATTTATCCGCACAAACGGAAAACCAAATCGTCTACCTACGGCATTGCACAGATGGTGCTCGACCGCCTGCTTTCGGGCGGCACGCTGCACGAATTTTATCTGCCGCAGGATATGCCGCATGTCTGCGCGGGCTGCTATGCGTGCATGAACGGCCGCGAGGACAAGTGCGGCGGGCACGAATACATGCAGAAGCTCATCGCCGCGATTGATGACTCCGAGCTGATCATTTTCTGTGCGCCGACCTACGTTTACCACATTCCGGGGCAGGTCAAGACCCTGCTCGACCACTTTGCGTACCGCTGGCTGGTGCACCGTCCCGACCTGTCGCTGATGTGCAAGCAGGCGCTCATCATCACGACCGCGGCGGGCGGCGGCATGAAATCCACCGTCAGGGATTTGCGCGACAGCATGAATTACTGGGGCGTCGGCCGCACGCACGTTATCACGCAGGCCGTATGGGGATATGACTGGAGCAGCATGCCCGAGAATTTTATGCACAAAATTCAGCAAAAGGTGGAGAAAACGGTTTCTGCCATTCGGAAAAATGCCGGAAATGTCACGCCGTGCGCGAAGGTCAAGGGATTGTTTTATATGTACCGCTTGTTCCATAAAAAGCGCAAAATGAATCCCGTTGACGATGAATACTGGTATCAAAAAGGCTATGTGACGGAGAAACCTTGGAAAAGAGGACGATAATGGCAACCACAAAAGAATTTCTCGCGGAAATATTAGACCGCCTGTCCGGACTGGACGGCGTAACGCATCGACCCATGATGGGGGAGTACATACTCTATTACAACGGCAGAATCGTCGGCGGAATTTATGATAACCGCCTGCTGGTCAAACCGGTCAAAGCTGCGATAAGCTGCCTTCCGGATGCGCCTTATGAATTTCCGTACGACGGCGCAAAACCCATGCTGCGGGTGACGAAAACCGACGATGCCGCCTTCCTGCAGAAGCTGCTGTGTGCCATGTATGACGAACTTCCGGCACCGAAATCCAAGAAGAAAAAGCAATAAGGAGTGAAAAACATGCACACCATCGGACGTTTTGCGCCCAGTCCGAGCGGCCGCATGCACCTCGGCAACGTGCTGTGCGCGCTGCTGGCATGGCTGAGTGCGCGGCAGCAGAACGGCGAATTTCTGCTGCGGATTGAGGATTTGGACGAAATGCGCTGTCCGCGCAGCTTCGCGGATTTAATTATCGACGACCTGCGGTGGTTAGGGTTAGACTGGGACGGCGAAATCCCGTATCAGTCCGAGCGCACGGCTGTTTACGAGCAATATGAGGCGATTCTGCGCGAAAAAGGTCTGCTGTACCCATGTTTCTGCTCGAGAGCGGCCCTGCACGCCGCAAGCGCACCGCACCTGTCGGACGGCAGGGTGGTCTACGCCGGAACCTGCCGCGATTTAACACCCGAGCAAGTGGCCGAAAAGCGCAGAAAGCGTGCGCCTGCAACGCGCGTGCGCGTGCCCGAGCGCACCATCACATTCACGGACGGCGTGTACGGCGATTACACTGAAACGCTCACCGAGGAGTGCGGCGACTTCATCATCCGGCGGTCGGATGGCGTGTTTGCGTATCAGCTGGCGGTCGTGGTGGATGACGGCCTGTCCGGCGTGACCGAGGTCGTGCGCGGGCACGATCTCATCGGCAGTACGCCGCGCCAGATCTGGCTGTATGAGCTGTTCGGCTTCACGCCGCCGAAATTTATCCATATCCCGCTGCTGTGCGACCATGACGGACGCCGCCTGTCCAAGCGCGATGAGGACCTCGACCTCGGCCTCCTGCGGGAGAAATTCACACCTGAGCAGGTCATCGGCGCACTTGCCTGCGCCGCAGGCCTGACCGACACCGCAGAGCCGGTCTCCGCGAAGGAACTTGTCAAAGCGTTTTCGTGGGAGAAGATTCCGAAGCACGAACTCTATTTGCCGAACGTGTTCCGAGATATCGAGAAGAATTGAGAATGGAAAATGGAGAATGGAGAATTACCGTTAGGGTTTTCCGTTCTCCATTTTTGGTTTATTGGGTGTTATTTCTTATATCATTTGCACGATTCATGCCGTAGGGTGCGATAAGGTAAAGTCTAACATCAATTATAATTCGCAGGTGCCGTCCGTAACAACGCGCAAACGAGTTGCGCGACTCTGTTTGTCGCGCCTGCGTAGAGTAAACCGTATGTGTAGCAGAACGGTATCTGACATTGCGAATAGGTTGCGAAAGACACGCTGCGGTAACCCGACTGCCGTACTCCTTTTCGAAGCGGTCACATGTAGGCAATCTGCGCCAGATTAGGAAGCAAGGGAAAGGTAGGAGTTCAAAGAGGAAGGGAAACCGCAGGTGTCCCTTCCTCTTTGCCCCCGCGGCGGGTGCCGCAGTCTCCCGCGCTCCGCAGAGCGCAACTCCCCGCTGAGGTTCAGCGAAAACCTCCCGCCCGTTAGGGCGAACCCGCCAGCGGCAGTTCGTGTGCCCCGGTCAGCCGGTGCAGGAAAAGGAGCCGCCCGTTAGGGCGAACCCGCCTGCGGCAGTTCGTGTGCCCCAGTCAGCCGGTGCAGAAAAAGGAGCCGCCCGTTAGGGCGAACCCGCCTGCGGCAGTTCGTGTGCCCCGGTCAGCCGGTGCAGGAAAAGGAGCTGCCCGTTAGGGGCGAACCCGCCTGCGGCAGTTCGTGTGCCCCGGTCAGCCGGTGCAGGAAAAGGAGCCGCCCGTTAGGGGCGAACCCGCCTGCGGCAGTTCGTGTGCCACGGTCAGCCGGTGCAGGAAAAGAAGCCGCCCGTTAGGGGCGAACCCGCCTGCGGCAGTTCGTGTGCCCCGGTCAGCTGGTACAGGAAAAGGAGCCGCCCGTTAGGGCGAACCCGCCTGCGGCAGTTCGAGTGCCCCGGTCAGCCGGTGCAGAAAAAGAAGCCGCCCGTTAGGGGCGAACCCGCTTACGCAGTTCGCGCACCCCGCAGGGCAGTGCAGAAAAATTTCAGAAAAGGCTATTGACAAATCTGTATGTTTGTATTATTATCATAGTACAATAAAACGAAAGGAGAGAGCTTATGCAATGGGAATTGCGGGGGGATCGTCCGATCTATCAACAGCTTGTGGAAAAGCTGACCGAGCAGATCGTCAGCGGACAGCTTGCGGCGGGTGAAAAGGTACCGCCGGTGCGCGAGCTGGCGGCTCAGGCGGGTGTCAACCCGAACACCATGCAGCGCGCGCTTGCGGAAATGGAGCGCGAGGGCCTGATGTTCACCAACCGCACGAGCGGACGCTATGTAACGGAGGACAGAGAAATGATTGGTAAGGTAAGAGAGCAAATCGCGGGAGAGCGCATCACGGAATTTCTGTCCGGCATGAGCCAGCTTGGTTTCACCGAGCAGGACATTGTGGCGCTTCTGGAGAAACGCAGTGGGGAGGAGAAGAACAATGGATAACAACGAACTGGTTATCTGTCAGGGTCTGACAAAAAACTACGGTAAAAAGACCGCGCTTAATAATCTGAATCTGACGCTCGGCCGCGGACAGTTTATCGGTCTGCTCGGCCCGAACGGCTCAGGCAAAACAACGACTATCAAGCTGCTGAACGGTCTGCTGCAGCCGACAAGCGGCTCGGTGCTCATTGACGGTCAGGCGCCGGGCACCTACACGCACAGCATCATCAGCTATCTGCCCGACAAAAACTATCTCAACGACGCGATGAAGGTCAACGACCTGATTTCGTTCTTTGCGGATTTTTACACGGATTTTGACCGCGTAAAGGCAACCGACATGCTGGATTCGCTGCAGATCGACCCGCTCAGCCGCCTGAAAACGCTCAGCAAGGGCAATCAGGAGAAGGTGCAGCTCATCCTCACCATGAGCCGCAAGGCGCAGCTGTATGTGCTCGATGAGCCGATCGCGGGTGTCGATCCGGCGGCGCGCGACTACATTCTGAGCACCATTCTCTCGAATTACAGCGAGGACGCGTCCGTTCTGCTGTCTACGCACCTCATCGCGGATGTGGAGCGCGTGCTCGACGAGGTTATCTTCCTCAAGGAAGGCGCGATGGTGCTGCACGATACGGTTGACCATATCCGCGAGGAACACGGAAAATCGGTTGACGCACTGTTCCGGGAGGTGTTTGCATGTTAAAGCTGCTGAAATATGAGTGGAAAGCCTGTGCGCGTATCTGTCTGCCGCTGTACGGCGTGCTGATCTTAATGTCGTTCGTCACACACCTGCTGTACAGTATCCCGCAGAACAGCACGTTCGGCTTTATGCTGCCGGCCATCAGCTCCATGCTGTATATGGGCGTGATGATGGCGGCATTTGTGGTAACGGCTGTCATCCTCATCCAGCGTTTTTACAAAAACCTGCTCGGCAGTGAGGGCTACCTCATGTTCACCCTGCCGGTGACGGTTTCGCAGCACCTGTTCAGCAAGACTATCATCGCGGTGGTTATGATCGCGCTGAGCGGCATCGCGGCGTTCCTCAGCATCGGCATTTTTGCCGATATGTCCTTCGGCACCCTGTTTATCGATATGATAAAGGGTGTGGCGCGGAGCGGCGGCCTGCTGTTCGTGCTGGAGCTGCTCGTGCTGGCGGTGCTCGGCATTGCGGGCATGGCGCTGTTCGTCTATATGTGCATGGCGCTCGGCCATCTGGCGGGCAAGCACCGCCTGCTGATGTCGGTCGTGTGGTACGTTGTTCTTTCTACCGCAGTGCAGGTTCTCCTGCTTCTGGTGATGATGGGCGGGGGCAATGTCATGCCGGAGGCGCTTGCCGATGCGATGGTACGCTGGCTTGACAGCACCATGCAGACCATCACGCCGATGGATGCGGCGCATCTCATGCTGCGGTTCTGCTGCGTATTCGAACTCATCAGCGATGCGGTGTATTTCCTTGTGACGCGCTGGATTCTCACGCACAAGCTCAATCTCGAATAACAGAAAAAGGATACACACTTGTGTATCCTTTTTCTCTTGCCTGAACGGTATATCTCTGGTATGATGGAGGTAGTAAAAGGGAGGTGTGTCCTGTGAAATGTCAGCACTGTGGTATCCATTTTGACGATGAGGAACGCGTATGTCCGATGTGCGGCGCACGCGCGGGCAGCAAGGGCCGCATGACGAGACCCGCGCCGAAATGGCGCGGCAAGCCGCGTGAGACCTATACCGAATATCATCCGACGATAGAGAACAGCAGCTCGGCGAAAACGGCGAAGAGCAAGTCGCGTCCTATCCAGGATAAGCCGAAGAAAAAACGCGCAAAGGGTGCGGTGATTGCGATAATTGTTATCGCTCTGCTGCAGTTTGTGCCGACGCTGATCGCGTTTGTGGTGGATGATCTGGTGCCGGAAATCGAGAGCAGCTTCGGAAATTCCCCCGCGCCGGATTACGATTCGGATTACAGCTATGCGGCGCAGGACCTCAGCAGCATTCTCGGCACGGACAGCGGCATGGTGATCGATAACAGCGACACCTTCCGTCTGCACTACGACCAGTCGAATGGTGAATGGGCGATTCTGTATACCTCGGCGGACGGCGGCACATTCAAGAGCACGGCCGACGCGTGGTGTCTGTACGACGACCCCGACGAGTATTACTATCCGGAGGCGTATCCGTCCGATCAGTACGATATGTACACGGTTGCGTTCACGCTGTACGATACCGAGGTGGTAGGGAGCCTGCCCGAGTGGTGTCAGTCGGTAGCCGATAGCGGCGATGATATTTGGCTGAATTTGTATGTCAGCAAAACCGATGACACACTGCTCATCGAGGATATGGATGGGATTGGCCTGTTCGGCACGACAGACCCGGTTCCGTATTATCGGGCGCAGAATATGTGATTTTGTAAAAAAGCGTGAAAAACAACAGCCCCGGTTCCGTCACTTGACAAAACCGGGGCGCCGCGCTGTAATATAGCTGCAAACGGCGGCTCGTTGCACCGAGCCGCCGTTCCCAATAGCTGAAGTATTTGAGGAAATGCCGCTCCGGTCTACGGGGCGTTTTTTGTGTTTTACGGGAGAATTTTGTGCATATGCAAAAGAAAAGGGCAGACCCAATGAGTGAGATGGTTTAGTGCCGAAGATGCGACCACAAATAAATTGAAATTAATGATGAAAAATGGGGAATTACCGCTTTCCGGCAATTCTCGCAATGGTTTCCGCCACATTTTCCTGATGCACTTTTGCCGGACGGAACCGCACGGCTGCAAAATTGAGGTTGATCAGCGGACCCAGTCCGACGGCGGAAATAATGGTGCCGATACCGACCGGACCGCCGAGAAAGAAGCCGATGACCGTTACGAGCACATCCACGACCGCGCGGCACACGCCGGCAGACCGCCCGAACTTACGCGCGAGCGCGACCATCAGCGCGTCACGGGGGCCGCTGCCGAGCGCGCTTTTCATGTACAGCCAGGTGCCGAGCGCAAGCAGCTCCAGACCGCCGATGAGCATGGCAATGCCGCTCACCAATCCGTGCATCTGCGGGATGAGGTGCGCCGCCTGGATCGCGTCGATTATGACCGCGCAGCCCGCAATGTTAATGATCGTGCCTAAGCCGAAGCTCTCACCGAAGAACACGGCCGTGAGGATGGCTGCCGCGCCTGCGATCGCGGACGCCGTGCCGTAGGTCATGCCGGTTCGCAGCGACATGCCCTGCTGCAGCACGCTCCACGGCTCGAGTCCGACATTCGCCTGCAGCATCATCGCAATGCCGATCGAGCTGACCGCAACACCCAGGATCAGCCAGAATAACCGGTGGATGTACTCTCGAAACATAATGTATACCTCCTGTGAGCAATTTAGCAGATAAAAAAGTGAAACGGCAGAACCGCGAGCATTCCGCTCGGATTCTGCCGTTTTTGTCATTTGCATTGTGAAAATGTTATTCCGAAGCGGAATTGCTGTCGTCCTTTTTAATCTGGGAAAGATAGCGGTACACACTGGCCTGCGAGCAGTGCAGCGCGTCGGCCACATCCTTGACCGCGCCTTTCAGCAGGAAGATACCGCCGTTTTCAAGCGAAGCAATGATCTGCATGCGCTCGTCCGGCGTGAGACGGTCGGCGGTCACACCGAGGCGGATGAGCTCGCGGCCGACCGCATCGCCTGCCACCGCGTCGATCGAGTTGTGGAAGCTCTCGGTCGTTGCCGGAACCGCTCGCGGGAATGGATCACCGGGTTCGGCCTGCTGCGGTGCGATATGGTCGTCGATAAAAATATCCGGATGACACAGCCGCAGCACGTTTTCGCTGGCGGCCAGATACCGGCTGTCGTCAAAGTTGATGCACAGCATGCCGACCAGCTTGCCGTTGTGCTTGATGAACATGGTGCTCGAGCGCAGCGTTTTGCCCTCGGCAGAGAGACCGCAGTAGTGCAGGCGGTAGTCCTGCGTTTCGTAGCTTTTGTCCATCAGGATTTTGAGCGCCACATTGGTAAGCGGTGCACCGATCTCCCGGCCGCTGATGTGATTGTTGGCGATGGCTACTATAGAGCGGTTTTTGTCGGTCATATCATGCAGAGCAACCTCATAATCCGGTCCAAGTGCCTGTCCGAGAAATTCTGTCAGCTTGATGTAGTGCTGCAACAGCGGATTAGCCATTTGCCCACCCCGTTTCAAAGAATTTTCTTTGCAGTGCCTTTGATTGCATGGCATTGCCTTTTTATTAGTTTACTCTAATATTATTATAGCTTAACAATGATAAGTTTGTCAAAAAATAAACGCGAATAATTTCTCACAACAAAAATAAAAAGTTATTATGCAAAATAACTAAAATGAGGATAAAGTGCATAAAAAACTTGTGAAAAACCAGTGAACCATACAAAACTTGTTAAAATAATTGACAAGGCGCAAAAACTATGTTAAATTTATATCAAGGAATGAGACACAGACTGATAAAAAATTACAAAACTGAAGAAAAGGGAATGTAAAAATGAGGAGTAGAGAAAGGGAGACTGCCATGAATTCTGATTTTCGAGACAAGCTCTCCAACGCCGCAACAGCGGTTGAGATCACCCTTGGCATGGTGATCCTGATCGCGTGCATCGTGTCCGGCATCGGCATGGTCGCCATGACCGATATGAACAAGCTGTTCGGTGATCCGGCGTATCTGCAGGCGCGCATGAGCTCGGCCTGCCTGATCATCATCGGCATCGAGCTGATCAAGATGATCACCAGCTACACCATCGACTCGGTGGTTGACGTTATGCTCCTCGCCATCGCGCGCCAGATGATCGTCGAGCATACCTCGCCGATCGAGAATCTGATCGCCGTGCTGTCGATCGGCATCCTGTTCGTGATCCGGAAGTATCTGTATATTTCGCGTCTGGACCGCCGCCGCAGCAAGAAGGAGATCGAGGAGGACATCCGCGCAGAGGTTCTCGGCGTGGAGAACTGTAACGAGCCGAAAAAGCCGGAACCGCCCGAGATTGGCTCATTGATTTGACATAAGGAAAATGCATATCACCTGAAAACCGCAGCGCCCGAGAGGGCGCTGCGGTTTTTTGCACGCTTTATTGATTGCTGGAAGTGTCATCCGGCAGTGAGATTTCTTGGGTCAGATCAATATGGCTTTCTTCGACGGGATTTGGAATATCAGGATGACCAGTATAATAGGCCTGAAATAGCGTACTGTACAGTTCGCTACAGCTTGCACAGATATTTCTGTAAAACGCACTAGATGTTTTAACAGGCTGAGCAATAAAAGGTTCATCAATAAATTGGTCGTTAAATAGAGTAACGCGAACTTTCAGGGATTTGCATGCTTCGGAATCTGACAGGCCACTGCCAACACCGATGATGGCGCCAATACCGCCTGCGAGGATACCGCCGATAATAGCACGACCGACAGGACTACCATTTTGCATAGAGGTCATATCACTGAGCACAGATACATCCTTTATTTGAGAAAAGGAAAAAGTCAGGGTTGATTTCATATTTTCCATTAATACACAGATTTTTTGATGCGTGTCGTCAAAATGCCATCTTCTCCACTGTCTCGTACATGTAAATCCATCAGGATATTTTGAAGGAGTTAAGTTTTTCTGTTCTTCCTTAGCATTTTCATTTATTGATTCAATCCAAAATTTGATTAGTAAAATTGATAATCCTATAATAAGGATGGAGAAAACAATTGCCATAATTACAGTTTGGTTCATCACTTCAGCTCCGTTTCTTTTCTGATAGTGTACCACACAACACTACACTTGTAAACCTTTGTAATATACAAACACTACAAATAATCGGGTAGAATAATACAGAGGTATGATGATTATGGATAAAGAAGAAAAGTTTATTATTCGCGCAAAAAAGAGCTATGGAGAGACCTCGGTTGTGTCCTGCCGGATGCCGAATGAGGTGTTAAAACAGCTTGATCGCGTTGCCGCACGCACCGGACGCACACGCAATGAGCTGATCCTAAAGTGCGTGGAATTCGCACTCGACAAGCTGGAAATCGTGGACGAGCCTTAAATTATCTAAATAATAACACCGGCGCAGACTGTTATGGTCTGCGCCGGTGTTTCGTTTTGCGGTGATTGTTTTTTACGCCCCAAACCGCATCTGCAGGCGCAGCCGGTCGGCAATCATCGAGATAAATTCGCTATTGGTCGGTTTGCCCTTGATGCCTGAAACTGTGTAGCCGAAGTAATTCTGCAGGGTTTCGATGTCGCCGCGATCCCATGCGACCTCGATCGCGTGCCGGATGGCGCGCTCCACGCGAGAGGAGGTCGTCTTGAACTTTTTGGCAATCGACGGGTACAGCACCTTGGTGATGGCGCTGACCGACTCGATATCCTCGACCGCCATCATGATGGCCTCACGCAGATACTGGTAGCCCTTGATGTGCGCCGGCACACCCACCTGATGAATCACCTCGGTCACGCGGAGCTCAAGCGCCATGCTTTCCTCGGCCTTGACCGCGCGCAGCTGACCGGTCCGCCACAGGCGAAGCCGCTCGCAGACCGCCTGCGGCTCCATCGGCTTGCGCAGGAACAGATCCACGCCGAGCGCCGCGCATTCCGCGCCGATCTGAGGGCTTGCAAACGCCGAGAATACCATCACCGCCGGATGCGGTCCGTCCTGTTCGTGCAGGCGGCTGAGCACACTCATGCCGTCCATCACCGGCAGCATCAGTTCAATGATAAGTACATCCGGCCGCAGCTCATTGACTGCGGAAAGTGCCTTTTCACCGTTTTCCGCAATGCCGACCAGCTCAAAATCGTCCGCACTGTCCAGCACCGCCGACATACGCGCGCAAAATTCGGTGTCGTCGTCTGCAAGCAAAACTCTAATTTTCTCATCCATATGTCATAACCAGCTTTCCGATAAAGTTTATCTCTTTTTCTTGGCAATAGATTACCATATACTACCATAACTTGCAAGACCTTTTGTAAAAATATGGACAGAAAATTGCAGACAGAATTCGACAAAATCTGTCGATTTACCCGAAATGACCGGTCGGACCGACTGTTTTTGCAATTTCTGCATATTTTCAAAATTCCCCGGAAATAGACAAAATACAAGCAAAACTGCGGTTTTCGACAATAAAACAGTGGCGATTAACCCAAAAGAAAGGGCGCACAATGTGCGCCCCTGCGGAAATGGTAAGCCGTTGCAAAACGCCTGCCTGTGCGAATTCTCCACTCTTTCTGTCAGCTTGCCGCCAGCATTTTCTCCATCGAAATGCCATACCCTTCCATCGGATTATCGACCAGCACATGCGTTACCGCGCCGATCAGCTTGCCGTTCTGCAGGATCGGACTGCCGCTCATGCCCTGCACGATGCCGCCGGTTTTCTCCGCAAGCTGCGAATCGGTCACGCGGAGCATCATGCTGCGCCCGTATTCGTCGTTCGCCGGATAGAGCTTGACGATCTGGACAGAATAACGCTGCACGCTGTCGCCGTCCACGTTGGAGAGGATTTCCGCGTCACCGACTTTGATTTCGTCTGCCGACGCGACCGGCACGCACTGCAGCTCGCTGTACAGCAAATCGTCCGTCATGGTGCCAAAAATGCCGCTTTCTGTGTTCTGCGCCACGGTTCCGAGCGGTTTTTCGGTCGAAAATTCGCCCTGCAGCGAACCCGGTTCACCCGCCTTGCCGCGCTGCACGCTGCTCACCGTCGAGTGGATGATCGTGCCCTCCTGCAGCGGCAGCAGCACGCCGGTTTCGCTGTCGCAGATGCCGTGACCGAGCGAGCCGAACGCGCCGGTCTGCGGGTCAACGTAGGTCAGCGTGCCGATTCCTGCCAGACTGTCGCGCGCGAGCACGCCGATGCGGTACGCACCGGTTTTGTCCCTGCACGGCGTCACCGTGACGCTTTTCTCCGCGTCTCCGCGCTCGAGCGTCAGCTTGATCGGCTGTCCCGCCGAGAGCGCGACCTGCTTCTGCAGATCGTCGTTCGAGTGCAGCGCCATCTCACCGGCCTTGCACAGCACATCGCCCTCCTGCACGCCCGCCTCCTTCGCAGGGGAGTGCGTGCCGTCCGCGCCCTGCACCTCGGTCAGCTGCACGATGAGCACGCCCTCCGCCTGCATTTTGATGCCGACCGTGTGCCCGATCGGGATGACCTCGGCGATTTTTGCCGCCTGCGCGGAGACTGTCACCGCAAACAGCAGGAACAGAGCGAGCGCCGTGCGTTTTGCGTGATTTTTTTGCATTTTTTCACCTCCGCTATTACTATGCCGCGCGGAGCATGAAAACAACGCTGTGAACCTTTTCTATTCTGCCGGACATTTGGCGGCACGGAAATTCTCTGGGCGCGGAAAGGTTTTCCGGGAACGCAAAACGGCAGTTTCTCTGCGAAAAATGAGAGAAACTGCCGAAATTAGCAATCATTTATTCTGCTTTTGCAGGCGCACGATGACCGAGGAACGATGCTACCGCACGGGCGAGCACGCCGCCGACCGCACAGCCGACGATGATCTCGATCAGACCCTGTACGCCGACCAGTGCAACCACGAAGGACAGCGGGTTAGCCACGCCGAGAGAGGCAACGCGCTCCTGAATGTAGTCGGTCTTGTAGAACACCAGAACGATGTAACCCATAAAGAAAATGGTATTCAGCAGCGGCGCGGACATCGCACCGACGAAATAGCTCCAGCTTTTCTTGCGGTCCATGCGGCGCAGCACGCGGAACAGCAGGCCGACACACCAGCCCATCAGCACGCGCATGACAACGCACAGAACGAAGGTGTTGATCGGGCTGATCTGGAAGAACATGCCGGTCATACCGCCGCCTGCAAGCGCATCCTTAAAGCTGACACAGCCGAATACGCCGCCGAGAATCGCACCGGCGGTCGGGCCCATGGTCATCGCGCCGACAGCGATCGGCACGGTCAGGAACGACATGTACAGCGGGCCGACCGGCACGCTGCCCAGACCCATCAGCTTCATCACGACCTCGATCGCCGCCAGCAGCGCCAGCTGCGCGAGATATCGTACATTGGTAGTTTTGTTATTCATTTGTAATTCCTCCTGCTGCCGTCCTGCTTTGACAGGTACAGCGCAATACAAAAATTGTGGTGGTCAGCGATAGAAATTCGCTGCCAAATCTCTTTCAACCCCGATTTTTCTTCCAAATCAGGTGCAGACCGTCGAGCACAAGGCTTTCATCGTACTCGAACGGGATACGCAGATAGGGAGTGACGAGCGGCGCAAGCTCTCCGGTGAGCACGACATACGGCGTTTCACCGAGCGCTTCCGCAAAGCGTTCGACCATGCCGTCCACGAGCGACGCGGCACCGTAAACCGCGCCGACGCGCATGGCATCGACCGTGTTCCGGGCGAGAATGCCCTCGTCCTTGGCGTCGATAGCGACCGCCGGAAGCTGCGCCGCCTGCTCGCGGAGCGCGAGCAGACTCAGCTGCACGCCCGCCGTGATGGCCGAGCCGACCAGCGCACCGGACTGGTCGAGCGCGGTGAACGTGGTCGCGGTGCCGAGCGTAACTGCCACGCACGGCAGCTTTCCCTTTGCACGGGCGGCCACTGCAGCGGCTACGCGGTCCGAGCCGACCTGCCGCGGCTGCTCGGAGCGGATGTTGAGTCCGGTCTTGACGCCGCTCGATACCTCAATGACATCGCGGATGCCGAGCAGGCGCAGCGCACCCTCGAGCACGCCGACCATGCTCGGAACGACCGAGCTGACAATACCGCCGTGGATGCGGCGCACGTTCACGCCGTACAGCAAAAGCACCTGCTGCAGCTTGCAGGCGTAGTCGTCGCGCGTCAGCTTAGGCTCGGTTGCGATGGAGGCAGAAAAAACCTGTCCGTCCTCCTCATAGCCGCCGAGCAAAACGCGGCTGTTTCCTGCATTGACTGCAATCAGCATGGTGTGTCTCCTTTTCTGCATAGTTTATCACTATTATAAGCCATTGAAAACCGTATTGCAAGGGAAGAGGTACACATTTCTGCCTTATTTCGGCAGCATGATCGGTGCGGAGAGCAGCGCCCACAGCGCCGCGTATTTCGGACAGATCTGCCCTTGAACGTTGCCGAATTCGTGCGAGTAATCCCACACGCGCAGCCGGAAATGCCGGTTGACCGTGCAGCCGACCACATATTCCGCGGCCGTGATGCACGCCGCGCCGCACAGGCAGCGGGAGAGCGGGTTTTCCTCGTGTACGCGCCGCCGCAGCTGCCGCAGACCGACCAGAACCGCACCGCCGGTCAGCGCCATGGTCCAGTGGGTGCGTCCGCGCCAGAGAAGCTCAAGCGCGGCGTAACCGACCGCGCCCAGCGCAAAGACTGCGGGAGTTTGCAGTTTCATTTTCATCACCGCATTTATTTTGCCCGGAATGGCTGGATTTACGCAAGGGTGGAGTAATTGAGAATGGAGAATGAGCGTGGAGATTTGGCATTTTCCATTCTCGATTTGGCATACGCGCAAAATAAAAAGGAGAGAGCACAGCGCGCTCTCCTTGAATACAGCAAAGGGATCAGTCCTCCCTTTTACCTTTTGTGTTGATATAAGCCTATCCGCCAATCCCTCCGTCGATTTGACGGAACTTTAAGCATTGGAAAAGGAGCAAGGTGGGTTTTAACCTTGCTCCTATCGGTCAGAATATGCTATTCAGTTCAACAAACTGGAATTTGTCTGATTAGCAATTATCTTTTGCAATTTATAACTGCATCAAAAAGAATACCAGTACACTCGAGAGTATTGTTACTGTCCCCATTATGATAAACATCATGGAAGTAAAACTTTTTGAAATTGGTCTATCAACATAACACTTTTTAGGATTGTTTGGATTATAATAAACTGTCATCTTACTGTTGATAGGCCACAACTGCTCCGCAAATTGACGCAAATTTGCAATAGCTCCAGTTTTTACATGTAGCCATCCTTTTTCATCTTCATAGACTTCTGATTTCATCGGTACAGGTACTCCTGATAGTTGCGTTGTTATAATTCCTCGAAATTTTTTCTTTGCTTTATAACAAGTTCCATTCACAAAGTACTCAACGATTGGGTACACTCTTCCATTTCCAGGAAACCCATATTGTTTAACAATGCTGTCTGTCTTTTTTGTACACAATTTATTCTGTCTTTTTACAATGATATTGAAAGTAACTCCTAGTAGAACTAATATTACACCAAGACCTCCAACTGTCATCAATTCTAACCATGCAATTTGTATTTCAGCCATAGTTTCATCACCTCAAGTTCCGATTTTTATATTTGCTTATAAAATAGATGTCTGCTGTTTGCAATGTATATTTATAAGCTCATTTCCCATAAGTACACAATTCTGAAAAGGGAGAATTCTTTTGTATCATACAATATTTTTGTGCTTCTTTCGAGGCATGAAAAGATGCCGAAGTTGCCTTCGGCATCTTTTTGGTATCCAGTATCGGTTATGTGCGTGATTTAGTGAAATCACCGGAGTTATACCCCATCAACACAAAGGGTAAAAGGGACGATCAGTCCTCCAGCTTGACACGAGCCTCAAGGTATTTTCTCCGCTCCTCGAAACCCGATCTGCCCAGAAGTGCAAACATATTCTTCTTATAATCCTCAACACCCGGCTGATTGAACGGATTTACGCCGAGCAGGTAGCCCGAAATGCCGCAGGCCTTCTCGAAAAAGTAGACCAGATAGCCGAAATGCCAAGCATCCGTGCGGTCGATCTCAATGATGATATTCGGTGTGCCGCCGTCCATGTGGGCGATCAGCGTGCCCTCGTACGCTTTCTGGTTGACGTGCTGCACGGTCTGACCTGCCAGATAATTCAGGCCGTCGATGTCCTCTTCGGTATGCTCGATGGTAATCTCGGAGCGCGGTTCCTTGACCCACAGCACGGTCTCGAACATGATGCGCGAGCCGTCCTGAATGAACTGACCGATGGAATGAAGGTCGGTGGAGAAATTCGCTGAGGTGACGAACAGACCCTTATGGTCCTTGCCCTCGGACTCATCGAACAGCTGCTTGAGCCATTCGCCGAGCATGACGAGCGACGGCTCGTAGTTTACCATGATCTCCATGGATTTGCCCTTGAACAGCAGCAGATTACGCAGTGCCGCATAGCGCGCGCAGTCGTGCAAGGAGCCATGAGAATATTCCTCGCGGGAGGCCGCAGCGCCTGCCATCACCGCGTCAATGTCCAGACCGGCTGCAGCCATCGGCAGCAGACCGACTGGCGTGAGCACCGAGAAACGGCCGCCGATGTTATCCGGTACGACAAAGGTCTCGTAGCCCTCGTCATCCGCCAGCTTTTTGAGCGCGCCGCGCTCTTTATCGGTCGTGGCGAAGATGCGCTCCTTGGCGCCCTCGCGGCCGTAGCGCTGCTCGCACAGCTTTTTCAGCTCGCGGAAGGCGATGGCAGGCTCGGTGGTCGTGCCCGACTTCGAGATGACGTTGATGCAGAAGTCGCGGTCACCGATCATCTTGATAATGTCGTTCAAGTAGGACGACGAAATGTTGTTGCCGGCAAAGTAGACCTCCGGAATGCCCTCCGGGCGGGTCTGGTTGTAGAACTGACCGTTTACGAACTCGATGGCTGCCCGTGCCCCTAAATACGAGCCGCCGATGCCGATGACGATCAGCACATCGCAGATCTGCTGAATCTTCTTTGCCGCCTGCTTGATGCGCGCAAACTCGTCCCGGTCGTAATCCACCGGCAGATTCAGCCAGCCAAGAAAATCGTTTCCGGCGCCGGTGCCGTTCACGAGCGTGTCCTGCGCTGCCGCGACCTGCGCGGTGTAGTCCGCAATCTCGGCCTCGGTTCGGACAAATCGCCGGAGACCGGTCAGTTTCAGTTTAATTCCCATTACTGCATTTCCCCTTTTGTTATTTCCTCCAAGCCATTTGGCGGGATTTGCTCTCCCTCATGTATCTAAGTATAGCATACTGACGGAAAAAGGCAAGCATTTTGTTCAAACCTTACAAAAACTTTATCTGCTCGACTGTTTCTGACAGGTAATTTTGCATTATGCAAACCGAACAAAGCTAACCAAAAAGCCGACTCCAACAGTAGGGAGTCGGCAAAAATTGTTAGTAAATTGGAAAATTTGCGCAGATATCGCGTACATTTCGGCGGATATCGTTTGCCTTGTTGTCGAAATCGGTTGCGGCCTGCCAGATGAACTCGGCAATGCGGAGCATCTCCGGCGCACCGAAGCCGCGGGTGGTGACAGCGGGCGTGCCGATGCGCATGCCCGAGGTGACGAACGGACTTTCCGGGTCGTTCGGGATGGCATTCTTGTTGGCGGTGATGTATACCTCGTCCAGACGGCGCTGCAGCTCCTTGCCGGTCACGCCGGTCTTTCGCAGGTCGATGAGCATGAGGTGGTTGTCCGTGCCGCCCGCCACAAGGTCGAAGCCCTGCTTCTGGAGTGCGTCCGCGAGCACGCGGGCATTGGTGACAACATTCTGCTGATATGCCTTGAACTCCGGTTTGAGTGCCTCACCGAAGCAGACCGCCTTTGCGGCGATGACATGCTCGAGCGGGCCGCCCTGTGTGCCGGGGAAGATGGCCTTGTCAAATTTCTTCGCCAGCTCCTCATCGTTCGTCAGGATAACGCCGCCGCGCGGACCGCGCAGCGTCTTGTGCGTCGTGGTGGTGACGACATCTGCGTAGGGGACCGGGCTCTGGTGCAGACCGGCAGCCACCAGACCGGCAATGTGCGCCATGTCAACGAACAGGTACGCGCCGACCTCGTGTGCGATCTCGGCGAATTTTGCAAAGTTGATGGCGCGCGGATACGCGGACGCACCGGCGATGATCATTTTCGGCTGTTCCTTTTTTGCCAGCTCGCGGAGCGCATCATAATCAATGAGACCGTTCTCATCCACGCCGTAGGGCACGATGTTGTACAGCAGACCGGACTGATTGACCGGCGAACCGTGGGTCAGGTGGCCGCCGTTGTCCAGGCTCATGCCGAGCACGGTATCACCCGGTTTGCACAGCGCCTGATAGACCGCCATGTTCGCCTGTGCGCCCGAGTGCGGCTGCACGTTCGCGTATTTCGCGCCGAACAGCTGGCACACGCGGCGGATTGCGAGGTTTTCCACCTCATCAACGCATTCGCAGCCGCCGTAGTAGCGCTTGCACGGATAGCCTTCGGCGTACTTATTGGTCAGCACGCTGCCCATTGCCGCCATAACAGCCTCGCTGACTATATTTTCCGAGGCGATCAACTCAATGTTGCGCGCCTGTCGTTTGTATTCCGCTTCGATCATACGTCCGAGTTCGGGGTCGAACGCTGTCACGAAGTCCATTGCTTGACGAACCATGATACAGCCTCCTGCCGGATAAGAATTTACTATTATAATTTAACCACATTTTTCGCATGGAATCTATTGACAAACATCTGATTTTTGCGTTACCGCTTTAGCAGTTTATAGTGAAATTGTTACATTGTGCATTTTTGTGCAAACAGTTGCCCTTTTTTCGACGATATGCTACAATTATCGTAGGAAAACTTGTGGAGAGAGGATAACAAAATGACTAAGAAAGAACGTGCCGCCACCGTTACCGAGCTGTTGAAAACCGTCTATCCGGAGGCGGTCTGCGCCCTGCATTATACACACGATTATGAATTGCTGTTCGCCACCCGGCTTTCCGCGCAGTGCACGGACGCGCGCGTCAATATTGTGACAGAAAAATTATTCAAGCAGTTTCCGACCCTGCAGAGCTTCGCGGATGCGTCCGAGGAGGAGATTGCCGAGGCCATCAAGACCTGCGGCCTGTTCCGCACCAAAGCGCGCGACCTCAAGGCGTGCGCCATGATGCTCATCGCCAATTACGGCGGCAGGGTGCCGGATACTATGGAGGAGCTGCTCAAGCTGCCGGGCGTCGGCCGCAAGACCGCCAACCTCATCCTCGGGGATATTTTCGGCAAACCCGCCATTGTGTGCGATACGCACTGCATCCGTTTGTCCAACCGGCTGGGCTTCGTCAAGAACGAGAAGGACCCGGTCAAGGTGGAGAACGCCCTGAGAAAGCTGCTCGACCCGGCAGAGTCGTCCGATTTCTGCCACCGGCTGGTGCTGTTCGGCCGCGAGCACTGCACCGCCCGCAGCCCGAAGTGCGAGGGCTGTCCGCTCGGTGCGGTGTGCCCGTCGTATCCCATTGCGAAATAACATAGAGAAAAAGTGGAATTTGCGAAAAAACACAGAAAATCCACTTGGCAAATTTTCATCGTAGGAATATACTGATTTCAGAAAAAGCAAAACCGCAGAACAAGAGTGAGTAAGAGCGAGACCGCGCTTTCAGAGAGCTTTCCGGTGGTGTGAGGAGAGCAGCAGAGGACGTTACTGAATGGACTTGTGAGGGCAGCCTCAAATCCGCAGGGAGAGTATGGCTGACGGGATTCCCACCGTTATCATGGGAGCGTGTGTGTTTGCACACGACAGAGTGGACGTTTTTGTACGTCAATTTGGGTGGTACCGCAGAAGTAACAGGCTTTTGTCCCATGATACGTTTGTATCGTGAGACAAAAGCCTTTTTTTATTGTGTCTGTTCGGAACGAACAGACACTCGATTGAAACCACGCTTTCGATCGAATCCCGAAGAAAAACCGCGTCCTTCGGACACATTTTTTCTTCCCTTGTATAAAAAGGCAGGCGCTATTCTTGCGCGACTTCTCGGTCGCGCTGCGCGTACACGCCCTGCCTTTTTATGAATTTGCTCCGCAAATTCTATTAAATGCGTGCTGCCACACGAACCCAAGAAATAAAACACGGTTTATGATTACCGCCGATGTTTTGCTGAAATATGGAGGAAAACACAATGATTACCCCAAGCTGTGATGAGATTTTAGAACTCGCGAAGGAGTATACGACCATTCCGGTCTGCCGCGAGATCTACGCCGATATGACAACGCCGATTTCGCTGCTGCGCCGCCTGCAGACCCGTTCCGACCGCTTTTTCCTGCTGGAGAGCGTGGAGGGCGGCGAAAAATGGGCGCGCTACTCCTTCCTCGGCTATGACCCCATCCTCCGTGCGACCTGCAAAAACGGAACGGTAACGCTCGAGGGTACGGTCAACAAGACGGTCAAGACCGACAAGCCGCTCACCGTGCTCCGCGGCTTGAGGGGCAGCCGCCGTTCACGGGCGGTTTCGTCGGCTGCTTCGCGTATGCCATGCTCGGCTACGCGGAGCCGACGCTCAAAATCAAGCGCGGCGCATGGGACGATTTCGACCTGATGCTGTTCGACAAGGTCATTGCCTATGACCACCTCAAGCAGAAGATCGTGCTCATCGTCAACATGAAGACCGACAGCGTGATGGAGAATTACGGCAAGGCGTGTGCGGCACTCGAGGGCATGGCGGCGCTGATCAACGACCAGACCCCGCTTCCGCCGCTCAAGGCAACCGGCAGGCCGAGCTTCACCTGCAACGTCACCGAGGCGCAGTACGCCGACATCGTGAGAAAACCCGCGAATACATCTTTGACGGCGATATCTTTCAGGCGGTGCAGTCGCGTCAGTTCTCCAGTCCGTATGCGGACAGCCTGCTGAGCGCGTACCGCGTGCTCCGCACCACCAACCCCTCGCCGTACATGGTGTTCCTTTCCATTGATGGGGACGAGGTCATGTGTTCCTCTCCGGAAACGCTCGTCCGACTGGATAACGGCCGCCTGACCACCTTTCCGGTTGCAGGCTCCCGTCCGCGCGGCAAAACGCCGGAGGAGGATAAGGCGCTCGAGAACGAGCTTCTTGCGGACGAAAAGGAGCTTTCCGAGCACAATATGCTGGTCGATCTCGGCAGAAATGACCTCGGCCGCGTGTCCAAGATCGGCACGGTCGAAGTCATCGATTACATGATGATCCACCGCTATTCCAAGATCATGCACATTTGTTCGCAGGTCGAGGGCGACATTGACGAAAAGTACGACGCCTGCGACGCCATCGAAGCGGTGCTTCCGGCGGGAACGCTGTCCGGCGCACCCAAGATCCGCGCCTGCGAAATTATCGAGGAGCAGGAGAGCGAGCCGCGCGGCGTATACGGCGGCGCACTCGGCTATCTGGATTTCACCGGCAATATGGATACCTGCATCGCCATCCGCATGGCTGCCAAGAAGAACGGCACAGTCACCGTGCAGGCGGGCGGTGGCATCGTCGCGGATTCCGTGCCGCATAACGAGTATATGGAAAGCGCAAACAAGGCAAAGGCAGTTATGAACGCCATCGAGCGTGCATCGGAGGTAGACGGATAATGATTCTCCTGATCGACAATTACGATTCTTTTTCCTATACCCTGTTCCAGCAGGCGGCGGCCATCGAGCCGGAAATCAAGGTAGTCCGCAATGATGCGCTCACCGTCAGCGAAATCGAGGGACTGAATCCCTCACACATCATTCTTTCTCCGGGGCCCGGCTATATGAAAAACTTTCTGTCTATGTAAAGTTTGACCAGAACCGTAGGGCGGGCTGCCCTACGGAGAAGATATCAATTAGTAATGATATAATAGATGTAATAGAAAGGTCGATATATAATGATTCAGCTTGCAATTCACGAGGCCATCAACGGCCGTGATTTGGACTACACCATCGCTCGTACAACAATGGAGGAAATGATGGACGGCACCGCGACTGACATCGAAATGGCAACCCTGCTGACGGCGCTCCGCATGAAGGGCGAAACCATCACCGAGATTACCGCCTGCGCCGAGGTCATGCGCGAAAAGGGCGCGCACATTGAGCCGAAGGGCGCGGTCATGGACCTTGTCGGTACCGGCGGTGACGAGGTTGGCTCGTTCAACATCTCCACGACCGCCGCGTTTGTGGCGGCGGCAGGCGGTGTGCCGGTTGCAAAGCACGGCAACCGGTCGGTTTCGTCCAAGTCGGGCGCGGCTGACGTGCTCGAGGAGCTGGGCGTTGTCCTTTCTCTGTCTCCCGAGCAGAACGAAAGGGTGCTGGCTGAAACGGGCATCTGCTTCCTGTTCGCACAGGGCTATCACAAGTCAATGAAGAACGTGGCTCCCGTCCGCAAGGGCATGGGCGAGCGAACCATCTTCAACGTGCTCGGCCCGCTGTCCAATCCGGCGCGCGCGACCATGCAGCTGCTCGGCGTGTATGACGAAAATCTGGTCATGCCGATGGCGCAGGTGCTCTCCAACCTCGGCGTAACGCGCGGCATGGTGGTCTGCGGCGGCGGCATGGATGAGGCGAGCCTGATTGGCAGGAACAAGGTCTGCGAAATCCGCGGCGGCAAGCTGACGCCGTATGAACTCGACCCGACCGAATACGGCCTGTCGCTCTGCACGGTGGACGAGCTGCGCGGCGGCTCGCCCAAGGCAAACGCACAGATCACCCGCGACATTCTTGCAGGCCGTGAGCAGGGCGCGAAGCGCGAGGAGATCCTGCTGAACGCCGGTATCGCGCTGTACCTCGGTCTGGACGGCCTGACGCTGGCGGACGGCATCAAAAAGGCCGCAGAGATCATCGACAGCGGCGCGGCGCTCGACAAGCTGAACCGGTTCGCGGCGGCAACGCAGGAGGCGGCAAAGGCATGATTCTCGACGAACTGGCGGCGCACGCCCGCGAGCGCGTCGCGGCGGACAAGGCGAAAATCCCGCTCGAGGACATGAAGGCGCAGGCGGAAGCACTCCCGAAGGACGATTTTCGGTTCGAGAAGGCGCTTGCCGGCAAGGACTGCGCGTTTATCTGCGAGGTCAAGAAGGCCAGTCCGTCCAAGGGTATTATCGACCCGGTGTTTGACTTTGCGTCCATCGCGCAAAGCTACGAGGACGCGGGCGCGGACTGTGTTTCGTGCCTGACCGAACCCAAGTGGTTCCTCGGCTCGGATGAGATTTTCAAGAAGGTTAGGGGAATCGTCACCAGACCGATGATCCGCAAGGATTTTACGGTGGACGAATATCAGATTTACCAGGCCAAAGTCCTCGGCGCGGACGCGGTGCTTCTCATTTGCACGCTGCTCGACACCGAAACCATACGCGGCTACATCGGCATTTGCGACAAACTCGGTCTCAGCGCTTTGGTGGAAACGCACGACGAGAAGGAAATGCAGTCCGCGGTTCGAGCGGGTGCGCGGCTGATCGGCGTGAACAACCGCAACCTCAAGGACTTCACGGTGGACCTCGGCAACGCGGCTCGTCTGCGCGAGGTCGCACCGGATGGTACGGTTTTCGTAGCCGAGAGCGGCGTTTCCTCTCCCGAGGATGCGGCGGCACTGCGAAAGACCGGCGCGGATGCCGTTCTGGTAGGCGAGTACCTCATGCGTGCCGCAGACAAGAAACAGGCGCTCGACGCACTCAGGGAGGCCGCAAAGTGAAGCTGAAATTCTGCGGACTGACCCGCAAAGCGGATATCGAAGCCGCAAACGAAGTAAAACCCGATTTCATCGGCTTTGTGTTCGCGGAGAGCCGCCGGCATGTATCGGATTTAGACGCGGCTCGGCTCAAGGAGCACCTCGACCCGCACATCAAGGCGGTCGGCGTGTTTGTGAACGACGAACCGGAGCATATTGCCGCGCTCGTGCGCGATGAGGTTATCGACATTATCCAGCTGCACGGCGGCGAGAGCCTGCATTATATAAACAAGCTGCGAAAGCTGACAAGCGCGCCCATCGTCTACGCCGTGCGAGTGGAGACCCACCGCGACATTGAGCAGGTGGACACCCTGCCGGTGGATTATCTGCTGCTGGATACCTATGTAAAGCACGCCTACGGCGGCAGCGGCAAAACCTTCGACTGGTCGCTGATCGGGCAGGTAAACCACCCGTATTTTCTCGCGGGCGGGCTGAATGAAACCAACGTCCAAAGAGCCGCACAGACCGGCGCGTATGCGCTCGACCTGTCCAGCGGCATTGAAACGGACGATGAAAAGGATATTGACAAGATGCGCCGCGTATCGGCGCTTGTGAAAGAAGCAAGCCAATGAGCAAGGGTCGTTTTGGCGTACACGGCGGTCAGTACATGCCGGAAACGCTGATGAACGCGGTTATCGAGCTGGAGGAAGCTTACAACCACTATAAGAACAATCCGGAATTCAACGCAGAGCTGACCGAGCTGCTGAACAACTACGCAGGCCGCCCGTCGCGCCTGTACTTTGCGGAGCACATGACAAATGACCTCGGCGGTGCGAAAATCTACCTCAAGCGTGAGGATTTGAACCACACGGGCGCCCATAAGATCAACAACGTGCTCGGTCAGGCGCTGCTGGCGAAAAAGATGGGCAAGACCCGTCTGATCGCAGAGACCGGCGCCGATCAGCACGGTGTTGCGACCGCGACCGCTGCCGCTCTCATGGGCAGGGACTGCGTGCCGCACGTCAAGGCGTACGTTAAGAGCATGAAGGACGCGGTACGCTCCGCAAACTAAACAAAAATGAGGGGAAAACGGTTGTTTCTCCCTCGTTTCATATTGATTATGGTGAAATGTTTTGCGTTGATTGTTCATGTTACCGCAGGGCGGGATGACCTCATCCCACCGTTTCCCAACCCGTTTGCACATTCGTAAATAAAAATGGAGAATGGTAAATCAAAAGGTTCATTCTCCATTCTCCATTTTCAATTAGTAATTGTCAGCCTTGAGTTCAAAGTAGGCTTTAGGATGTGCACAAACCGGACAGACCTCCGGCGCCTGTCTGCCAACCACGATATGTCCGCAGTTGGAGCACTGCCATACGCAGTCGCCGTCGCGGGAAAAGACCAGCTTGTCCTCGACATTCTTGAGCAGCCTGCGGTAGCGTTCCTCGTGCTCCTTCTCGATTGCGCCGACCATCTCAAACAGGTCTGCGATGTGGTCGAAGCCCTCCTCAC
The DNA here is from genome assembly GCF_003477715.1 of Butyricicoccus sp. AF35-5AC. Taxonomy (NCBI): domain Bacteria; kingdom Bacillati; phylum Bacillota; class Clostridia; order Eubacteriales; family Butyricicoccaceae; genus Butyricicoccus; species Butyricicoccus sp. AF35-5AC. The sequence goes on from NZ_QUDX01000001.1 coordinate 568,087, forward strand.
GCGCCTCTTTGGCGAAGGTAGCGTACATGTCGGTCCACTCGTAGTTTTCGCCCTCTGCGGCAGCCTTGAGGTTGGCTGCGGTGTCATCAATGCCGCCGTTGAGCAGCTTGAACCAGATTTTCGCGTGCTCCTTCTCGTTTGCGGCGGTATCTTCGAAGATTTTCGCAATCTGCACATAGCCGTCCTTTTTCGCCTTGGAGGCAAAGAACGTGTACTTGTTGCGTGCCATAGATTCGCCTGCGAATGCGGTCTGCAGGTTTGCTTCGGTGCGGGTGCCCTTGAGTTCTGCCATAACAGTTATCCTTTCTCCACTTTTCTTATTCTTCCGGTCTCCCTTGACGGTCAGACCGTTCTGACTGCTCTTTTAGTCTTTCCTGCATGCGCTGCAAATACCCTCGAACAGAATTTCGTACCGATGCAGCTCCACGCCGGAGGAATCCTCCACGCGGTCGATGAGATCGGTGACAGGCGGCATAAATACATCAAAAACGCCGCCGCACTTGGTGCACCGCACATGATAATGCGGCTTGATGTTGAAATCAAAGTGATCGGCACCGGTCGGCACAGGCACGCGCAAAATCTCGCCCTGAGCTGCCAGCTGGTTCAGATTGCGGTAAACCGTGGCCTTGCTGATGGTCGGGTGCTGCGCCGCGATAAAGGCATAAATCGCATCTGCGGTAGGGTGGTTGTGCAGCTGATTCACTGCCTGCAATACAATCTGACGCTGAATGGTGTTTCTGGTCTGCATAAAATGCACCTCCTTTATTAGTATTACTTCTTAATTAAGAGTATATTGCAAATCCATATTTTTGTCAATCGGTAAGAAGCACTTTTTTGAATAATGTATGGGAAGAGATTTTGAAAAGATTGCAGGCGATACGGAGAGTATGATATTTTAAGGCAATACCGCATAATTGAACAAGAGTGATTTGCGAGTAAATTTTGCGTACTGACGAGGCACAGTTTTGCGGTAATACTTGATGTATTACCGTGAAACTGCAACAAAGTCAGAGCACAAAATTTCCGCAAAGCACCGCCGCTTTAATTGTGCGGTGTTGCCTTAATATAAACCGGGGAATGGAGATGGCAGTATGGATCGAGCGGAGTTAGAAAAATATATACGGAATAATTATGGTACAGAGCCGGATCATCCGTGGATAAAGCATCCGAATTATGGAGTGTTCCGCCATAGCAGTAATAAAAATGGTTTGCCGGGTGCGGATGAAAACAAAAACGAGCCGTGAATCACATGAAGATTCACGGCTCGTTTGTTATAGTACATAAAGAAACACCATCAGATAATGACAAACGCTGCCGACGATTACGAACAGGTGAAACAGCTCATGAAACCCGATCATTTTTCCTAAATTCGGCTTTTTGGCGATATAGATCACGCCGCCGACCGTATACGACAGACCTCCGGCAGCCAGCAGGGCAATGGCAGGCGCGGGCATGGACAGCACAACCCCGAAATCAAACGCGATTGCCCAGCCAAGCGCGAGGTACAGCGCGGTGCCGATGAGACGCGGCGCGTCAATCCACAGCAGCTTGATGGCAATGCCGGTTAGCGCAATCAGCCAGATCACGCCAAGAAAGATATAGCTGCGCGGCGCAGGCATGAATTTGAGAATAATCGGCGTATAGCTGCCCGCGATCAGCACATAGATCATGCTGTGGTCAAGTTTTTTCAGCCGCCGCAGGACGGCTTCGCCGCGGCCGGAGAAATGGTACACGCTGCTTGCGGAGTACAGCGCGATCAGCGACAGGCAGAACACCACGGCAGCCGCCGCCAGCGAGCCGGTGACGGACGAATCGAACAGCAGCCGCACGAGCAGCACGAACAGTCCGGCGCCGCTGAGCACCGCACCGATGAAATGAGAGTAACTGGAAAACGGCTCACGGGCCTTGAGAAATGCACGAGGCATACAAACTCCTCCTTTTGCTATGTAGAGTTAAAAACTATATCACATCTGTTATGATACCACATTTTCCGAAAATTGCAAGTGCTTTCTCCAAATTGTCACCATGAAAAAAGCACCGTCTTTGTTAATCAAAGACAGTGCTTCAGCTTGTCGAAAAAGCAATATTCGATTTTTATGCTTCGTGCGGCAGCACGCATTCAATCGAATTTGCTTTGCAAATTCATAAATTCCGGGAGCATGTATCTCGGAATTTATACAAGGGAAGAAAAAATGTGTCCGCAGGACGTGGTTTTTCTTCGAGATTCGCTCGAAAGCGTGGTTTCGAGCGAGAGGCTGTTCGGAAAACAAAGTTTTTCGACAGTCTCAAGCACCGTCTTTGTTAATCAAAGACAGTGCTTGGACAATCAGGTATACGATTTCGGAATTTTTATGGTTCTCTCCTGCGCGGGAAGGTGCCGGGCGACTTCCTGCCGGATTTTCTCATTCTTGATCATGGTCGGCATGTGCGCCCGCACGGTAATATCGTGCGAGGCGTTCGGGTTCGCCGGAAGAATATCGCTCAGTTTGGTGTCCATCGTGATGCGGTAACGCGGCAGATCGGTCAATCCGCGCCGGATAGACGCCGTTCCGGTGTTGGTCAGTACGCTGACCTGAATACCGTTTTTCTGCAGCAGCGGCTGCATCCACGCATCGCGCGCGCCGAACGGATATGCGAAAAACAGCACGTTTTTCTGGCTGGTATTTTGCGTGATGAGGTCAATGCTCTGCTTGAGGTCCTCGCCGACGCGCTTGTTATACGCCGCCTGCGACTCGCCCTTCAGCCGCTGGATGCCGTTGATGCCGTCCGGTGCGGTCAGTCCGCCGTACTGCGGGTTGTGCAGGTTGTAGGTGTGAGAGGCCAGCTCCACCAGACCGCTGTCGGCCATTTCGGCTGCCTCATCCCACTTGAGGAAAAAGCGGTTCGCTTCCGTGTTGTCGTTTGCGCGGATGCTTTTGCCGATCAGTGCAATGACGGCTTTCATGCCGGTTTTCTGCAGAATCGGGTACGCAATATCGTAATTGGAGCGATAACCGTCGTCAAAGGTGATCATGACCGGCCGCTCGGGCATGGCTTCCTTTCCGGCTCGGATGTCGATCAAATCCGCCGAGAGCAGCGGCGTGTAGCCGTTGTATTCCAGATATTCCATGTCCTCCTGAAACCGCTCGCCGGTGATGGTCATGCTCGTCACGGCGGACGGGTCGTTCGTCAGGTTGTGGTACATCAGAATCGGAACTTTCGAGGCAGTATTTGCCGCGCTGCAGCTAATGCAGGATACAAAAAATGCACCTGTCAGTCCGAAAAGGACCAGGCGTTGCCAGAATTTTTTCATATGTAAGCCTCCTACCGCTTATTGTCCATCCAGTATATCATATTACAGTGGATTTGTCGAGCGGTATAACTCTTGCGTGAAGCGCGCAAAAGGCTTATAATAATAGCATTGCAGGCCGCACGGGCAGACGAAAAATTGCGTGTTTCCGTTCGGTACTGTAGTTGCAAGGTAACACCGCATAATTGAACAAGAGCGATTTGCGAGTAAATTTTGCGTTCTGACGAGGCGTGAGTTTGCGGTAATACTTGATGTATTACCGTGAACTCACAACGAAGTCAGGGCAAAAAATTTCCGTAAAGCGCCGCGGCAGTGCGACCGGAGCCTGCACAAGGAGCCGCAGCTTTAATTGTTCGGTGTTGCCTCGATATTTTGTAAAAGATGAGGTGAACGCCATGCCGCGGCTGGAGAAAACCATAGAAGCGGTCTTTGCCGACCGCGATATCATGCCCGACGAGGTGCCGCAGCTTGACCTGTATATGGATCAGGTGCTGACGCTGTTCGATCAGTGCTTATCGGGCAGCAAGCGCACGCCGGAGGATAAGCTGCTGACAAAAACCATGGTCAACAACTACGTCAAGGAAGGGCTTATGACGCCGGTGAAGGGCAAAAAATACACGCGCCAGCAGATCATGCAGCTGCTCTGCGTGTATCATTTGAAGCAGACGCTGCGCTTAAACGATGTGAAGGCGCTGACCGGTCGGGACGATGTGGACTTTGCGGCGTGCTACGAGCATCTGCTCGCGGACAAGAAGCGCATGCGTGAGGCGATTCCGCCGCTGCTGACCGCCCAGCTGCCCGAGACGCCGGATGACCCGGAGGAGCGGCTGTGCACATGCCTTGCGCTCAGCGAAATTGCAAATTATTTACGTCGGCTGTGCGAAAGCATGATCGACGATATCCCGCAGCAGACAGAAGGAGATTGAGACCCATGTCCATCGAAAAAGCAAAAGCGTATCTGCGTCAGTTCGGCGCAGAGGATCGCGTGATCGAATTCCCGGTATCCAGCGCGACCGTGGAGCTTGCTGCCGAAGCCGCCCACTGCGAACCGGCACGCATCGCAAAAACGCTGTCGTTCCGCACGAATGACGGCGTGATCCTCATCGTTGCGGCAGGCGACACCAAGATCGACAACCCGAAGTACAAGGCGCGGTTCGGCTGCAAGGCGCGGATGCTTGCGTTTGAGGAGGTCGAGCCGGAGATCGGCCATGCGGTCGGCGGCGTGTGCCCGTTCGGTGTGAATGGCGGCGTGACGGTCTATCTCGATGAATCGCTCCGACGGTTCGAGACGGTATTCCCGGCGTGCGGCTCGTCCAACTCAGCCATCGAGGTCACCATCCCGGAACTGGAGAAATTCTCCGGTTTCAAGGCATGGGTGGACATCTGCAAGGGCTGGAGAGAGGCGTGAGTACGGTTGCCATCGGGCAGTTCAGCGCCGGGGAGGACAAAACTGCCAATCTCAGGGAAATAGAACGCCTTGCACAAACGGCAGCAGAAAATGGAGCGAAAATGCTGTTTTTGCCGGAATACAGCATGTATTACGCAAAAGTGAACGCACGGTCGAAAAATATCGAGGCCGCAGAGCCGTGTGACGGCCCGTTCATTATTGCGCTCGGTGAGCTTTGCAGGAGATACGGCCTGTGGATTGCCGCAGGCATGTACGAGCGCACGGACGGTCTGCCGTACAACACGATTGCGGTGCTTGACGACCGCGGCAGCCTGCGCGGAACGCACCGCAAAAACCGTTTGTACGATGCGTTCGGCTATCGGGAATCCGATGAGTGCCGGGCAGGGGATAAGCCGTTTTCGCCCATCGAGACACCTGTCGGAAAACTGGGCATCATTACCTGTTTCGAGCTTCGGTTTCCGGCGCTTGCCGCCGAGCAGAAGGCGCGCGGCGCCGAGACGCTGTTCGTTCCGGCGGGCTGGGTGCAGGGCGAAAACAAGCTGCTGCACTGGCGCACCCTGCTGTGCGCGCGAGCCATCGAGAACGGCCTGACCGTGCTCGGCGCAGACCAGTATGCGCCCGGAAAATTTGTCGGGCACAGCATGGCGTTTCAGCCGGACGGCACCGCGCTCGGCGAACTCGGGGAAGAACAGGATTTGCTTATCGTGAAAATAAATTGATGAAAATTAACATGCGGTGAAAGGGGAGAGGGGATGAAGGCTGCAAAGTTTTTCAGCATCTGCGAAATCGTTTGCTTTGTCGGTCTGGCGCTGTCGTATGCAGGCGAATTTCTGTGCGCTTTTGTGGCGCAAGGAACGGATAAGGACATATTTCAGATGGGATTATTCCTGTTCTGGCTGCTTATTGGGCCGTTGGCAATCTGCAATCTGATTTGCGCTGCTGTGATGTACAGGCGGCTGTCCGACCCGGCGGTGCGGCAGACGCTGTGGCGCTGCATCATTGCAATGAAGTGCATCGCGATTCCAATGTTCCTGCTGAATTTCTTTTTCGGCATGATTTACGGCATGTTTACGCTGATTTTCCCGATGACGCTGCCGGTCGTGCTCTTACAAATGCTGGTTGCCTGGTTTGCCATGATGGCTTCGTCCGGCTACTGCATTGCGCTCATCCTGCACGCGCGCAGGCAGGGTAAAATCAGCACCGGAACCGCAGTCCGGCAGGTCATTTCCCAGTTTATTTACGTTGTTGATGTGATCAGCCTGTTTTTCATTCGCAAGACGGTAAAAGAATGCGAAACGGCACAATAAGTTCAAAAAAGGAGTATTATCATGCAGTTTGATCCTACATTATATGTCATTACGGACAGTACCTACCACACGACCGAGACCCTGCTCCGCGCGGTGGACGAGGCGTGCAGGGGCGGTGCAACGCTCATTCAGCTCCGCGAGAAGGACACCGGCGGACGCAGCTACCTTGAGCTGGCGCAGCAGGTCAAGTCTATCACCGACCGCTACAGCGTGCCGCTCATCATCGACGACCGCGTGGATGTTGCCATTGCCTGCGATGCGGCTGGCGTACACGTCGGCGCGAGCGACCTGCCGGTGGCAGTCTGCCGCAGGCTGCTCGGCCCGGATAAGATCGTCGGCGCGACCGCCAAGACGGTCGAAGCAGCCGTTGCCGCGTACAACGACGGCGCGGATTACCTCGGCACCGGCGCCATTTACCCGACGACTACCCACGTTACCACCAAGGTTACGCCGGTCTCCGTGCTGAACGATGTGTGCCGCGCGGTCCCGATTCCGGTGGTTGCCATCGGCGGCCTGAACGCGGATAACATGGACGTGTTGGCTGACAGCCCCATCAAGGGCATCGCCGTGGTCTCTGCCGTCATGAAGGCGGACGATCCGTGCGCGGCAGCCGCGCATATCAAGGAAAAGTTCCTGAAAATGATGAATAAGTAAGAAAAAGCTCCGAAACAGGCGTTTCGGAGCTTTCAGTTTGTTAAAAAAGTCGGTATTGAACCAATTTTATCATAACGCGCGGTAGCGCGCGTTAAATAGAATTTGCTTTGCAAATTCATAAAAACCGGGAGCGTGTATCTCGTTTTTTATACCTTAAGAGGGAAAAAGTTTCCGTATGGGAACTTTTGGACGACTTTGGAACGGCCTACGGTCCGTTCCTGCTTGTCGGCGAAACTGTAGTTTCGCGACAGCCGAAAAGCTCCGAAACAGGCGTTTCGGAGCTTTTCTTTTGCAGGTCAGTTGTTTGGCTCGATCGCGTAATCGTAGACCTCGTGTCCGCTTTCGAGCACCTTGCCGTCCACGGTGATGAGCACTGCGGTTGCGCCACGCGCCTGCGCGAACGTGTTGACCAGTGCGTAGATCTTGAGCGTTTCACCGGCGGTGCCGGAGGCGCGGATCGCCTCGCCGAAGGCGGCATTCATGTCGAGCGTGAGCGTGCCGTTCTCGAGCGACGAGGACTGCACCTTGACGCCCTCGGGCAGCGAGCCTGCGGCGATGAGCGCATCCACGAGCGACTGGTCGGAGTCGTCCTTCGCGTCTGCGCCGGTCGGCGTGAGTGTTTCACCCTGTTCATCCGGAACGTAGATCGTGACCGATTCCGTGCCGCTCGGATTGGGATTTTCCGGCTGTACGGCAGGTTCATTTGTCTTGGAATCGGACGGTTTGCCGGAATTGCTGTTGTTCGGCGTGGTCGGGTTCTCCGGCTTGGTAACAGCAGGCTTTTCCGGCTCATCGGCGGGCTTGCTGCGGACATATCCATATACACAGGCTGCGGCGACTACTGCAATGATCGCAATTACGGCTGTAATAACTTTTGAGCGTTTCATTGTAAACGCCTCCTTTCTTTTATAAGCCTATTGTATCAAGCCGGACGGGAAAATACAAGGGATATACCGTTAACAAACGGCGGCTTTTTGCCCCGGTCTGGGCGTCCTCTGTTTTTTGGCACCGATCCGTTGGGGTGCAGAAAAATTTCTCGAAAATTTTCAAAAAAGTTGACCATTCACGGTCAATTTTCGCCTCCATCCGGCATAGGGTTGAAGGAGGTGACGCAATGATGAACATTGCATTCAAACAGGCGCACAGCGGCAACTACCGCCGATCCGCACGCGGAAAGGAGGATATCTGCTATCTGGTGATTCACTTTACGGCGAACGACGGCGATACCGCAAAAAATAATGCGGATTACTTCGCTCGGGCGGAGATTTCGACCTCAGCGCACTATTTTGTGGACGAAAACGAGGTCTGGCAGTCGGTCCGCGACGCGGATATTGCATGGCACTGCGGCACGCGCGGCACCTATTTTCATCCGTACTGCCGCAACGCGAACAGTATCGGCATAGAGCTGTGCAGCCGCAAAAACGGCGAGAAATTCTACTTTATGCCCGAGACCGTGCGCCGAGCACAGACGCTTGTGCGAGGTTTGATGACAAAGTACGGTATTCCAATCGAAAATGTTGTGCGCCACTACGATGTTACGCACAAAAACTGTCCTGCGCCGTTCGTCGAGAGCGCATCCGCGTGGACAGCATTCAAGCAGGGGTTACAGAAAAAGGAGGAACCTGACATGACCGAAGCCGAGGTAAAGAAGATCATCGAGAGCACCCGCAGGATGTACAACAGTGTTTCCGCCGTTCCCGCGTGGGCGAAGCCGACTGTCGAGAAGCTGACGCGCAAGGGCTGGCTGCTTGGCGATGAGCACGGAAAACTCGACCTGACCGAAGAACTGCTCCGTACGCTGGTTATCAACGACCGCGCCGGAATCTACGGCGAATAAGTGCAAAAGAGGCTGTAAGTATCTCTTACAGCCTCTTTTTGTTACTTTGTATTCTGATAGGTCAGACCCTTTTTTCGGATGATAAACAGCTGGATATAGTACGATGCCGCAAGGAATACCGCTGCGAATGTCCACGCAGCCGCGTCCGTGTAGAACAGACCGCGCTCGCCGATGACCTTGGTCAGCAGCAGCGATGCACCCACACGGCCTGCGAACTCGGTCAGACCGGAGAGCATGGGCGCGGTCGTAAAGCCCATTCCCTGCAGGGCCGAGCGGTAGGTGTGCAGCACATAGGCGGACAGCAAAAACGTGCTCATGACGACCAGATAATCGTACGCGACCGACAGCGCCTCGGCGGCGTTGGCAGCATCCGCGGAGATGAACAGCGCGACAACGTGACGGCCGAACAGGATCATGCCCGCCGCCAGCAGCGCGGAAAAGCTGAGTGCCAGCACAAGCGTCGAGCGGACACCCATTCGCACGCGGTCAAGCCGGTTTGCGCCCCAGTTCTGACCGGTGTAGGTCGAGGCGGCGTAGCCGAACGCGGACGCGGAGCAGTCCATCAGACCGTGCAGCTTGTTGGTCGCGGTAAAGCCCGCGAGGAACACAAAGCCGCAGGTGTTGATAACCGCCTGCATGATGATGCCGCTGATGACGATGACGAAATGCTGCAGCGCAAGCGGCAGACCAAGGTGGCACAGCCGCCGGATCACACTGCTGTCCGGCTGCCAGTCCGGCTTTTCGACGGACGCAGCCGGGATTTTCCGCAGCGCATTGACGCAGTACGCGAATGCAAACAGCTGCGCGAGCAGTGTCGCGGCGGCAGCGCCCGGAATGCCCCAGCCGAAGCGGATAACAAACAGCAGATCGAGCACAATGTTCAGACATCCGGCAGTAAACATGGCAATAAGCGGACTTTTTCCGTCTCCGAGTGCGCGGAGAATCGCTGCTGCCATGTTGTACGCCATCGTGATGAGCGTGCCCGCATACATCATGGTTAAATAAATGTGCGCGCCGTCATAGATGTTCTCGGGCGTGTCCAGCAGGTGCAGCAGCCAGCCTGCCGAGGACACGAACACCACGGTCAGCAGGATGCCGACTGCCGCGCACAGCAGCACGGACATGGTGATGGCCTTGCGCAGTCCCTTCTTATCGTTCGAGCCGAAGGTCTGCGACACGAGCACGGAAAAGCCCTGCGTCATGGCCTGCACGGTCCACAGCACCAGCCAGTACAGCCAGTCGGTCGCGCCGAGTGCGGCCAGCGCCTCCACACCGACACCGCGCCCGACGATGGACGCGTCTGCGACTGTGTACAGCTGCTGACCGACATTTGTCAAAATCAGTGGTACGGCCAGTCCGAGAATGAGTTTTGTCGGACGGCCGACCGTCATATTTGTCTCTCTGCTCATACAATCTCCTTACTTTGCCAGTTCGTACATTGCCGCCGCGATGATTTCCGCGTTCTGCAGCACGCGCTCGATCTCCATGTACTCGTCCGGCTTGTGCTCGCGCACCTCATCACCGGGGAAGATCGGGCCAAATGCGACAAGGTTCGGCATGGACTTGGCATAGGTGCCGCCGCCGATGCTCTTGAGCTCCGCCTTCTCGCCGGTCTGCTCCTCATATATCTTGGACAGTCTGCGGATGAGTTCGCTTTCGGGCGGCATGTAAATAGCCGCCGCGTGCGTCAGCTCGGTTTCGGTAAAGCCGCCGAGCGTGAAGCCGCGCGACAGACGCGGGTACACGCGCTCGTATTTCAGGGTGACCGGGTAGCGCACCGAGAAAACGAGCGACAGCGTTTCCTGCTCAAATTTTGCCACGCCGAGGTTGAGCGTCAGCGGGCCGGACAGCTCATCGCGCATGGCGAGACCGAGGGACTCGCCGTGTACCTCCATGCCGATGCGCTCTGCCACAAATGCCATGCAGTCGCCAAGCTCGCCGGTCAGCGGCAGCTGATTGAGTGCCTGCGCCAGCCGTCCGATGGCATTCTCGCCCTGCTCCGGGGTCGAGCCGTGAACGGCAATGCCCTCGGCTTCCACGCGGATGCCGCCCTCGATCGGTGTGACGGTTACCTTGTCCGCCGAGATTTTGGAAGCCGCGTCCGCCGGACACTGCAGCTCCGCCGCCGCATACGCGGGCGAGATGTTGGAGGCGGCACCGCCCTCGAACTTTGTCAGGCGGTAATCGCCGGTCTGGTGCAGCTTTCGGCTGTAAGTGCCGTTGAGAATGCCCTTTTCGCCGTTGATGATCGGGTATTCGCCGTCCGGCGTGAAGCCGTACACCGGCAGCTCGCCGCCATGCGAAACGTACCACGACATATCGCCGCAGCCGGTCTCCTCGTTGGTGCCGAACAGCAGACGGATGCGCTTGGAGGGGGCAAATCCGGCATCCTTGAGCGCCGCCAGCGCGTAGATGGCCGCTACCATCGGGCCCTTGTCGTCCATCGTGCCGCGTCCGTAAATACGGCCGTTTTTGATTTCGCCGGAAAACGGCTCGGTCTCGGTCCAGCCGTCGCCGGCGGGCACAACGTCCAGATGACCGAGCACAGCCACCATTTCCTCGCCCTCGCCGTACTCGCACCAGCCGACGCGGTCGTCCATATTGCCGGTCTGGAAGCCCAGCTTTTCGCAGAGCGCAAGCGTTTCGTGCAGCGCACGGGCAGGCTCACGACCGAATGGCGCATGCTCTTCCGGCACGCCTTCTACGCTCGGTATGCGCACGAGCGCGGCAAGACTTTCCAGCAGTTCGTCCGCGTGCGCACGGATATAGGGTTTGCAGTTCATAACAAAAACCTCCTTAACAGGGTGGATTATTCATCGGATGGGGAATGGTTGAGCACAAAATGGCTCTTTTTGTATGAGATAAGTCCGTCGCGCTGCATGCGGCTCAGCTCGGCGGACAGCGCACTGCGGTCGACGCCGAGGTAGTCGGCCAGCTGCTGACGGTCAAACGGGATGTCGAACGTGTCCGAGCCGTGCTGCACCGCCTGCGCGGACAGGTACGACAGCAGCTTGCCGCGCATGGATTTCGGACTTGTGTGGAAGATTTTTCGCGTCAAAAGCAGGTTTTTCTGCGCAGTGACGTCCAGAAGGTTGCGTAAAAGCACACTGTGCGCGCTGTCCTGCGCGGCAGAGGAGAGCAACATTTCGCTCGGCAGGAACAGCACCTCGGACGGCTCGTCCGCCACCGCAGAGACCATCATGGGCGTGCCGGGGACGCAGGCGTACGTTTCAGCGAATACCGAACCGGGCGTAATGTGATCGAGCAGCGTCTTGTGGCCCCATGCGTCGCAGCGCTCGATATTCACGCCGCCCGAGAGCAGAATGCACAGCGCATGCGCGGTATCGCCGACGCGGTAAATCGGCTGAAATTTGTCAAATTCACGCGTGCAGGCGTGCAGACGGCGCAAAAGCGGGGATAATTCTGCGGTTTCAATGCCGCGGAACAGATCACAGCGCGCAAGGATGGACAGGTTCATATTTCCTCCTGTTTTGTTGTTGTGACAACATACTTTGCCTTCTCAGTATAGTAAGATATGAGCGTAAAGTCAAGTGGGGCACTCGAACTGCCGCAGGCGTGTTCGCCCGAACGGGGCGGCAGCTTTTTCAGCACCGGCTGACCGGGGTGCGCGAACTGCGTTAGCGTGTTCGCCCAATCCGGGCGGCACCTTTCTCTGCACCGACCCAGCGGGGCACTCGAACTGCCGCAGGCGTGTTCGCCCCTAACGGGCGGGGAGTTTTCCGCTGAACCTCAGCGGGGAGTTGCGCTCTGCGGAGCGCGGGGATTCACCGCGCCCCGCGGCGGGGCAAGAGGGTAGACACCAAGGTTTCTACCCTCTTAACTCCCACTTCCTTTTGGGATAGTCTGGCGCAGATTACTGACATGTGACCGCTGCGAAAAGGAGTACGGCAGTCGGGTTACCTCAGCGTGCCTTTCTCCGCCTTTTCGCAGTTCACAGACAGCGTACTGCTACACATACGGTTTACTCTACGCAGGCGCGACATAACAGTGTCGCGCAACTCTTTGGCACGTTGTAACGCACGGCACCTACGGATTAGGCGTTTGGTACAAATTATTTTCGCAGGCCCTGTCTGTAACAACGCGCTCACGAATCGCGCGGCACGGTTATGCCGCGCCCTGCGGAGAGTATCCGGTCTGTGTGGCAGTACGAAAACAGCTTGAGCGGCTGAGGTCGAGAAATGGGCGCACACTGTGCGCCCCTACGGAAGATGAGCAGTACGCTCGTTCCTTAGCGAGTCTCAGCTCTGCAAATTTCGCCGTGCCCTCATAGGAAAGGGGTGATCCACAAGAGGGTGGAAACCGCAGGTGTCTACCCTCTTGTGCCCCCGCCGGGTAGGCGGCCCCCCGCTGGCCCCAGCGGAACCATCTCAAAACAAGAAACCGGATATATAAGGAGAAAACACTATGATTCGCAAAATTATCGAAATCGACAAAGAAAAATGCAACGGCTGCGGCCTGTGCGCCCACGCCTGCCACGAGGGCGCTATCGGCATGGTGGACGGCAAGGCCACTCTGCTCCGCGACGACTACTGCGACGGCCTCGGCAACTGCCTGCCGGTCTGTCCGACCGGCGCCATCTCGTTCGTCGAGCGCGAAGCCGCCGCTTATGACGAAGCCGCTGTGCAGGCCAATATGCAGGCAAAATCTCAGCCGCACACCGGATGCCCGGGCAGCATGGCGCGGAGCATTGAACACGCCCCGGTCAATCAGCCGACCTCGTTCATTCCGATGCCGAGCCAGCTGCGCCAGTGGCCGGTGCAGATTAAGCTCGTGCCGGTGAATGCGCCTTATTTTGACGGCGCAAACCTGCTCATCGCGGCAGACTGCACCGCTTACGCGTACGCAAATTTCCATCAGGATTTTATCCGGGGGAAGGTAACGCTCGTCGGCTGTCCCAAGCTGGATGATGTGGATTACAGCGAGAAGCTGACCGAAATCCTCCGTCAGAACAACATCAAAAGCGTAACCGTTGTCCGCATGGAGGTGCCGTGCTGCGGCGGACTGGAATATGCCGTCCGCACTGCGCTGCAGAACTGCGGCAAGCTGCTGCCGTGGCAGGTGAAGACCATTTCCATCAAGGGCGAACTGCTGGACGATTGACCGATTTCTGTCGATTTCACTGATTTGCATTTGCAATTTTCGTTCAAAACGTGTAAAATAAAAAGGTAACACCGCAGTCAAATTGTGTGGTGGTGCCTTTGGAATGACACCGCGCAACGCGGTATGTAGGAGCGAAAATTCATGGCAGTCACTTTGGCAGAGATCGCTGCGCTGGCGGGCGTTTCCCGCGGCACGGTGGATCGGGCACTTAACGACAGAGGACGCGTCGATCCCAAGGTTGCGGCACGCGTGCGCCGCATTGCGGCAGAGCGAGGCTACCGCCCGAACCGTGCGGGACGCATGCTGGCACGCGCGAAAAACCCGATCAGGATCGGCGTGATCGTCCAGTCGGTCGAGACCATGTTCATGCACACGGTATTTGAGGAGATCGAACGCGCATCGGCGCACTTTACCACCACCGGCGCAGAGGTTCTCGTGCGGCCGCTTGAGGGCATCGACGCACAGCAGCAGCTGGACGTGATCGACGAGCTGCTCGAGGCAGGCGTGCAGGGCATCGCGCTTTCTCCGGCGGAGGACGAGCGGATACGCGCCCGTATTCAGGAGCTGTCCGGGCGCATGCCGGTCGTTACCTTCAACTCGGATCTGCCGGACTCGGGCCGCCTGTGCTATGTCGGCGTGGACAATTTCGCGTGCGGACGCATGAGCGCCGGTCTGATGGACCTGCTGCTCGCCGGTCACGGGGAAGTCCTGTTGGTTGCCGGTCAGGAAAACAACTGGTCACATCAGCAGCGTGTGGACGGCTTTCAGACCGAGGCTGCCGCAAATTTCCCCGGTTTGAGTCTGCTGCCGCCGCAGACCTGCGGGGACGATCAGCAGCTGGCGCATGATATTGTGTGCCGCGCCGTGCAGGAGCATCCGTCGCTGCGCGGTGTGTACGTTTCGGTAAACGGTCAGCTCGGCGCGTGCGACGCGCTGCGTGAACTGGGTTTACAGGGCAAGGTGCACCTGATCTGCCACGATTTGATTCCGGCAAATGCGGAGAATGTCCGCCGCGGACTCATCGACTTCCTGATCGATCAGGATGCCGCCCTGCAGGGGGCACGTCCGATCGAGCTGCTCATGGACTACCTGTTGGCAGGCGAAAAGCCGGAGACCGACCGCATTCTTGCGTGCATTGATATCCGCAACCGCTACAACGTGTGAGGTGCGCGATGAAAGAGGTTTTGCGGCTCGATCACGGCGTTTTGACGCATTTTCCGGCACCGGCCGGATGGAATAAGCCTGCGCTCATCCTGTGCCCGGGCGGCGGCTACGAATACTGCTCCATCCGGGAGGGCGCACCGGTCGCGCGTGCGTTTGCGCGGGACGGTGTGGAAGCGTTCGTGCTCGAGTACGACTGCACGGAGGTGCCGCTTGGCGTAAAGCCGCTGCACACGCTGTCCGCGTCTGTCGCCTGGGTGAGAGAACATGCGGCACAGCTCGGCATCGCGGCAGACCGCATTGCGGTCGGCGGATTTTCGGCGGGCGCCCATCTGGCGGGACTGCTGGCGGCGACGTGGCACGACGCGGACTGGTTTCCTGCGGGCACGGATTTGCAGGCGCACCGACCGAATGCGGCGGTGCTGTGCTATCCGGTGGTCTCGGCGGGAGCGTATGCGCATCGCGGCAGCTTTGTGCGTCTGGCAGGTGAAAATGCTGCGGAACAGCGGAGATTTTCGCTGGAAACGCTGGTTTCCGCGCGCATGCCGCGTACATTTTTGTGGCACACCCTGACGGACGCGACCGTTCCGGTCGAGAACACGCTGCTGCTCGAGGCGGCTTTGCGCCGAGAGAACATCAGCCACGAGCTGCACCTGTTCCCGCACGGCGTGCACGGACTCGCGCTCGCGGATTTGGAGACAGCAGACCCGATGAAAGGGCGCGTGCCCGACCGGCATATAAACCGCTGGCAGGTACTCTGCGCGGAATGGCTGAAGGAGGAATAACAATGCAGATTCGACACGCCCGGCCGGAGGATCTTCCGGCGATGCAGAAAATTTTTGCGGACGCGCGGGCATTTATGCGCGAAAACGGCAATCCCGATCAGTGGGGAGACAGATTCCCGACGCAGGAAATGCTGGACAAGGATCTTGCACTGCACCGCAGCTACGTCTGCGAGGACAACGGCAAAATCGCAGCGACCTTTGCGTTTACGACCGACGGCGAGCCGACCTACCGCGTCATTCGCGGCGGCGCCTGGCTGGACGATGCGCCGTACGGCGTTGTCCACCGTATCGCGGCGGCAAAGGGCACGCACGGCGCGGCTTCGTTCTGCATGAACTGGTGCATGGAGCAGTGCGGCAACATCCGCATCGACACGCACGCGAACAACAAGCCCATGCAGGGTCTGCTGAACAAGCTCGGCTATACCTATTGCGGCGTCATTGAGCTGGAAAACGGGCGCGGAGAACGTCTGGCGTTCCAGAAACGAGTAGAAAAGTAAGTAAGAAACAGCAAACGGCATACCGGAGAGAATCTCACGGTGTGCCGTTTTTTTATTTCCGGACTTTGATAAAATTAAAGATTGACTTTAATATAATTTGATATTATAATGAAGTTGCAATGAAAGGAAGTGATAGCCGTGGCAATCGAGGTAATGCCGGAGTGGCTTGCATCGCTGGACGAGGAGGACGTGTCGTTCATCAAAAAATTCGTGCTGGCGTCGGGTTCGCTCAAGGAGGTCGCGGGCATTTACGGTGTGACCTACCCGACCGTGCGCCTGCGTCTGGACCGTCTGATCCAGAAGATCAGGCTTGGCGAGCAGGCGGACGAGGAGCCGTATATCGCGCTCATCAAGCGTCTTGCGGTCAAGGACAAGCTGGATTTTGACACGGCGAAGCTGCTCATCAACGAGTACAAAAAGCTGAGAGAGGGGAACAAATAATGCTGATTGCAACGGTTTCTACAATTATTTCGCTGATTTTTCTGATCGCGTTTGTCGCGGCAATGATTATTTTGCAGGTCTATCTTTCCAGACGGAAGAGCAAAGTGCCGGGACTGGTACTGCCTGCCATCACGTTTTCGGGGGAGCTGTTCATCCTGCTGAACGTGGTGACGAATGTGGTGATGACCTCAGTGGCTGACAATGCGGTTGGCGGAGTGGATTCGTATGACGTGTTCGTGACGGTGCTCAACACGGTGCTGACGCTGCTCGTTATCTCCATGCCGACCATCGTGCTGCTGGTGATCTACTTCCTCAGCCGCAGAGGGATGAACCGCAAAAAGCAGATCGAGAAGATGAATATTCAGGATTTGTGAGTTTTTCGCTGAAATTCAGCGGGACATGGCCTGCCCGGCCGGGGCACAAGAGGGTAGACACCTGCGGTTTCCACCCTCTTGTGAATCACCCCTTTCCCTTGGAGGGCACGGTGGTGATGGGAGAACTGAGACTATAGAGGAACGGCAGAGGATTTTTTCTACCGTAGGGGAGCACAGTGTGCTCCCATTTCTTTACCTATTCGCAGTGTCAGATACCGTTCTGCTACACATAAGATTAAGTCCACGCAGAGGGCGGCATGACAGTGCCGCCCAATTTTTTTGCGCGTTATACCGCCCGGCACCTGCGAAGATAAATTGTACCGAATGCTTAATTCGCAGGTGCCGTGCGTTACAACATGCCAAAGTGTTGCGCGACACTGTTATGTCGCGCCTGCGTAGAGTAACTCGCCTGTGTAGCAGTATGCTATCTGTGAACTGCGAAAAGGTGGAGAGAGCCACGCAACGGTAACCCGACTGCCGTTCCTCTTTTCGAAGCGGTCGCCGGTCTCTGGTCTGCGCCAGATTAGGAAGCAAGGGAAAGGTAGGAGTTCAAAGAGGAAGGAAAACCGCAGGTTGTCCTTCCTTTTTGCCCCCGCCGCGGGGCGCGGCACATTCCCGCCGTCCGCAGACGGCGAATCCCCCGCTGAGGTTCAGCGAAAAACTCCTTGCCCGTCAGGGTCGAACCCGCCTGCGGCAGTTCGCGTGCCCCGCTCAGCCAGTGCAGAAAAGGAGCCGCCCGTCAGGGGCGAACCCGCCTGCGGCAGTTCGTGTGCCCTGGTCAGCCGGCGCAGAAAAGGAGCCGCCCGGATAGGGCGAACCCGCCTGCGGCAGCTCGTGTGCCCCGGTCAGCCGATGCAGAAAAGGAGCCGCCCGTCAGGGGCGAACCCGCCTGCGGCAGTTCGTGTGCCCCGGTCAGCCAGTGCAGCAAAAGGAGCCGCCCGTCAGGGTCGAACCCGCCTGCGGCAGTTCGCGTGCCCTGGTCACCTTGTGCCGAGAAAAGAAAAGCACCGCAGAATTGCTTCCACGGTGCTCAAAGTATGCACTTTTACTCAAATCGCAGCAGCGTATCGACATCCTTACGCGCCGGAGCCTGCGGGTCCTGTGCCGGATGACCGAGCGCGATGAGCGCGGCCACTTCCTGACCCTCGGGAATTTCCACGACCTTGGCAACCTCGGCGGGATCGTAAATGCCCATGATGACCGTGCCGAGACCGAGCGCGTGCGCGGCAAGGCAGAAGGTCTGCGCGGCAACGCCCGCGTCAAAGGACTGCCAGTGGGCAGCAAGCGGGGTGCTGAACGAGCCGTCGCGCTCGTAGCCCGAGCGACCCTTGATCATGGTCAGCACGACCAGCGCCGGTGCACCGTGCGTGGTCTTCTGGTTGAAGGCGAAGTCCAGCATGCAGTCGTCCGCCAGCTTGTCCTTCTTTTCCTTGTCGGTCACAACGATGTAGCGCGCGATCTGCGTATTCTTCCAGCTCGGCGCAAAGGCGGCAGCTTCAACGACCTGACGAACCTCGTCCTCGGTCACAGGCTGCTCGGTGAACTTGCGGATGCTTCGGCGGGTTTTGATACATTCCAGTGCTTCCATGAGAATATCTTCCTTTTTAGAGTATGTTTGACTTTATTATAGCAGAGCAAAAAAGCAAGTGCAAGTTAATTATCCGCCATTACCTTAATATAGTAGCGGCGATGGCGCGGACCGTCGAACTCGCAGAAATACACGCCCTGCCAGATGCCGAGGATGGGCTTGCCGTCCTCGATGAGCACGGTCTGGCTCGGGCCGACATAGCTGCACTTGAGGTGCGCGGTCGAATTGCCCTCGGCATGCCGGAACTCGCGCCGGTCGGGAAACGCCTCGCGCAGACCGAGCAGCAGGTCGTGCTGCACATCCGGGTCAGCGTTTTCGTTGATAGTGATACCGGCGGTCGTATGCGGGCAGTACACCACGGCAAGGCCGCTCTGCACGCCGCTTTCGCGGATGACTTCACGCAATCTGGCGGTGATATTGTACATGCCCTCGTGATCGGTCGAGATGGAAAATTCCCTGGTTTTCATGCTCATTCTCCTCGGCTTTCGTGCAGATAGGTCGCTTCCAGATCGGAAAGATGCAGCTTTACGGCAAGCGGGTACTTCTCGAACGCATGCGCGAGTGCGAAGCTGCCGCCCTTGACCGACTCGTCAAAGCCGCCCATGTGCCAGCGCACGGCGATGGCCTCCTCAGTGCGCAGCCGCATGAACCGCTCGATCAGGAATACGGATTTTTCGCCGTGACCATACGGAAACTGATCGTCTACTGCGTAAACCGGCACCTTTTCCCACTCGCCGCGATCGTTTTTGCGGTTGCGCAGCTCGGTCTTGTAGAAACCGGCCTTGCACAGATCGTGCAGGAGCGAAACGATGGTGTAGCTTTCCAGATCGTCGGTCTCGGGATTGAAATGCTTGGAGATCAGCACGTTGTACACGTTGAGCGAGTGGTCGAGCAGACCGCCCTCATACGCAGCATGGAACCGCGTGGACGCGGGAGCCGTGAAGAAATCCGTGCCCTCAAGCCACGCAAGCAGCTTTTCCGCGCCCGGACGATGGATGTTTTTGTTGTAGGTTTCGATGAAAATCTCTTTATTTGACATGTTGTTCCTCCATTCGGGTGCGGGCAAGCCGCAGAAGCGTATCCCGCCGATTGTCGGTTCGGCCGTCTATCACGGCATCCAGCAGGGCGTGCAGCATTTCACCGACCGGCCTGCCGCGCAGACCGAGCGCCTGTAAATCAGTTCCGTTTACGGCAAGCTGCCGCAGCGAGAAGCATTGCTCCTGCGCGAGCACGCGGTTCAGCAGCGCTTCGGTCTCAAACAGCTGCGCCACATAGTCGCGGCTGGTGCCCTGACCGACCGCATCGCCTTTTTTGATCGCCAGCAGGTCGCGGAACCGCGCCTCTCCGATGCGCGACAGGCTGCGCCGCACCAGCTTTTCGTTGTCACCGAGCGGTGTGTCGTGCCGCTCGACCAGCAGGAGGATGCGTTCGGTGTCCGCGCTTGAGAACCGCAGCCGCGGCAGGAGCTTGCGCGACAGTGCAAGGCTCGCTCTGGGATGTCCCCGGAAATGCCCGATGCCTTGCTCGTCCACGGTCTTGCAGGCGGGCTTGCCGCTGTCGTGCAGCAGCATCGCCCACCGGAGCACCGGCTCGGCCGGTACCTGACCGACCGCGCGCACGGTGTGCTCCCACACATCGTATAGGTGGTGCGGATTCTGCTGCTGACAGCCCTGCATGGGCGCGAGCTCGGGCAGGGCAGAGGTGATAAGGTCGGCATAAGCCATCAGCGTGCGCTGCACATAGCGGCCGCACAGCAGACCGGTCAGTTCCTCACGGATGCGCTCGGCGGCAATGCAGTCCAGGCGATGCACCTGCCGCCGCATGGCAGCGGCGGTTTCCGGCTCGATGGCAAAACCCAGCTTGGATGCGAACCGCAGTCCGCGCAGGATGCGCAGCGCGTCCTCCTGAAATCGGGTGTCTGCATCACCGACCGCGCGCAGAACGCCGTTTTTGAGGTCGGTTTGCCCGCCGAACGGGTCGCACAGACCGCGTTCCGGGTGCCACGCCATTGCACCGACCGTGAAATCTCTTCGTGCCAGATCCTCACGGATGTCGGTGACAAAGCGCACGCCGTCCGGATGCCGTCCGTCCGAGTAGCCGCCCTCCGTGCGGTAGGTGGTAATCTCGAGCGGGCCGCCGTCCGTGAGTACGGTCAGCGTGCCGTGCCTGAGTCCGGTCGTGAGCACACGCGCGTCCGCGAACACGGCCTGCATCTGAGCCGGAGAGGCGGACGTACACAGATCCCAGTCGTGCGGCTCTGCGCCGCGCAGGCTGTCGCGCACGCAGCCGCCGACCGCCCACGCCTCAAATCCGGCACGCTCTAATCGCCGGATGGCGTGTGCCGCGTGTTCGGGCAGCTGCATCACTTTTTGTCCTGCTTCAGCTTGTACGAGCTGCCGTCCGGATTGATAACCACCGTGTGGTCCAGCTGTGCCTTCAGGCTCTTGCGGAAATCGGCAACGTACTCTGCGCGGAGCTCCTGCTGCTCCTTCTTCTCCGCGTCGGTCAGTCCTTCGGTCTTGGCCTTTTTGGCAAGCGCGTTGATGCGTGCAATTTTTTCGTCTGTCATATTGCAAAATCTCCTTGATTATCCTTATGCTATCTTTATATTATATCAAATTTCTATCCGTAATGAAAGCCTTTTGCGGACGCTGAGCAGCCGTTTCCGGTTATACCGCTGAATCCACGCGAACGGCAGATTCGCCAGCTGAATCGCAAGCGCAATGACCGCATACCGGATGAGCCACGCCGTCCGGTCGGCGCTCAGCAGACAAAAAACGAGCGATACCCAGCCGAGCACGCCGATCACATAATGAATCACCTCCGCGCGGCAGGTGATGAACAGAAAACGGTCAAGGTATGCCGTATCCCGCCCGGATTTGAGGTGCCGCTTGTCAAATTCGGGATTAAACTGCGGCAGCCGGTCCTTCCATTTCGGCAGACCGATCTTGCGGAAAACCCGCATTTCCCAGTCGGAAACCGTGAAAAAACGCCGGTTTGGGTCGAACCACCGTGTCTGCACGTCCTGCGGCAGAGCGCACACTGCGCCAGCCGTACCGAAATGCAGTCCGACCCAGAACGCTGTATTCAGCAGGGTAATGAGCAGATCCTTCATGCGGTTTGCCTCCCTTCGTACTGCCTCTATCATACCATGATATCGCTGTTTGTTCAACCGAACCGCCTTGACCGACAGGCTTCTGCATGCTACAATAAGTGGAGATTCTTCTACGTTAAATCATAGTAAAGAGGTAGTCTATATGAAAATCGAAACAAAATGCCTGCATGAAGGCTACAAGCCGGAAAACGGCGGTCCGGGCGTCATGCCGATCGTGCAGTCCACCACTTACCGCTTTGACTCGACCGCAAAGATCGCGTCCCTGTTCGATATGCCGACAGAGTGCATCTACTCGCGCTTCGCCAACCCGACCTGCGATGCGGTAGAGAAGAAGATCGCGTCCCTCGAGGGCGGCGTCGGCGCGATGCTGACTTCCTCGGGTCAGGCGGCATCCCTGCTGTCCATCCTCAACCTGTGCTCGGCAGGCGACAGCTTCATCGCGGCTTCCACCATCTACGGCGGCACGATCAACCTGTTCGGCGTAACGCTTAAAAAGCTCGGCATCGAGTGCATCTGGGCGGACGCAGAGGCAAGCGAGGAGGAAGTGCAGAAGCTGTTCAAGCCCAACACCAAGGCTGTGTTCGGTGAGACGCTTGCAAATCCCGCTCTGACCGTGTTCGACATTGAAAAGTGGGCGAACATCGCGCACAAGAACAACGTGCCGCTCATCGTGGACAACACGTTCGCAACGCCGGTGCTGTGCCGACCGATCGAATGGGGCGCGGATATTGTCATCCACTCGACCACCAAGTACATGGACGGCCATGCCGTACAGGGCGGCGGCGTGATCGTGGACGGCGGCAAGTTTGACTGGGCGGCATCGGGCAAGTTCCCGGATTTCACCGAGCCGGACGAAAGCTACCACGGCGTAGTCTACACCCGCGAGTTCGGCGCGATGGCATACATCATCAAGGCGCGTATGCAGCTCATGCGTGACTTCGGCTGCTATCCGGCGGCGCACTCGGCGTTCCTGCTCAACCTCGGTCTGGAGACCCTTCCGGTGCGTATGCGTCAGTACTGCGAGAACGCGCTGACCGTTGCCAAGTTCCTCGAGTCGAGCGACAAGATCGCATCCGTTCGCTATCCCGCACTGCCGGGCAACGAGCACTACGAGCGTGCGCAGAAGTACCTGCCGCTGGGCACCTCGGGCGTTATGTCCATCGACATCAAGGGCGGTCGCGCTCCGGCGATGAAGTTCATGGACAGCCTCAAGCTGGCGTGCAATGAGGTTCATGTTGCCGACATCCGCACCTGCGTGCTGCATCCGGCGTCCGAAACCCACCGTCAGCTGACCGATGAGCAGCTGGTTGCCGCAGGCATTGAGCCGGGCATGGTGCGTATTTCGGTCG
Source organism: Butyricicoccus sp. AF35-5AC (assembly GCF_003477715.1). Classification (NCBI taxonomy): domain Bacteria; kingdom Bacillati; phylum Bacillota; class Clostridia; order Eubacteriales; family Butyricicoccaceae; genus Butyricicoccus; species Butyricicoccus sp. AF35-5AC. Next base: position 591,013 of record NZ_QUDX01000001.1, read on the forward strand.
GTCTGGAGAATGTTGAGGACATTATCGCTGACCTCAAGCAGGCGCTTGACCAGATTTAAGGCAATACCGCATAATTGAACAAGAGTGATTTGCGAGTAAATTTTGCGTACTGACGAGGCACAGTTTTGCGGTAATACTTGATGTATTACCGTGAAACTGCAACAAAGTCAGGACACAAAATTTCCGCAAAGCACCGCCGCTTTAATTGTGCGGTGTTGCCTTAATTTTACAGCAAAACAGGGTGTGTCAACGGACATGCCCTGTTCTTTTAGGAGGAAACTATGCGTATTCGCTCTATTGAAGCCGCTGACCGCGAATTCTTTATCGACCGCTGCCATGCGTTCTACAAAACGCCTGCCTGCGACCATGAAATCCCGCAGCAGAACGCCGAACGCACGTTTGAGCTGCTCCTGCACGGCACGCCGTATGCGGACTGCCTGATTGCCGAGGACGAGAACGGACAGCCGTGCGCGTACTGTCTGCTGGCGCTCACCTGGTCGAATGAGGCGGGCGGTCTGTGCGTCTGGCTGGAGGAGATCATGGTGGATGACGAGCAGCGCGGCAAGGGCATCGGCAGCAGGATCATCGTCGCGGTGCACGAAAAGTACAACACAGCCGCGCGTTATCGTCTGGAGGTAACGGAAAGCAACGTGCGGGCAAGTGCCCTCTATCACATGCTCGGCTTTGAGGATTTGGAGTACAGGCAGATGATACTGGACACGCCGCCGCTTGGCTAAGCAGATTGTTGGTATTTTTGTCACAAACTTGTTACAAATTACCTCTTGATTTTGTGCACTAAGCGCACTATAATAAAGACATCAAAAGAAAGGAAGGAAGGTGGGTCCGATGGACAGTGAAATCCAGCAGTACGCGGGAGATATCCTTGCACATCCGCGTTTTCAGCAGCTTCGCACGTTCTGTCACCACGGACTGGACAACTCTGTGTATGACCATTCCGTTGCGGTAGCAGAAGCAGCCTGTCAGATCGCCCGCCTGATGCGTCTGTCGGAGAGCGAAACGACCTCGGTTGTCCGTGCCGCGCTGCTGCATGACTTTTTCGGCTATGACTGGCACGGCGAGCGTTTCCGCCGTTATCTGAGCCATTTTTCCGGCGTGCACCGCATTGCCCACATGCACGGGTTCATTCACGGCCACATCGCAGCCGACCGCGCCAAGCATACCTTCGGTCTGTCCGAGCGGGAGTGCGAAGCCATCGCACGGCACATGTTTCCGCTGGCGGCCATGCCGCGCACGCGAATCGCGTGGATCGTCACCGTGGCGGATAAAGCCGTGGCGTCCAAGGAAATGACCGCCGCTGTCGGCGGTTACGTCTCGCACGCGTACCATAAAATTTTCGCATAAAAAGCACCCGATCTCCATTGTGTCTGTTGGAGATCGGGTTTTTGTTATTCGTAGATGGAGTCGATGGTGGATTTCATTTCGTCAACAGATATGTCACCGCCAAAACCAACTTCATAGCGACCAAGCATGGTTACTGCATTCAAGTGCTCTAAATTATGCATGATATACCATGTTGTACCGCCTTTTTGGTACTCAATGACAGGACGGCTGTCTTTTTCAATATGACTCGCGCCGAGTTCTTCTGTGATAGTATTTACCGTTATTATGAAACCGGGCTTATCGGGGTCTGCGGTGTATTCATAATAGGCAAGAATATCGAGGGTGTTAAAGTGATAGTCTTTGTATACGTTGATTTGATTCAGTACATACCCTTGCGGAATCTTCTTCGGTACGATAGGAGAGTTTATGCCTAAACCGTGTAATGCGGTCTTAAAATCTGTGTTGATAATGTCAAAATTCTCTATTATATGCGAAGCGTCCCAAGTGGATTTCGTTTTTTCCAAACCTACGTCGGACAAGTCTGTATCCGGTACATCTGCATATTCCGGGTCTACTTCTTCATGTACCGGTATCGGGTTTGCCGCCGAACCGAGCGGAGCATTCGGGTCATACTCTACTGTACTATCTTCCAGTGCATGGTTTTCCTCATAGCTTGCCGATGTACCATCCGGAAAATGCGTATAGCCGTCCTCGGTGGTCTCAAAATCGTCATGTCCGCTCTGGAAAAAGCCGAATGTCTCGGAATCCCACATCGCCGCATAGTCGAACGGATTGTGACCGGTAGCCAGCGCAAACACGGTTCCTGCGGCGAAAACAGCCGCCGCGACAACGAAAATGCGGTAGCACAGCCGCCGTCCGCGGTGCGGCCTGACGAAAAATTCCTTATGGTCGGCCTTGAACTTTTTAAGTGACGCTTCTGTGTCGATTTCCGGCGCGTCCGTCTGCGTCTGCAAATACTGCTCGAGCGCAGGCAGAGCCGCATCACCGTTTTCGCAAACGTCGTCCATCAGCCGGAACAGCTCGTCAATCTGCTTAGAATCCTGCATTGTCGTCACTCCTTTCCATAAGTTCGGCGCAGTGCCGCCGTGCGCGGCTGTACTGGCTGCGGCAGGCGGTCTCGGAAATGCCGAGTATTTCCGAAATGGTGGAATAGTCCATGTCCTCAGCGAGCCGCAGGGTAAGAATGCGCTGTTCGGACGCGGATAAGCCCTTTGGCAGCATGCCGGAAAACGGTATCAGCTCGGGTTCGGCGGTACGCAGAATGTTTTCCTCAAGCGGCGCGGCCGCGTGTCTGCACTGCGCACGGTATTCGCTTATGGCGTTGTTTTTCAGCACACGGAACAGCCACTTGACCGGCTGCTCGTGCTCCATCACGCTGTTTATCTTTGCCAGCAGGATGAGAAAGGTGTCGGCCACAATGTCCTCGGCAATATCGCGGCTGCCGACAATGGGCAGAACGGTCTGCACCATCATCGAGTAATATTTTGTATATAATTCCTCGAAAAAGAGGATTTGCTTCTGTGTCAATTTGGTTCCCCCTCGGGTTGGAAATGATACCATTCAATTATACAACGCCTGAGCGGGATTTTCTGTGGCAAATTTTTTGAAAAAAATCCTTAGCGGTTTGTTGTCACAAAACGGCGCTCCCGGTCGTTATAATGGTATCAGGAAAATGGATTGACAGAATATGATTTTTGTTGTATACCATAGGTACGGATAGAAAAAACTGTATTTTATTATGTGGAGGGGCAATTATGACTAAGTTCAAGAAAATCGTAAGCGGCACACTCGCGGGCTGCCTGATGGCGTCCGCACTGATGATGAGCGCAGGCGCAGCAAATGTGCAGACCTATATACCGTCGGGTACGGTGCAGGCAGCTGCACAGAATACGGCGCAGACCCGCACCGCCGTAAAAATCAATCCGCAGAGCGCGGACATCTATGCAGAGGGCATTCCGGCTGCCTTCCCGAGCGAGGACGGCAAGACGGTTTACACGGCGCTGAGCTACAACGGCTCGACTTACATGCCGCTGCGCACGGTTGGCCGCTGGATGGGCAAAAATATCTCGTGGGACAGTGCATCGCGCACGGTATTCCTGTCGGGTACTACGGAAAAGTCGTATCCGTGTGCGGATGACGATGCGTACCACAAGGAAGGCGTGAAATATGTCGGTGCGACCGGCACGGCTACGCTCGATAAGGGCGTGAAGGTGCTCGTGGACGGCAAACAGCAGACCTTCAAAAACCAGAAGGGCGAGACCATTTATCCGCTGTTTTACCGGAATTCCATCTATCTGCCGCTGCGCAACATCGGTGAGCTGACCGGCATGGATGTAACGTGGTACAGCGCCAAGGCAGAGAATGACGTGAACGCCATCTTCCTGCGCATGCCGCTTTCGGACAGCAAACGCGCCGAAATGGAAACCTACGCGACGAACCTCATGAAGCAGCTGCTCGATATGCGAACGGATACGCAAAAGTTCAAGAATTGCGATTCTGCGGTAACAAACGGCAGCTATACCGACTATGTGATTACTGATAAGGCCGCTGCTATGGCGGCGCTGGATTCCATCAAGCGCAAGGCGCAGACCATCCGCAGCGGCATGACCGAGCAGGCCAACCCGATCCGCTACTACAACAGCAGCCTGATGAACGAACTGGATTTCCTCATCAATAACGCGGATACCGTGATGGACCGCGTGAAGAACGGTCGGGTCGTGGTCGGCAGCAGCAATCCGGATACGAGCGTAGTCGATCAGACCGCTGTCATGTTCGGCGCGGATGATACCATGCTTGACTGCGAACGTATGGTTCGCATGCTGCGGCAGAATATGGACAGATTATTCTAACAGGCAAACAAAAGAAGCTGAGACAAAATCTCAGCTTCTTTTTCATGTTATCCGCCGCAGACCGAGCAGGCGGTGTAACCCTGCCGCTTGGCCTCGGAAAGCGACATTGGAATCTGGCTTTTCTTCAAATACCGGCAGCCGGCGCTGTGATATTTAGAGCCGGTGTTCGTGATGTAAACCGTCTCGCTTTGGTCGTCCGAGCTGCTGTAAGCTGCCGGGACGGACGCAGAACTGCCGCCGCTCGACGAACTGCCCGAACTCGAGCCGCTCGATGCACCTGCTTTGAGCGTATCCACCTGTTTCTGTAAATCCGCCTTCTGGCTCGTGAGCATGTCCACCTGACTTTGCAGGCCGTTCTTCTCCTCGGTGAGTGAAGCCACCTGCGCTTTCAAACCGTCAATGGCCGGCTGGGATTCGTCCACCTGCGCCTGCAGGTCGGAGACCGAGCCTTCCAGATGGTTTACCTGCGACTGCAGGGAAGCGGTCTCGTTCATCTGCTCCGCCAGATGATGATAATAGGTGTACGATGCACCGCCTAAAATGCAGTTCAGCAGCAGAGAAGCCGCGATTATAAGCGTTTTCAGTGTGTTTTTGTCAAATTTTTTGCCATCCATGGATGTCCTCGCTCCTTTCAGTCCGGTTTCATTGTATCGCCTAAAATCTGGCTGTGTAAATGCGGCAGAGCGAATTGTCGATATCTGTCGAACTTATGGCAGCACTTTTGCGGCGATGTTTGTATAATTTTCGTGTCTAACATTGAAAAACAGTCGGGAAGTGTGTATAATGGAACTAACTGAAAGTATCTGAGGATATGCAAAGTTATTTCTCATTTTGGAGCGTAAAAATTTATGGCATATGAAAAAAACAGACGCCGTCCTCCGGTTGAGGATGACGGCACGCTGATCGAGGGACGCAACGCCGTCCTCGAAACGCTGCGCGCAGGCCGTGCAGTGGATAAGGTGTTTGTGGCCGAAGGCGCACACATCGGTGATGTGGCGGCAGAAGCGCGCAGGCATCATGTTCCGGTCGTCACCTGCGACCGGCGCAAGCTGGACGGCATGAGCCCGACCGGCAACCATCAGGGCGTTATCGCACAGGCGGCGGCACAGGAGTACGTCTCGCTCGACGATATTTTCCGCGTCGCCGAGGAGCGCAGTGAGGTGCCGCTCATCGTTGTCTGCGACGGCATCGAGGACCCGCATAATCTGGGTGCCATCATCCGTTCGGCAGAGACCGCAGGCGCACACGGCGTTATCATCCCGAAGCGCAGAGCTGTCGGTCTGACCGCAGCTGTCGCTCGTTCGGCGGCGGGCGCACTCGCCTATGTCGGCGTACACAAGGCAAACAACCTTGCGTCCACGCTCGATGAACTCAAGGAACGCGGTGTATGGCTGTTCGGTGCAGAGGCTGACGGTACAGTCGGTCTGTATGACGCACCGTTTGATCGCCCGACCGCCATCATCATCGGCTCGGAAGGACAGGGCCTCAGCCGCCTGACCCGCGACAAGTGCGACTACATCGTCAGCATCCCGATGAGAGGCCGTGTCAACTCGCTGAACGCATCCAACGCGGCGGCTGTGCTGCTGTTTGAGGCGCTTCGCCGACGCACACAGGGCAATTAAGGGGGAAGTGAACATGGATAGAAAAGACGATATGGATCTGGAATCGCTGAAAAATATGCTCAGCGACGTACCGGATACCGATGAATTTGATCTGGATTCCATCATCGCCGAGGTGTCCGGTCAGGCGCCCGCAAAGGCGGCAGAGCCAAAGATAACGGCAGAGCCGGAAAAGCCGGTCGAGCCGCAGCCCGCACCGGCGGCAGAGACCAAGGCAGAGGAGCCAAAGACGGCTCCCAGAAATAAGAAGGATAAAACGGCAAAGAAGGCCGCAGAGACCGCAGCCGCCGCCGAACACGAGTCTGTTGAAGAAGCGCGCGAAGCGCGCATCGCGGCGCGCGAGCAGAAAATGGCAGAGCGCGAGCGCAGGACCGTGCAGAAGATCGCCGAGCGGCAGGCACGCCGCGAGGCCAAGCTGGCAGAAAAGGAAGCCGCCGAGCAGGCTGCCGAGCAGCAGGAGATCGTGGAAGAAGCCGCCGCCGAGGAAGCAAGCCGCAAGGCGAGCATCTCGCGCAAGCAGGCAAGAGCGGCACGCATTGCTGCCGATCAGGCTGAGGAAGAGGAGGACATCAAGCTGGTCGATCCGGAGGCGGCTATGCACGCGGCACGCCGCCGTTCGGGCATTCTGTCGTTCCGGTCGCTGCTGGTGCTGCTCCTTGCCGCAGCTGCCGCGTATCTCAGCTTTGCACCGAGCTTTGAGGCGCTGCCGCTTCCGGTCGTGCTCGATATTCTGCAGAACCCGACCATCGGCATCGGCGCACTGGCTGCCCTGCAGATTCTGGCGCTGCTGATCGGTATTGACGTGTTCGGCAACGGCTTTTCCTCGCTGCTGCACGGCCGTCCGGCACGCGGCACGCTCGTGTCGTTTGCGGAACTGGCATCGCTGCTGCACTGCGCCTCTCTGCTGGTATTTCCGGATCAGGGCGGCGTTGCCGTACCGTACACGGCGGTTTCCATCCTTCTGCTTTACGCCGAAATGCGTGAGGCACGCGGCCGCAGTCTGGCACAGGCGCGTTCCTATCGTGCCGTCTGCGAGGCGGAGCAGCCGCTGGCGGTTTACAGCCACTACGACAGCGAGATTGATGCGTGCAATGCCGTCAAGTGCCCGCTGTACGATGCAAGCTCGTTCCTGACCGAGATCGAGCGCCCGGACACGGTTGACCGCTTCTCGCTCATCTACACGCCGATTGCACTGGCGCTCGCAATCATCCTGTCGCTGGTCGCTTCGTTCAACTGCGGCGAGCCGGTGCGCTTCTTCTGGGCGTTCTCGGCAATCCTGTCGGTGTCCGCGCCGATCGGTCTGCTGTGCGCGTTCGGCGCAAGCTACAAGAATACCGCAAGCCGCCTGCTGCGCTCGGGTGCAGCCATTGCGGGTGCGCGTCAGGCCAACCTGCTGCGCGGCACGGAGAAGGTCATGCTGCTCGAGAACGATCTGTTCCCGACCGGCTCGATCGAGCTTGAGGCCATCGACAATCTGGGCCGTATCACGGACGAGCAGATTCTCGGCTGTGCAGCTGCGCTGACCGAATCCGCCGGTCTGGAACTGGGCCGTGTGCTGACTGATACCACGAAGGAGCGCTTCGGCATCACCTTTACCGCGCGTGACGTGCGTCTGGTCGAGGGCGGTGTAACCGGCGCTGTCGGCACCAGCCGTATCGTGCTCGGCACGGCGGCGCTCATGGTCAAGATGGGCGTTCCGATCGAATCCGGCCATAAGGGTCAGATTAACATGTATCTGGTTGTGGATAACGCGCTCGCAGGCGTGCTGACCATGCGTTACCAGACCACCAAGAATACCTATAAGGCGATGCGCCTCATGCGCCGCATGCACATGAATGCGGTCCTCGCTGTTCGTGATTTCAATATCTCCCCGGCGATGATTGAGGAGGAGTTTGACCTTCGACGCGGCTTTGCCGACCAGCCGGATCCGACAGGCGTGGATCGTCTGCTGAATCCGAATTACGCCAAGGGCGATGCACCGGCAGCTATCCTCACCCGCGAGGGTGCCGGTCCGTTCATGCAGGTGCTCCGCGGCGCGGATAAGCTGGCGGGCGCCGTCCGCTCGGCGCTGACGCTCGGCACGTTCGCCGGCCTGCTCGGTATGCTGATCGTGTTCTACCTGCTGTACCAGAACGCCGCAGACGCGCTTCCGGTGATGAATATTCTGCTGTATCAGCTTATTTGGTACATTCCGGTGTTTATTATTACCCAGCAGACGAGATAAGACATAGAAAAACCTCCGTATGGTTCATACGGAGGTTTTTTACATCTGTTGGCAGTAATTAGGCGGGGCACACGAACTGCGTCAGCGGGTTCGCCCTGTCCGGGCGGCAGCCTTTTTCTCTGCACCGGCTGAGCGGGGTACTCGAACTGCCGTTGGCGTGTTCGCCCTATCCGGGCTGCTCCTTTTCTGCATCGGCTGAGCGGGGTACTCGAACTGCCGCAGGCGGGTTCGCCCCTAACGGGCGGAGAGTTTTTCGCTGAACCTCAGCGAGGGGATTAGCCGCGCCCCGCGGCGGGGCAAGAGGGTAGACACCAAGGTTTCTACCCTCTTAACTCCCACTTCCTTTTATTTCTTAGCCTGGCGTAGATTGCCGACATGTGACCGCTGCGAAAATAGGGGAACAGCAGAGGATTTTTTCTTCCGTAGGGGAGCACAGTGTGCTCCCATGTCCCGACATATTCGCAGCGTCAGATAAATTACTGCTACACAGACCGGAAAGTCTTCGCAGGCGCGGCATAGCAGTGCCGCGCAACTCGTTAGCGCGTTATGATAGACAGCACCTGCGAGGATAAATTGTACCAAACACCTAAATTCGCAGGTGCCTTCCGGTATAACGCGCAAAAAAATTGCGCGACACTGTTATGTCGCGCCTGCTTAGATGAACCCATATGTGTAGCAGTAATGTATCTGACCCTGCGAACAGGTTGCGAAAGATACGGTAGAAAAAATCCTCTGCCGTACTCCTTTTCGGAGCGGTCACACATAGGAAATTTGCGCCAGATTAGGAAGCAAGGGAAAGGTAGGAGTCCAAAGAGGAAGGAAAACCGCAGGTTGTCCTTCCTTTTTGCCCCCGCGGCGGGCGCCGCGATGCTCCCGCCGTCCGCAGACGGCGAATCCCTGCTGAGGTTCAGCGAAAAACTCCCCGCCCGGAAAGGGCGAACCCGCTAACGCAGTTCGCGTACCCCGCACAATCGGTGCAGAAAAGGAGCCGCCCCGTTAGGGCGAACACGCTGACGCAGTTCGAGCACTCCGGTCAGCCGGTGCAGAAAACAAATCTCGTGTTTAAGTTAAACTGTTTTTCCGATAATGCGACGGCGAAACGCCATACACAAGCCGAAACCGCTTGATAAAGTAGCTGAAATTATCAAATCCGACGCGAAACCCGACCTCCATGACCGGCAGATCGGTCTCACGGAGCAGACGCGCCGCCTGCTCGATCCGCAGGGAATTGATATGCTGGGTGAAGGTCCTTCCGAAATTATCCCGGAAAAAGGTGCTGAAATACTGCGGTGAAAGCCCAAATTCTGCTGCAACCGCCGACAGCGAGAGCGGTTCAGTGAAATGCTCACCGAGGTAGCCGACGATCTCCTTCAGCTGCTGCGCCTTATAGTCCGCGCCCGGGCGCATTTGATGTCCGATGAGTCTGTCGTACTGCGCGCACACGGCCACAATGCCGAGCAGCGCGGCCTTCACGGCAAGCTGACAGCCGGGCGCCTGCACCTGCCACGCGCGCACGATCTGTGCGAGCAGCGCACGGATGTCACTCTGCCCGGGTTCACCGGCGCGGATGCAGGTGGCAAACCGCAGCCGTCCCTCGGCGAGCGGCGACAGCAGCGCGAATTCGCTTTGGTCGGCACGCGAAAACTGTAGGAAATCCGCCGCAAACACGAACGAGCGGAACTGATTTTCCCGTCCGGCGGCACGAATTTCGTGCAATTCCTCACCGGCGGCGAAGAACACATCGCCGTGCGTGCCCTCGTAGGTGTGGTCAGCGATGGTGAGCGAAACGTGGCCCGCGTCCACCGTGATGATTTCCAGCTCCGGGTGCCAGTGATAGGGGATGAAATCGCTGTCATCGGCCTCGCTGCCGTCCAACGCGGGGTAGATCTGGAACGGAAACGCAAGCGTGCCGTGCTCTTTTTTCTCTCGGCGGGCTGCATCCATGGCGAAAATCCTTTCTTATGCACATACTGCGTGCATACCTTAAAATCGTGTTATTACTGCTGAAGAAATTGCAAGCAATCCTTTAAATATCTGCTATAATTATAGATGAAAAAGGAAGGGAAGGCAAGAGTGCGACACAAACCAATCGTATTTTTGTTGTATCATTTGCGAGAAAAACCATGTTGTTTTTTGTGCTGAATGACAAAGCCTTTCCGCACCGCGCCGAATCCGTTCAATGAGTGGTTGAAACTGGCTGTTATGGCGTGGTATAATGATAATAGATAGGCTGTTTTGCACAGCTGAATCTGCGTGATCGGGTGGGATATACCGGTCACCGCACCAAAAAATTATTTTTTGGAGGGAATTCCTATGTACATGGATAAGCAGGTCAAGCGCGGATACAACGAGTACATCCGTCTTGACGAAGGCATCGGCAAGGATGCCATGATGGACGTTGCGCTCCTCGTGATGGAAGACGGCGACACCTGGAGCTGCGAGGAGCCTGAAAAGGAAGTTGCAGCACTGGTATTCGACGGCAAGTGCACCATCAAGTGGGAGAATGAGTCCTACGACGTAGACCGTCCGAATCCGTTCGATTACAACCCGTCCTGCCTGCACGTTTGCAAGGGCGTAAAGTTCGAGATCATCGCACACGGTCCGTGCAACATCTACATCCAGAAGACGCTGAACGAAAAGACCTTCCCGAGCAAGATGTACAAGCCGGAAGACACCGATACCTGGGCACGCGGCAACAAGGGCGAGCTGATGGGCTGCATCAAGCGTGATGTACGCACCTGCTTCGATCTGGACAACGCACCGTACTCCAACATGGTACTGGGCGAGGTTGTCAACCTGCCGGGCAAGTGGTCCTCTTACCCGCCGCATCATCATCCGCAGCCGGAGTGCTACTTCTACCGCTTCGACAAGCCGATGGGCTTCGGCGCAGGCTGGGGCAACGGCGAGATTTACGAGACCCATCACAACGGTCTGGCTATCATCACCGATAAGATGCACTCTCAGGTAACCGCACCGGGTTACTCCTGCTGCTACGCATGGGGCATCCGTCATCTGCCGGGCGACCCGTGGGACAAGACCCGCATCGACGACGAGGAGCACCTGTGGCTGCTTGAGGACGATGCCAACGATCATATCTGGCACTGCCCGAGCGGCAACTGATTGCCGCTTATAGGGGCGACTCCGTCTCCCCTATATACGCCAAAAGTTCCGTAGAAACTTTTGGCGATACCCCTCTCACCTTTGCACGGCAAAGGTGGCTGCGCCGCCACGGCGCAGGCAGGGGTATCAAAGTCCGGCGGAGCTGGACTTTGATAAGGAACTGCATCTGCCGCGTGCGCGCGGCAGGCACGAGACCTGTCTCGTGCGTTTGGGAACCTATGGTTCCCTTGCCCCTCCTTTTGGAGAGGGAGGGTGCTAAGTCAAGGCTTGTTGGAGACTGGCTTTGATTCATCATTATTTGTATTCTATTTAGGAGGATTTCCAACATGATTCATATGGAAACCGTTCGTCTGACTGCGTCTCAGGCACTCGTTCGCTTCCTCGAGAACCAGTATATCAGCTACATTGATATGGATGGCAACGAGCAGGAGCACAAGTTCGTTAAGGGCATCTTCATGCTGCCGGGCCACGGCAACGTAGTTGGCTTCGCTAACGGCGTTGAGCAGGAGCTCAAGGACATGGTTGTTTACCAGGGCAAGAACGAGCAGGGCATGGCTCTGGCTGCAGTTGGCTACGCTAAGCAGATGCGCCGCAAGTCCATCTTCGCCTGCACCTCTTCCGTAGGCCCCGGCGCGTGCAACATGGTTACCGCTGCTGCAACCGCTACCGCTAACAACATTCCGGTTCTGATCCTGCCGGGCGACATCTACGCTTCCCGTCAGCCGGACCCGGTTCTCCAGCAGATGGAGCAGCCGCAGAACCTGTCCATCTCCGCTCATGATGCTTTCCAGGCTGTTACCAAGTACTGGGGCCGCATCAACCGTCCGGAGCAGGTTATGACCGACATGATCTCCGCTATGCGTGTTCTGACCGATACCGCTAACACCGGTGCTGTTGCAATTTCTCTGCCGCAGGACGTTCAGGCTGAAGCATATGATTACCCGGTTGACTTCTTCAAGAAGCGCGTATGGCGCGTTGACCGCCGTCCGGTTACCAAGTACGCTCTGGACAAGGCTGTTGAGGTCATCAAGAACGCAAAGAAGCCGCTCCTGATCTGCGGCGGCGGCGTTCGTTATGCTGAGGCACACAAGGTATTCAAGAAGTTCGCTGAGGACTTCGGCATCGCATTCGGCGAGACCCAGGCCGGCAAGTCCGCTGTTGTTTGGGATCACGAGCTGAACCTCGGCGGTCTGGGCACCACCGGCGGCATCGCTGCAAACAAGCTGGCGCACGAGGCTGACGTTGTAATCGGCGTTGGCACCCGTTACACCGACTTCACCACCGCTTCCAAGTGGCTGTACCGCACCGACGCTAAGTTCGTCAACATCAACCCGTCTGAGTTCCAGGCTTACAAGATGGACGCTACGCCGGTCGTTGCTGACGCAAACGAGGCTCTGACTGCTATCGGCGAGGAGCTGGCTAAGATCGGCTACCACACCGACAAGGCTTACGCTGAGGAAGTTGCTGCTCTGCGCAAGGAGTGGTGGACTGAGGTTGAGCGTCTGGACAAGGTTGAGTACACCGACAAGGAGCACTTCACCCCGGAGTGCAACGACGACAACCGTGAGTGCGTTGAGAAGTACATCGAGGATACCGGCTGCAAGCTGTGCCAGACCACCGTTCTGGGCACCATCAACCATCTCATTGATGACAACGCTATCGTATGTGCAGCAGCAGGCTCTCTGCCGGGCGACATGCAGGGTCTGTGGCGTGCCCGCAAGGAGAACACCTACCACATGGAGTACGGTTACTCCTGCATGGGTTACGAGGTTGCCTCCGCTCTGGGCGCTAAGATCGCTTGCCCGGATCAGGAAGTTTACGCTATGTGCGGCGACGGTTCCTTCGACATGCTGCACTCTGAGCTGATCACTTCGGTTCAGATGGGCCACAAGATCAACGTTATGCTGTTCGATAACGCTTCCTTCGGCTGCATCAACAACCTCGAGGTTTCCAACGGCAATGCTTCCATCTGCACCGAGAAGAACATGCTTGAGGAAGGCGTAACCAACGGCGTACACAAGGGCAAGGTAATCCAGGTAGATTACGCTGCAATCGGCGCTGCTTACGGCTGCAAGACCTACACCGTTAAGACTCTTGACGAGCTGAAGGCTGCAATCGAGGATTCCAAGAAGCAGACCGTTTCCACCCTGATCGACATGAAGGTTCTGCCGAAGACCATGTCCGCAGGTTACGAGGCTTGGTGGCGTGTAGGCGTAGCTGAGGTATCTCAGAAGGCTGAGGTTCAGGCTGCCCGCAAGCGCATCGAGGATCACCTGTTCGAGTCCCGCCACTATTAATAGCGCGCGATAAACTCGCTTTAGGTTTACGAAAGCTCCCAACCGTGAGGTTGGGAGCTTTTTTGTCGCTTGAGGGCTGAATAAGGGAGAATTGAGAATTAGTGTGGTGGTTGTGCTTTTTATTTGTATGCTGTTTCATTTTTAAGGAGCGAATTAAATAGTTTCCGTAGAGCGGGCTGCATAAAAAACACCTCCCATCGATACAGACGGGAGGAGTTCTTTTTTTACAGCATCTGCAGCAGCTCGATCTGCTCACCGGACGGACCGGTAAAGAACCAGTTCTGCAGGCCGCCGAAGGTATTCGGCAGCACCTTCTTCTCCGGTGCGGTGAAGCTGATAACGCCTGCCGCCTTGAGGTCAGCCGCGGTCTTGTCGAGGTCATCAACGTAAACGGCAAAGTGCGGGATGCTGCCTTCACCGGACGGCACGAGCGTGCCTGCGGGCGGCTCGATCAGCTCGAGCAGGAAGCCGCCGAATTCAACGAGTGCCAGCTTCTTCAGGCCTTCCGGCGTCTCTACGCCGTCGCGCTTGAATACACTGCCGCCGATCATCTCGTAAAATGCAATGCTCTGGTCCATATCTACGGTGTAAATCGCAATATGGCCGATACCTTTATAGTGTTCCTTCATGGTGATTCCTCCTTGTGCGGGCGTTCTCGCCTTAGTATTAGCATAGCACGTTTTGCATGATTTGCATAGGGGATAGGCATAAAAAAACGACCGTCTTTTGACGGTCGTTTCAGGCTGTCGCGAAACTACAGTTTCGCCGACAAGCAGGAACGGACCGTAGGCCGTTCCAAAGTCGTCCAAAAGTTCCCATACGGAAACTTTTTCCCTCTTAAGGTATAAAAACCGAGATACACGCTCCCGGTTTTTATGAATTTGCAAAGCAAATTCTATTTAACGCGCGCTGCCGCGCGATATGATAAAATTGGTTCAATACCGACTTTTTTGACAAACTAAAACGACCGTCTTTCGACGGTCGTTTTGAGTTGCATTACTGAACAGAATCGGAAACAGAAGCAGTGGTCTGATTCTCGAGGTAGTTCTGGTAGGTGGTCTTCTCGCTCTTGCCGAAGCCAAGGGGAGAGAAGATTACATAAGCCAGAACCATGATCAGCAGGGTAACGGTAGCCCAGATCTTGCCGTTCTTCCACGGGGTCAGATCTACAGCGCCTACGTCCTTCAGCTCGAAATCGGTTGCACGCGGATGCTTCTTAACGATTACCCACATCAGCAGCATGTCGAATACGAACAGGATCGCGGTGAAGTACAGGTAGTGGATGTTGTTCAGTGCCGGGATTACGTTACGCAGACCGAACTGGAGGATGAAGTACAGAACAACGTGTACCGGGATGACGATCTTAGCAGCGATAGCCGGAACCTTCTTCCAGAAGAAGCCGCACAGCAGGCAAACAAAGATCGGGGTGTTGAACGCAGCGAAAGCAGAGTTTACGAAGCTCGTGATGCCGCCCATGTACAGCATGAACGGGGACATGATGGTGGAAACAACTGCTACGACAGTACCGAAGTTCTGACCGATCTTAACCATGCGGGCATCGGATGCGGTCGGGTTGAACAGCGGACGGTGAATGTCGAGTGCGTAGATGGTGGATGCGGAGTTCAGTACCGAGTTGAAGGAGGACAGGATCGCGCCGAACATTACAGCAGCGAAGAAGCCCAGGATCGGCTTCGGCATAACCTGTGCTACCAGCATCGGGTAAGCGGAGTCGCCGGAACCCCAGTCCATGCCCGGGTAAGCCAGTGCACAGATAACGCCCGGAACAACGATGATCAGCGGAGTCATGATCTTGAGGAAGCCTGCAAATACGGCGCCCTTCTGTGCTTCCTTCAGGTTCTTAGCACCGAAGGTACGCTGGATGATGGACTGGTTGGTTGCCCAGTAGTACATGTTGTTGACCAGCAGACCGGTGAACAGCAGCGGCCACGGGAGCCACGGCTCCGGGGTGTTAACCTCGTTGATGGCGTTCAGGTAGGACGGATTGGTGTGCAGGAACTTGTCGAAGCCGTCCACGAAGGAGCCGTCGCCGCCGAGCTGACCGGACAGGAACATGAAGCCGAATACCGGAACCAGCAGGCCGCCGACGATCAGGCCGAGGCCGTTGATGGAGTCGGACAGTGCGATTGCCTTCAGGCCGCCGAAGATGGCGTAGATAGAACCGATGATTGCGGTTGCAACACATACGATTGCGATTGCTGCGAAACGGGAAATACCGAACATCTTGTCAATGCCGAAGATGTTTACGAATACCTGTGCGCCTGCGTACAGGATGTTCGGCAGCATGATTACAACGTAGCTGAGCAGTACGATGATGGAAACCAGACGGCGGGTGCCTTCGTCGTAGCGCTGCTCAAAGAACTGCGGAACGGTGGTCAGACCGGTCTTCAGGTACTTCGGCATCAGTACGAATGCGAGGATTACCAGAGCGATTGCAGAGGTTACCTCCCAGCCCATGGTGGACATGCCGACGCGAACTGCCTGACCGTTGTTGCCAACGAGCTGTTCTGCGGAAAGGTTGGTCATCAGCAGAGAACCGGCAATGACCGGGCCGGTCAGGCTGCGGCCGCCGAGATAGTAGCCGTCCTGCGTGTCGAGGTTGTCACCGCGGGTTTTCCACCACGAGATGAGTGCGACGAGTGCCGTGAACGCCACGAAGGTGATCGCGGTAAACGCCATGGAGTTTACGAAGTTCATCTTTTTCTCCCCTTGTAAAAATTTCGTGTCCCGGCGGAGATCCCTCAAAATCCACCGGAACGATTTCTGAATGACGGCCTCGGTCTGCGCTTGCGTGCGCGTGCCCGCAAGATCCCAAAAAACAAGACCATCAATCGAAGGACTGAAGATCTGTCGAATGGGCAAACCGCGTTGCCGTTTGTCCGAGAGTTATTTTAACACTATACAGAGGCTATAGCAAAACATTTTTTTTACTTTTTTTGCACTTTGGATACTTGCACATAAACAAGAAGGCGTATTTGTGCATTTCGACGTTAACTAAAAGCGGATTTACAAAGTGAACGTTAAAAAATTATCAATAACAACGAAAAAATTCGTAAAAATGTATCTTTTTTACAAGAAAAAATCCCCACATAAAGTGGGGATTCTGTACGGAATTACGGTGTATACCATTCATCGCTGCGATTTTTTGCGTCAAAAATCTGCGCATATTCCGCATGGTGATAATCGTTCAGCAGGTCGTTTTCCGGCTGTTCACTCTGCGGATACCAGGAGCCGTCCGGCAGGCGGTAGCCGTTGACGTTCATCACCGGAATCTGCTGCTGCAGGGCAAGGCGCATCTGGTCAAAGCCCGAGGTCGAGCAGCCGAGCGCGTTCAGCGCATACGCGGACAGATAGTTCGCGCTGATCTGCATGTTTGTCTGCTCCTTGATGTCGTAGTTCGCCCAGATGAAGAACGGCGTTACCATCTTTTTCTGGCGCAGCTCGGCATCCGAGAGATTGCCGCGCTGACTCTCGAGCAGGGTGTTGTAAAAGTCCTCCGGCAGATTGGGCTGGTGGTCGCCGAAGAACACGATCGCCGTCGGCTCATCCACCTTGGAGAAGTAGCTGATCAGCTCCTGCACGGCATCGTCGCTGTACCGCACGAGCGACAGGTACTGGTCGACCGTTGGGTACTTGTCCTGCTCCTCGCCGGTGAGGCAGATGCGCTTGTCGAAGTAACCGTCGCCGTCCCAGTCGTAGCCGCCGTGGTTCTGCATCGTTACGTTGAACACGAACAGCGGCGTGTTTTCCCTCTTGCTCTCGTACAGCTCGAAAATCTTCTTGTAGCTTGCGCTGTCGCTGATATAATCGCGCACACGACCGGCGTCAGCGGCAAAATCGTCCTGATAATACTGCGCTTCAAAGCCGAAGAAGCGGTAGACGTTCGTGCGGTTCCACGAGGTGGACAGATAGGGATGAATCGCCGCCGTCTGGTAGCCGAGCGAATCCAGACCCGAGGTCAGATTGGGCATTTCGCTCTTGATGAACACCTGATACGCCGAGCAGTTGTACGGCAGGAACGCCATCGAATCGCCGGTGAGGAACTCCAGCTCGGTGTTGGCGGTGCCGCCGCCGAAGGTCGAAACGGTCAGCTGACCGCTGATGGTGTTTTCCTGACCCTGCATCAGCTTGTGCACATACGGCATGGGGTCCTCGTTGGTCTCAAGCGCACCGACCGAGCCGAGATCCGAGAAGGATTCGTTCATGATCACGATCAGATTGGGCGTTTTCGTGCCCTGTTTGCCGGTAAATTCGCTCTGTGCGGCAGAAAGCGCGTCCGCGCTGTAGCCCTCCGGCTGCTTGACAAACGAGCTGGTCGCGCAGCGCAGGAAGTAGAAAATCTCGCTGTACTGGCGGCTGGACTGCCAGAACGCCAGTCCGGTGCCGACCGTCTGGATGCCGGTGTAGGCGATGAACGCCAGCACGAGCACACACGGCAGCGAAAACAGTCTGCGGAAGTACCAGCGCTTGTGCACCTTGAAGCTGCGCTGCATCAGGCACACGCTCACGCAGAACAGCACAGCCGCCGCCGCGGCGCGGAGCACGGAAAGCTCTATCGGTGCAGAGTAGCCCTTGGACACGTTGGCTGCCGTGCCGATGGCGGCAATGTCGCTCAGCATGACAGGCGTGCCGCGGAACAGCATAACGTAGTGGTCGATCATGCCGTGGATCATCGAAATTGCCATGCCGAGGCATACGCCGATACGCACGTTGCCGCAGATCAGATACGCCGCGGCGTAAACCGCCACATAGCAGATCCAACCCTGAAAAAAAGACTGCTTGAGCGTGATGACACAGCCCTTGACCATGTATTCCACCAGGATCAGGCTGACAGCCGCCGCAGACAGGAACAGCAGCACGTCATGCACTAGCAGAACCGCCGCGTACAGCCGCGTGTGATTTTCCGCAAACGGGTGGTTGCGGCGCCACGGACGCAGCACCAGCGGTACAAATGCGCCTGCGGTCAGCCAGTGCGAGATGGTCGGCTGATACATCAGCGAGCCCCTGCTCAGCAGGGGATGGAACAGCAGGAAAAACGCAACGAGCAGCAGTACGTTTGCACCGATTCGGTACGGATTTCTTCCGGTTTCGTTTTGAACCTTGTGTTCAATGCTCAAAAAAAGTTGCTCCTTTCGCAGAAACGGAAAAGCCGCTGTGGTGTTTCCGCAGCGGCTTCTCAAGTCGTTAGAATTTATGCCTCAGGCGTTTCCTCTACGCGGGTAACTGCGATAGAGAGATCGTCCAGCTGCTTGTCGTCTACAATATCCGGGCAGTTCATCATCAGGTCGGACGCGTTCTGAACCTTCGGGAAGGCGATCACGTCGCGGATGGAATCCAGACCGGCGAGCAGCATGCACAGACGATCCAGACCGTAAGCCAGACCACCGTGCGGAGGTGCGCCGTAGGAGAACGCAGTGATCAGGTGACCGAACTGCTCCTTGGCCTTCTCCTCGGTGAAGCCGAGGGCCTCGAACATCTTGGTCTGCAGCTCGGGATCGTGGATACGAATGGAGCCGCCGCCCAGCTCACAGCCGTTGAGGATAATGTCGTAAGCCTTGGCACGAACCTTGGCCGGATCGGTGTCCAGCAGCGGGATATCCTCGTCCATCGGTGCGGTGAACGGATGGTGCATGGCAACGAGGCGGTTCTCCTCCTCGCTGTACTCGAACTGCGGGAACTCGGTGACCCACAGCAGCTTGAAGTCGTCCTTCTTGGCAAGGCCCAGACGCTTAGCCAGCTCGCAGCGCAGCGCGCCCAGAGCAACAGCGGCGGTCTGCCAGTTTGCGTCGGCAACAACGAACAGCAGGTCGTTCTCCTTTGCACCTGCGCGCTCCTTGATGGCTGCAATCTCGTCCTCGGACAGGAACTTGGCAAACGAGGAGGTCATGCTGCCGTCTGCGGCGAGCTTCATCCATGCAAGGCCCTTTGCGCGGTAGGTCTTGACGAACTCGCCGAGCTTGTCGATCTCCTTGCGCGGGAACTTGTCCGCGTAGCCGTTTACGTTGATGAGACGGACCGTACCGCCGTTCGCTACGGTGTCCTTGAACACCTTGAACGAGCAGTTTGCGGCAATGTCGGAAATATCCTTGATCTCAAAGCCAAAGCGAACGTCCGGCTTGTCCGAGCCGTACTTGTCCATGGCGTTCTGCCAGGTCATGCGCGGCAGCGGCAGCTGAATGTCAACATCGAGCACTTCCTTGAATACGCGCTGGAGGAAGCCCTCGTTGACGGCGATAACGTCATCCTGCTCAACGAACGACATCTCGAGGTCGATCTGGGTGAATTCCGGCTGACGGTCAGCACGCAGATCCTCATCGCGGAAGCAGCGGGTGATCTGAATGTAGCGGTCCATGCCGGACAGCATGAGCAGCTGCTTGTACTGCTGCGGGGACTGCGGCAGGGCGTAGAACTTGCCCGGATGCACACGGGACGGCACGAGGTAGTCGCGCGCACCCTCCGGCGTGGACTTGGTCAGCATCGGGGTCTCGATCTCGAGGAAGCCGTGCTCGTCGAAGTAGTTGCGGGCAACCTGCGTTACGCGGTGGCGCAGCATCAGGTTCTTCTGCATGGACGGACGGCGCAGATCGAGGTAGCGGTACTTCAGACGAATCTGGTCACCGACCTCCTTGGTGTCGTCAATCTCAAACGGGGTGGTCTCCGCCTTGGACAGAATGCGAATGTCCTCGGCAATAATTTCAACCTCGCCGGTCGGCATCTTCTTGTTGATGGCTGCCTCATCGCGGGCCACCAGCTTGCCCTTTACCGCTACAACGAACTCGGTGCGGCAGGTGAAGGCAATGTCGAACAGGTCGGCGTTGACCGACTTGTCGAACGTGCACTGCACGATGCCTGCGCGGTCGCGCAGCAGCAGGAACAGAACGCCGCCGTTGTCGCGCACGCGGTCAACCCAGCCGTTTACGGTAACGGTCTGGCCTGCGTGCTCCAGGCGAAGCTCGCCGCACATGTGCGTGCGCTTCATGCCTGCAATAGATGTGTTATTCATGTTTATCAATCCTTTAAGATTTGTTTATTACAGTTTTGATTTGCAGAGCAAATTCTATTTAATACGCGCTGTTGCACGAATTAGCTGAAATATAGATGGTAAGTTACTGATTGTCCTTATCCTTCATCGCCGGACGAACGTGCTCATAATAGCCGAGAAAGGCCATAACCGCAAACAGAATGATGCCGGCGAAGGCGATAAGGAACATAATGGAAGCGTTGTCGGCAATCGACGCGGAAAGCGCCAGAATAGCCGCAATGACACCAAGCATGCCGGTTATCATGAGAATACCGCCGTAAATAAGCTGTTTCATAAACAATCCCTCCATATTCAGTTGAAAATCTATCTCTACTAAAGGCGGGGGGGCACCCGCCCTGCAATTTAGCGATTTATTTGTCGCAGATGACCTTGCCTGCGTTCTTCTTCGCCAGACCGTCATGAATCAGCTTAGCTGCCTCGTCAAGCGAAATCTTGACCTGCTCGCCGCTCTCCATATCCTTGACAGCGACCACGCCTGCGTTAATTTCATCCTCGCCGAGGAAGATAACGAACGGAATGCCCAGCTTGTCGGCGTAGCCGATCTTGTGCTTGAACTTCTTCTGCTCGCTGTACAGCTGGGTGCGGATGCCCGATTCACGCAGAGCGGTAGCGGTCTTGATAGCGGCGCCCATGTCGTCAGTCATCGGCAGGATGAGTACGTCTGCCGGTGCCTTGTTCATCTGGTCGTTCAGATAACCCTGCTCACCGAGAACGTAGAACAGACGGGTCAGGCCGATGGAAATGCCAACGCCCGGCAGCTGCTTGTCGGTGTAATACTCGGCAAGGTTGTCGTAGCGGCCGCCCGAGCAGATGGAACCGATTTCCGGATGGTCGAGCATAGCGGTCTCATAAACGGTGCCGGTGTAGTAGTCCAGACCGCGGGCAATCGTCAGGTCGATCTCGAAGTGGTCAGCCGGAACGCCGAACGCCTGCATATAGGTTGCAACAGTTTTCAGCTCCTCTGCGCCGAGGTCGAATACCTCGTTCCTGCCCTTGTATCCCTCCAGCGCCGCGAGGATACCCTCGGTGCCGCCCGGGGTCTCGATGAACTTCAGCAGCTCGTCAGCCGTAGCAGCTTCCACGCCGAAATCTTCGACCAGAATGGTCTTTACCTTCTCTGCGCCGATCTTCTCCAGCTTGTCGATGGTACGCATCACGTCGCCAGCCTTCTCGGTCAGACCGAGGATAGCAAAGAAGCCGTTGAGCACCTTGCGGTTGTTGATGCGGATCTTGAAGCGCTCGAGGCCCAGGGAGGTGAACGTCTTGTAGATGATGCTCGGCACCTCGGCCTCGTTGATGATGTCCAGCTTGCCGTCACCGATGACGTCGATGTCCGCCTGATAGAACTCGCGGAAACGACCGCGCTGTGCGCGCTCACCGCGATAAACCTTGCCGATCTGGAAACGGCGGAACGGGAAGGTCAGCTCGCCGTAGTGCTGGGCAACATACTTTGCCAGCGGTACGGTCAGATCGAATCGCAGGGACAGATCGCTGTCGCCCTTGGTGAAGCGGTAGATCTGCTTTTCGGTCTCGCCGCCGCCCTTGGCAAGCAGCACCTCGGAGGACTCGATCAGCGGGGTATCCAGCGGATAGAAGCCGTACAGCGCATAGGTTTCGCGCAGTACCTGCATGATGCGCTCCATCTGCACCTGCGGTGCCGGAAGCAGCTCCATAAAGCCGGATAAGGTTCTGGGTTTTACTTTTTCCATAACTATTTTGATTCTCCTCAAGACAGACGTATGCACCGAATTGGCGTACCCGATCCGGTGCAACGAATGCTATTGTTTATTTTTTGTTCTTCGGGTTGACAATATTACGCCAATCCAGATCACCGCGGTCCAGACCGAGGATGAGCATTTCAGCGGTTGCCGAGTTGGTTGCAATCGGGATATTGTGCATGTCACACAGGCGGGAAATCGCATGAACGTCCGGTTCGTACTGTGCGTTGGACATCGGATCACGGAAAAACAGCACGAGGTCGATCTCGTTGTAGGCTACGCGCGCGGAGATCTGCTCCTCGCCGCCCTGCATACCCGCAAGGCACTTGTCGATTTTCAGACCGGTAGCTTCTTCAACAAATTTGCCGGTGGTGCCGGTGGCACAGATGTTATGCTTTGCAAGAATACCGCAGTATGCCATGCAAAACTGTACCATCAGTTCTTTTTTGCGGTCATGTGCGATCAGTGCAATGTTCATCAGGAATAACCCCTTTCCTGTATATTTATTTCGAGATTTCTTACAATTTAAGTGGAATACGCTCGCCGTTGAGCCGCCGGGCGATATTCACAAAGGCGCGAGCCGCGCCCGTGTGCTTGACGGCATGAATGCTCCTGCCGCTGTTGCTGCACGAAATGAGGTCCACATCCTCGGGCACGAGACCAAGCAGGGGAAGTCCCGCTTCGTCCATCGCGTCGTCGATGTTGCCGGATTTGCCGTGGCTGATAAGCTGCGGACGCACGCGGTTAAGCACCATGCGGATGCGCTGGATGCAGTATTCCTCCTCCAGCTTGCGGGCGCAGCGTTCTGCGCCGCGGACACACACGCGGTCGGTCGAGGTGACGATGATCGCCTGCGTGGCAATATGCGCCAGAAAGGAAAGCTCAGCCGGCAGTCCGGCGGGACCGTCGATCAGCAGGTAGTCGAACCCGGCATCCTCGGCCTGCACAGCCAGCTGCTCCATGCCGCGCTCGCTGAGAGCGGGAAGCGCCACCGGTGCAGTGAGTAAGTACAGCGTTTTCATATCCGGATGACACGCCATGGCATCCGCGAGGGGGACCGCGCCGCCTGCCACATCGGCAAACGAGTAGACCACCCGGTCGGACATGCCGAGCACGATATCCAGATTGCGCAGACCGCAGTCGCCGTCAATCAGCAGCACTTTGCTGCCAAGCTGCGCGAGAGCCGCGCCTACGCCCGCTGTAAGGGAAGTTTTTCCTGTGCCGCCCTTACCGGACGCAACAAGAATCACCTTCAACATACCGCCTCCGAAAGAAAACCTTATTTAAGGCAATACTGCATAAATCTGCAGATTCGCCTACAAGTGTATTATAAACTAACAGCGGGCGGTTTACAAGCGTTCCACGCGAATTTTTTGACGAAAACTTCAAATGGCACCGGGTTTGGAAAGAAAAAACCCGGCAAAATCACATTTGCCGGGCTTAGGATGCCGCGAAACTGCAGTTTCGCTTACAATTGTTTTATCGAATCAGGGTGTTCTCCGCCTGACGGGAGGCTGCGCTGTCCGACTTGCCGATGGAGAAATACTCATCGAGCATATCACGTACAATCGGCGCAACGTAAGCGCCGTGGCCTGCGCCTTCACCGACCACGCAGATAACGATCTGCGGGTTGTCAAAGGGTGCAAACGCGATGAACAGACCGTTGTCGAATGACTCGCCGTTCTCGAACATCTCGGCCGTACCGGTCTTGCCGCCGACCTTGATGGGGTAGTCTGCGAAAACGCTGCCTGCGGTACCGCCCTCGTCGGTAACCTCGCTCATGCCCTGCATGACAAGCTCGCGCGTGGCATCCGAAATGTCGATCTTGCCGCGCACCTCGGATTCATCGGTTTTCATAAAGCTGCTGTAATCGTAGCTTTTGATGCTTTTGACGAGCGTCGGCTTGTACAGCGTGCCGCCGTTTACGATAGCGGAAACATAGTTTGCCAGCTGCAGCGGCGTAAAGCCGTTATCCGACTGGCCGATCGCTGCGTTCAGATCATCGCCGCCCTGCCACTCGCGGATCGCCGGGTCGGCCTTGCGCTGCTGCTCACGATAGGTCGGGCCTGCTGCCTGACCGGTGGCTTCGCCGACCTCGATGCCGGTCGCCGTGCCGAGACCGAACTTCTTAGTCCACTGCTCGAGGTGCTCACCGGTCAGCTTCTGACCGACCGTGTAGAAGAACGTATTGCACGAGTATTTGAGCGCA
This sequence comes from Butyricicoccus sp. AF35-5AC, assembly GCF_003477715.1. Lineage (NCBI taxonomy): Bacteria > Bacillati > Bacillota > Clostridia > Eubacteriales > Butyricicoccaceae > Butyricicoccus > Butyricicoccus sp. AF35-5AC. The sequence goes on from NZ_QUDX01000001.1 coordinate 615,471, forward strand.
TCCGTGACGTTGAGCGTCATGGGCGTGTCGTGGTTGTTGCAGCGGAAGGTCTGTCCGCCGTACTCGTAGGTGCCGGTGCAGGTAACGTAGGTGTCACCGGAGATGATGCCTTCCTCCAGACCCGCGATGGCGGTCACCATCTTAAAGGTGGAGCCCGGCGGGTACACACCCGAGGTTGCACGGTTTACCTCCGGATGGCGGCTGTCCGCCTGGATGGAGGCGTAGTTTTTGTTGTAGTTTGCCAGGTCGTAGGTCGGGTAGGATGCCATCGCGAGCACCTCGCCTGTGTTCGGGTCGAGCGCAACAGCCGCGCCGCCCTTGCCGTAGGCAGACAGATTGCTTTCCAGCGATTTCTCGGCAACTTCCTGCAGGTCAAGGTCAATCGTGGTGATAACATTGTCGCCCGGCTTGGGAGCCGTAGCGGTGGTCTGCTCGGCAATAGCCGAACCGCCAAGGTCGGTCTCCACCGTGCGGGAGCCTGCCGTGCCATGCAGGTAGGACTCGAGCGCGCTCTCCAGACCGGACTTGCCGATGAGATCGCTCATCTGGTAGCCTGCCTTGTCCTTGTAAGGGCCGCCGTTTTGGTCGGAACTCCACTCGTCGGAGGTCAGGGAGCCGATCGTGCCGAGCAGGTGCGCGGCAGTGGCGGTGTCGTACTGGCGGACGGCTTCGCTCTGGATTTCAATGCCCTGAAAATCCGCGCTGTGCTCCTTGATATAGGCGATCAGGTCCATCGGCACATTGTCCGCGAGCGTGTAGGTCGCTTGATTGCTGAAGCCGACCGTGCGCATGCTGTAATAGATGCCGACCATCGTGCGGGCATCCGAAAGCGAGAGATCGGTCGGCATGCCGAGGTTTTTCTCCATATAGGCGCGCATGGCATTGATAAACTCGGTCGGGGAGACCAGCTTGGTCGCATCCACCTGCGCTGCCTGATCAATGATGTTGCCGTTCTCGTCGGTCTTGGGGTCGGTCTCGCTCGCCTGCTTGGCAGCGTCTACGGCCGCCGTAACCGCATCCAGACCGAGCGACTTGGCGCTGTCCTTCATATAACCCGATAATTCGGTCAGCGATGAGCTGTTGTAGGTAAACGGCGCGGACTGCGTGATCGGCAGCCGGTCGTTGATGGACGGAATCGCCGCCGTGTCCGCAGAAACCGCCTGCGCGGTGTCGGTCGGGGTGTCCGAGGACGTATCCGTGCTGCCTGCGGCATCCGCAGAGGTGTCACTCGAGGTATCGGTGGCAGCAGCCGTCTTTGCGGCATTCTGCTTGGCGGTCGCGTCCACGGCTGCGGTTTGGATACGGTGCGTCAGATCGAGCAGGGTATCAAACCGCTTGTCGTTGCCGTCCCAGAAGGACGAGTAGATGAGCACGAGCGAAAAGCCGGTGTTGTTGGTGACGAGCGGCCTGCCGTAGCGGTCGAGAATCTCACCGCGGGCTGCGGAAACCGTAGATGTGGTGGTGAGAAACTCCGCCGAGCGGCGGACATACTTTTCGCCGCTCAAAATCTGCAGCTGGAATAACTGCGAGAGCGCCACACCGCTGCACAGCAGCAGCAGTCCGCACAGCGCGAGCAGACGGCGAAGCAGTTGAGGTTTATTTAACATGGGGAAGTGCTCCTTTCCGCAAAGGGTCAGCGGCTGCGCTTGCGGGATTTGCCGCTGAGCCTGCGCAGCGGCAGGTAAACGACAAAGCAGAACAGGCAGGTCAGCACCGTACCGACGGCAAGCTGCCGCAGGACGATCAGGAAGGACGCGCCTGCATGCATCAGCGAGAAGAGATACCGCAGCAGACCGAGCAGCACACACTCAAACGCCGTGAGGATGAGCATGGAAATGTAATTGCGGGTGAGCAGTCTCTGGCAGAGCCTTCCGGCGGCATAGCCGAACAGCAGGAAAAACAGGGGATAGAGACCGTCCACGCCGGTGAAGCTGAGGTCATAGCAGATGCCGACCGTCACGCCGGTAACAGCCGCCTCCGCAGGACCGCCGAGCAGCGCGGCTGCCGTGACGAGTGCGGGCAGCAGATCGACCGCAGAGCCGAAAATGCGCATGCCGCCGAACGTGCCGGTCTGCAGCGCGAAGATAATCACCGAAAACAGCACATACGCGATCAGCTTCGGGATGGAAATATGTTCTCTCTGCATGGCTTACTCCGCTGTGTCCGTGTATTCGGTGATAATGGAAACCGAGGAAACGCTGTCCACGCTGACAAACGGCTTGATGACCGCGTAGTACGACAGACCGCTTTCCTCCGGCTGCACGCTTTCCACCGTGCCGATGAGGATGCCCTTGGGGAATACACCGCCGCGTCCCGAGGTCTCGACTGTATCACCGACGACCACCTTGGAGTCCTCGCGCAGATAGGACAGGCGAAGCGCACCGCGTGTCATCAGGTTATAGTCGCCTTCCGCGATGGCGGTCTCGCGCGTGCGGGTGACAAGCGCGCCGCACTGCATTTTCGGGTCGGTGATGGAAGTCACCTCGCAGGTGTTGTCGGTCACCTCGCTGACAAAGCCGAGCATGCCGTCCACGGTTGTTACGAGATCGTCCTTGTTGACGCCGCTCGAGCTGCCCTTATCCAGCGTCAGCGTATCCGCCCAGTCGCCCGGACTGCGGGCGATGACCTCGGCGCTGACCGTGGTGGTGGTGCGGGTGTTCTCCGGCTGCCCAAGCTGAGAGCGCAGCTGGTTGTTTTCCTCGAGCGCGATCTGTGCGTCGCGCACAAGCTGTGCATTGTCGCTGATCTGCTGCTTGAGCTGCTCATTCTCGGCCTTGAGTGCATCAAACTCGGTGAAATAATCCAGTCCCTTGCTGAAAAAGTGTCCGACACCGGTGCCGAACCGCTGAAACGGCCGGACAACCGCACCGGCGGCTCTCGTGATGGGCGAGGAATTGCCGCTGATGCCGCTGTACACCGCGGAGAGAATGCACAGCAGAATGACGACTGCCGCACCGATCAGGAGCGGAGAGCCGACTTTATGACGTCGTCGCAAAACGAATCTTCCTTTCATAATGTTGCACTGAAATGTGGAATTTCAGCAGGTAAATGCGGCTTATACTGCATGAATATCGCGCAGAATGGTATAAAGCGGAGCCACAGGCAGACCCATGACGCTGTAATAGTCGCCCTCGATACCCTCGATGAGCAGTGCGCCGTGGCCCTGGATGCCGTAGGCGCCGGCCTTGTCGAGCGGCTCTCCGGTGGCGAGGTAGGCGGCAAGCTCGTCCTCCGCAAAATCGCGGAAGGTGACGCGCGTGCAGGTGTGCAGCGTGTGCGCCCCGCCGTCCGGCGTGAGCACGGCAAGTCCGGTCAGCACCTCATGGGTGCGTCCGCGCAGACGGCGGAGCATGGAAGCGGCCTCGTCCGCGTCCTTCGGCTTGCCGAGGCGCAGTCCGTCGATCGTGACCATGGTATCCGAGCCGATGCACACGGCGTTCGGGTGCTGCGCCTGCACAGCCTCGGCCTTCAGGCGGGAAAGACGGGTGACTTCCTCACCGAGCGGCGCATCACGCAGGGTTTCGTCCGCATCGGCAGGGCAGACCGTAAAGTGTTCGGTGATAAGCGACAGAAGCTCTTTGCGCCGCGGCGAAGCGGACGCTAAAACGATCTCCATTATTCGACTCCTCTTTTATATAATCCGTTGGTAAATTCGCCGTCCAGCGGTGCGCCGGACAGGAACGCGCGGGCAATCCGCGCACATTCCTCGGGCGATTCGATGGTGAACTGCAGACGCGCGGTCTGTATGCCCAGACGGGAAAAATCCTCGCGCAGACACAGCGGACGGCTGTTCAGCAGCGTGTTGCGGCAGCCGAATTCGTTCAGCAGCGGGAAACGCTCCTTGCGGCGGTCGGTGAGGTACGTCACGCCGTTCTGGCACGAGCACTTGCCGCCGTGCTGACGGCGAATGGCGCAGTTTTCAAAGATCATCAGCGGCAGACGGCCGTAGACGATCAGGTCGGTCTCGAGCGGACCGCGCATATCTCGAATCTGCGCCAGACGAGCCTCGAACGAAAGCGTCTGGCGGGAAACGCCCATTTCAGCCAGCGCACTCAGCGTTTTGCTGTTGTAGGCGTTCAGACCGAAATCACCGTGCACGGTAAAGCCAAGCCGCTTGGCAAGCGGGATGTGGCCGATGTTTCCGGCGAGAACCGTGTCGGTTCCGCGGCTCATGGCTTCACCGAGCAGCATCTCGATCTGTGGCTGCTCGTTGTCCGAGAACACGCGCGGCAGGATGGCGGGCAGTCCGGTCTGTGCCGCAACTTCAAGCGGGACGTAAACGGTCTCCAGACCAAGCTCGCGCAGCGCATCCGCCTGCGCCTTGGTGCGCACGGCTGCGGTGTAGCCGCGGAAGCCCTCGCGGGCAGCGGCCTCATCGTCGCGCGGCAGCACGCTGCCGTGCAGCCAGTCGCGGGAGGGAGCAACGCCGCGTTTTGCCAGCAGAAGGTCGAGTACGTCGCGGCGCATGCCGTTCATCACGGACGCCGGGATCATCAGACCGTCCTGCACCTCGATACGCATATTCTCAATATAAAACGGCGTGCCGCCGGTCTTTCTGAGCGATTTTTCGATCATCTCCGGTGTGGTCGGGCGGTTCTGCGCCTGCTCCACCGGCATGACGACCGAAACGCCGTCCGCGCTGAGCACCGCGCCGGTGTCCTTGCGGGCGGTAAAGCAGAGCGAAACCGGCACGAGCGGCGCCTCCTTGCCCTTGGCAAAGCGGTGCGCGGCCTCGTCATAGAGTTTCTTTACCTCGTTCATCGGCACATCGGTCTTGGTGCCGAACATGCTGTCGCCCAGCTTGCCGGTGTAGTAGCCGTCGGTGAAGCCGTCGCGCGAGAATACGCGGCGCAGAATGTCGCGCTCCTCGGCGGTCGGTCTGCGGTGCTCGCGGAGCAGGTCGGAGTAGACCTTGGTTACAATAGCGGCGTACTCCGGACGCTTCATGCGGCCCTCGATCTTGAGCGAGGACACACCCCAGTCGGAAAGCTCGGCAACGTGTCCGGCGAGCATGAGATCCTTGAGCGACAGCGGATAGCCGCCGCTGTACGGCAGGCGGCACGGCTGTGCACACAGACCGCGGTTGCCCGAGCGCTGACCGATCACGGCGGACAGGTAGCACTGACCCGAGTAGCACATGCACAGCGCACCGTGCACGAACACCTCGGTCTCGACACCGACCTGCTCGGTGATGAGTTTGATCTCCTCACGGGAGCATTCCCGGCTGAGCACTACGCGCGAAAAGCCAATGTCGCGCGCCTGCTTTGCTGCGTCGAGCGTGTGAATGGTCATCTGCGTGGAGGCGTGCAGCGCGAAATCCGGCGCATGTGCGTGGATGAGCCGCGCAAGTCCCAGATCCTGAATGATGAGCGCGTCCGCGCCTGCTTCGTACAGGAATTTTGCGTCCTCAAGGGCGTCCTCAAGCTCGCGGTCGCCTGCAAGAATGTTGAGCGTAATATTGGTTTTTACGTCGCGTGCGCGGCAGTAGGCGATGGCGTCCGCCATCTCGTCATGCGAAAAGCCCTGTGCGTTGCGGCGTGCGTTGAACATGCCGAAGCCCATATAGACCGCGCCTGCGCCGGACTGCACAGCGGCGCGAATGCCCTCCGGCGAACCGGCGGGAGCAAGAAGTTCTACTTTATTCCTCATTTGCGGTTGTGATTCGGGTGCTTGCCGTTATTCTGCGCCTGCCGGTCGCGCAGTGCGGCAAGCTCGGCTTCGAGGGCACGGCATTTTGCCTCAGCGGCTTCGGCGGCAGACTTGGCCTTGATGTAATCATCCGCCAGCGTGACCGTTGCCAGTGCCAGCGCGCGTGTGGACGCAAACGACGGCGAGCCGCCGCAGTGCGCCACGGTCTGGCGTGCCAGCTCGGCTACCTCATTCATATAGTCCGCGCTCTCGTCGGAGACCAGGTTGTATTTTTGACCGGCAATATGAAGAACCATGCGGTTTGCCATAACGGGTCCCTTCCTTTCATTATAATATATATGCGGACAGCGCCGCTGAAAAGCGGTACTGTCGAATTTGGGCATAAGAAGATAAGATATAGTATAGCACAATATGACAGGTTTTGAAACAAAAATTCTGTGCAAACGATAAAAATCTCCGTATAGAATTTTCACAATGTGTATAAAGTGTAAAAGATTTGCGTTCGGCTTGTCTCGCGCGTTTTAGTGTGATAAAATGTGTGTATTGGCGGAAGTCCGGGAAAAGGCTTCCACGTTATCTTTTGGAGGTCATTTTTATGCTGAACATGAACGAGGTCCGGCGCATTGTCGTCAAGGTCGGCTCCTCGACGCTGACTTATGACAACGGCAAGCCGAATATCCGCCGTATCGAGCGTCTGGTACGCACGATCAGCGACCTGCAGAACCGCGGCTTCGAGATGGTGCTCGTATCCTCGGGTGCGGTGGCGGTCGGCACGGCAAAGCTCGGTCTGGCGGAGAGACCGAAGGAGCTGTCGGTCAAGCAGGCGGCAGCGGCTGTCGGGCAGTGCGAGCTGATGCACATTTACGACAAGATGTTTCTGGAATATGGCATTAACGTGGCGCAGATCCTGCTGACGCGCGAGAATATCGTCGATGACGACCAGCGCACCAACATCCATAACACGTTTACCGCGCTGACCAAGATCGGCGTTGTGCCCATCATCAACGAAAACGACACGGTTGCAACTGCCGAGCTGAAGCACATCGAGAACTTCGGTGATAACGATACGTTGTCCGCAGTCGTGGCACGCATGTGCGATGCCGATCTGCTGGTTATCTTCTCGGATATCGACGGCCTGTACGACTCCAATCCGCGCACCAACCCGCAGGCCAAGCTGATTAACCACGTCGGCAAGATCGACGCAAAAATCCGCCGTATGGCGGGCGGCGCCGGTTCCGCGCACGGCACGGGCGGCATGGCGACCAAAATCACCGCCGCAGAGCTTTGCATGGACGCAGGCATTCCAATGATGGTCGCCAACGGCGATAAGCAGGGACTTTTGTATGATATTGTGGACGGTAAAGAGGTTGGAACCTTGTTCCAACGCGAACACTAACAAAAGAGTGAAGAGTTGAGGTGAATATATAATGAGAATGCTTATGCAGATTGCCGAGGACGCACGCCGCTCCAAGTACGCGGTGGCGAAGCTCGGCACGAACGACAAAAACCGCGGCATTCTCGCCATTGCGGACACGCTGATGACACATGCGGACGAGATCATCGCGGCAAACAGGATTGATATTGAAAACGGCAGAGCGGCAGGTCTGAACGACGGCCTGATCGACCGTCTGATGCTGGACGAAAAGCGCATTGCGGGCATTGCCGAAGGCTGCCGTCAGGTGGCGGCGCTGCCCGACCCGGTCGGTGAGGTGCTCTGGATGCACAAGCGTCCGAACGGCCTGAACATCGGTCAGAAGCGCGTGCCGATGGGCGTGATCGGCATTATCTACGAGGCTCGTCCGAATGTTACCGTGGATGCGGCTGTGCTGTGCTTCAAGGCCGGTTCGGCGTGCATTCTGCGCGGCGGCAAGGAGGCGTTCAAGTCCTCCATGTGCCTGACCAGGCTGATGCGCGAGGCACTGGCGGCCGAGGGTCTGCCGGAGAACGCCATCAATCTGGTGGAGGACACCAGCCGCGATACCGCAACCCAGATGATGAAGCTGAACGGCTATCTCGATGTGCTGATTCCGCGAGGCGGCGCAGGACTGATCCGCTCGGTTGTCATGAACGCGACCGTGCCCGTCATCGAGACCGGCACGGGCAACTGCCACGTTTACGTTGATGCGACTGCCGACCTTGAGATGGCGAAGAATATTCTCGTCAACGCCAAGTGCCAGCGCCCGAGCGTATGCAATGCGGCGGAAAGCCTGCTCGTCCACAAGGACGTTGCGGAGAAATTTCTGCCGATGGCAGCAGAGGGCCTTGCACCCGATCATGTGGCAATTCACGGCTGTCCGCGCACGATGGACATCCTCGGTGACAGCATCGCGCCCGCGACCGATGAGGATTACGGCAGAGAATACCTCGGCTACGAGATTTCGTGCAAGGTGGTCGATTCGCTCGATGAGGCCATCGAGCACATCAACCGCTTCAACACCGGTCACTCGGAGTGTATCGTCACCCGCGATTATGATGCGTCGCAGCGATTCCTTGAGGAAGTGGACGCGGCGGCTGTCTATGTCAATGCCTCTACGCGCTTTACCGATGGCTTTGAGTTCGGCTTCGGCGCTGAAATCGGCATTTCTACCCAGAAACTGCACGCACGCGGTCCGATGGGTCTGACCGCGCTCACCACCACCAAGTATATCATTTACGGAAACGGACAGGTGCGATAATGGATAAAACGATGGAGAAGGAATACAAGTGGCGTGCCGACGAAAAGCTGCTCGGTCAGGCGCTGCTGTGGGCTTCCTCGCGGATTGGCAGCCAGAGCCGAACCATCAACATGGAATCCAGCTATTTTGACACGGCGGACGGACTGCTGAAGGAACATCAGGCGGCACTGCGTCTGCGCCGCGAAAACGACCGCAGCGTGTGCTGCATGAAGCTGCGCAACACGGATACGCCGGACGGCATGCGCGCCCACGAGGAGTACCAGTGCGAGGCGGTCTCTCTGCTTGACGGTCTGCGCCGACTGCCCGAACTTGGTGCACCGAACGACCTGTGCGAGCGGGCGCTGGCAGCCGACCTGCAGGAAATCTGCACGGTTTCGTTCCGCCGGTGTGCGGTTCTGCTGCAGGAGGACGACACCGTGTGCGAAATGGCGCTTGACGAAGGCGAACTGCGTCATAACGGCAAAGCGGCGCCGCTGTGCGAGATCGAACTTGAGTATGTCGCAGGCAGTGAGGATACCTTCCACGCGCTTGCCGCAGAACTGGCACAGCAGCTTGACCTCGTGGTTGAGCCGACCAGCAAGCTGGCGAGAGCGATGGCGCTGTAAATTCCGCTTTACAAACCGGTTCCTATACCTTATAATAAGAACTGCAACAGGGGAATGAGGTTCTCCCTTGGACGAACGTCCTAAACCGCTTTCAAAGCTGATGACTTCTGCGTACTATTTCTGCGCAGATGCCATCGGCTTTTCTGCGTTTCTGGGAGGAAAAACTATGTTAACTTCACTCGCGCTCGTATTTCTGCTCGGTCTGGCTGCGGCGGCACTGTGCAGCCGGATTGGTCTGCCGCGCATCATCGGCATGCTGCTTACGGGCATTCTGATAGGCCCGTATGTGCTGAACTGGCTGGACGATTCCATTTTGTCCATCTCGTCTGACCTGCGGCGGATGGCGCTCATCATTATTTTAATTAAAGCGGGTCTGTCACTCGATTTGTCCGACCTCAAGCGGGTGGGACGTCCGGCGGTCATGATGGCGTGCGTGCCTGCAAGCTGTGAGATTCTGGCGTTTTTCCTGCTCGCGCCGCACATTCTGGGCATCAACCGGATAGAAGCGGCCGTCATGGGTGCCGTGCTCGGCGCGGTATCTCCGGCGGTGGTTGTGCCGAGAATGGTACAGCTGATGGAAGAAAAGCGGGGAACAGGGCAGGGCATTCCGCAGATGATACTGGCGGGCGCGTCCTGCGACGATATTTATGTGATCGTGCTGTTCTCGACCTTTGTCGGCATGGCACAGGGCGGCAGTGCCAACATGATGGATTTCGTGAACATCCCAATTTCCATTGCGCTCGGTGTGGCGCTCGGCGCGGCTGTCGGTCTGCTGCTGCACCTGTTCCTTGAAACCGCTTATCGGCACGGCTGCTATGTCCGCAACAGCACGAAGGTTATTCTGATTCTCGGGCTGTCGTTCCTGCTGATAGCGGTGGAGACCTGGCTCAAAGGCATCGTGTCCGTGTCCGGACTGCTGGCCGTTATGAGCATGGCGTGCGTCCTCAAGATCAAAAGTTCGGAAAAAGTCACCAAACGTCTGTCCGCCAAGTTCGGCAAGCTGTGGATCGCTGCCGAAGCGATTCTTTTCGTGCTGGTCGGCGCGGCTGTGGATATCCGCTGCGCGGCACAGGCCGGTGCAGCCGCTGTGCTCATGATCGCGCTGGCACTCGTGTTCCGCGCGGTCGGCGTGAGCCTGTGCATGCTCGGTACCAGGCTGAACCGGAAGGAGCGTCTGTTCTGCGTCATCGCCTATCTGCCGAAGGCAACCGTGCAGGCGGCCATCGGCTCGGTGCCGCTGTCGATGGGTCTGCCGTGCGGACAGCTGGTGCTTTCGGTGGCGGTGCTCGCCATCCTGATTACCGCGCCGCTTGGCGCCATTGGCATCGACCGCACCGCCGGACGCCTTCTCATGCAGGAGAACTCGTCCGATATTGCAGAATGAGGATATGTTGGGTGCGTTTGTGATAACTGCTGTCATTTTTCTTGGCAGAAAATTGTGCAAAGTGTATATTTTTTCGCTAAAGATGCAATTTCCTTCGTGAAATCTTGCAAAATTGCACGTTTCCGTGTATAATTAAAGTGAAATTTTAGGAGGGTAAAACATATGACTTTCGACAGCATAATCACAATAGCGGCATTCTGCTGTTACCTGATCTTTATGCTCTGCATAGGTATGTATTTCGTCGGCAAAAACCGCACGACAAATGAGTATTTTCTGGGCGGCCGACAGCTTGGCTCGTGGGTAACCGGCCTGAGCGCACAGGCGTCCGACATGTCCGGCTGGCTGCTGATGGGCCTGCCGGGTGCGGCGTACCTGTCCGGTATTTCCGCAGGCTGGATCGCCATTGGTCTGGCAATCGGCACTTACCTTAACTGGCTGTTTGTTGCCAAGCGTCTGCGCCAGTACACCAAGACCGCAGACGACGCGATTACGCTGCCGCAGTTCTTCAAAAACCGTTTCCACGATGAAAGCGGCTGGATTTCGGTTATTGCAGCGGTGTTCATTCTGGTGTTCTTCCTGTTCTACACCGCGTCCGGCTTTGTGTCCTGCGCGAAGCTGTTCTCGTCCGTATTCGGCATCCCGTATCTGGTTTCGCTGGTGATCGGTGCGGTGGTCGTTATCTCGTATACGTTTGCGGGCGGCTTTTTCGCCGTTTGCTGGACCGACTTCTTCCAGGGCATTCTGATGTTTTTCTGCGTGCTCGCGGTTCCGACCATCGCTATCTTCTCGATGGGCGGCCCGACCGAGTTCTTCTCGCAGGTGGAAGCGTTCAATCCGAACTTCCTGAATATGTTCGTTGACGGTGCGACCGGCGTGCCGTATACTGCAATGGGCATTATCTCTCTGCTTGCATGGGGTCTCGGCTACTTCGGTCAGCCGCATATCCTCGTGCGCTTCATGGGCATTTCGTCTCCGCAGGCAATCAAGAAATCGCGCCGCATTGCAACCATCTGGGTGCTGATTTCCCTGACGGCTGCAATTATGATCGGCATTTCCGGCCGCATGTTCCTTGGTGACAGCATTGTCTTGACCGACGGCAACCAGGAGACCATCTATATCAGCATGGTGGCGAAGATCTTCCCGGTATTCATCGCGGGTATCTTCCTGTCGGCTATTCTGGCAGCCATCATGTCCACTGCGGACAGTCAGCTGCTGGTTACCGCATCTGCGCTGACCGAGGACTTCTACCACAACAAGGTTCACAAAAACGCAAGCGAGAAGGAGCTGATGTGGGTCTCCCGCGGCTGCGTTATGGCGGTAGCAATTATCGCTGTTCTGATCGCAACCAACCAGAACAGCACCATCCTTGGTCTGGTATCCTACGCATGGGGCGGCTTCGGCTCTGCCTTCGGTCCGCTGGTTCTGTGTTCGCTGTTCTGGAGACGCACGAACAAGCAGGGTGCGTATGCCGGCATTATCGTCGGCGGCGTGGTCGATCTGGTATGGGCGCAGCTGTCCGGCGGCATCTTCGATCTGTATGAGATCGTGCCGGGCTTTGTGTTCGGTCTGCTTGCTATCGTTGTTGTCAGCCTGCTGACGCCGGCACCGACCAAGGCAGTGACCGATGAGTTCGATTCCTACCATCACTGCGTAGAGTAATCTGCAAAAGCGGAAGTTAAGGCAGCACCGCAAAATTTATTCGCAAATCGCTCTTGTTCAATTATGCGATATTGCCTTAAGAGTAAGTAATGTAAGTAAAGGGAATACCCGATGTGGTACCGCCCGGAATCAATGAGGCAAGGAGGAGACTGCTATGACAAAGCAGACCGGAATTGTAGACCGTTTTGAAGGCGATTCCGTAGTCGTTGAAGTAAACGGCGAAATGGTGAATTTCGACCGTGCCGATGCACCGGCAATGCTGTGCGAGGGCATGGTGGTCATCATCAAGGACGACCGTATCGTTGATATCGACGAGATCGAGACCCAGCGCATGGAAAACGATATGCGCCGTCGATTTGAACGAATTCTCGGTAAGAATACTGATTGAATACCCCAGTAAAGGAAAGGCAAATACCAATGGAAAAGAAACCCTTTTTGACGCTCCAGCAAGTGCAGGAGATCACCAAAACCTATCCGACTCCGTTTCACATTTATGATGAGAAGGCGATCCGTGAGAACGCCCGCAAGGTAAAGGAAGCATTTGCGTGGAACCCGGGCTACAAGGAATACTTCGCTGTAAAGGCGACGCCGACCCCGCGTCTCATCCAGATTCTGCATGAGGAAGGCTTTGGCTGTGATTGCTCCAGCCTGCCTGAGCTGCAGCTCAGCGATGTGTGCGGCGTAAAGGAGCATGACATCATGTTCTCCTCTAACGTCACGCCGGCAGAGGACTACAAGCTCGCATCCGACCTGAACACCATCATCAACTTCGATGATATTACCCACCTCGATTTCTACGACAAGGTAGTAGGCGACTGGAAGGAGACCATGTCCTGCCGCTTCAATCCGGGCGGTGACTTCGTGCTGAACAACTCCATCATGGATACCCCGCAGGAGGCCAAGTACGGCATGACCCGCGAGCAGCTGGTCGAAGCGTTCAAGTACATGAAGCAAAAGGGTGTTAAGCATTTCGGTATTCACGCATTCCTCGCCTCCAACACGGTTGCCAATGCGTACTATCCGGCACTGGCACGCATCCTGTTCCAGCTGGCGGTTGACGTGCAGAAGGAGACCGGCGTGCATATCGCGTTCATCAACCTGTCCGGCGGCGTAGGCATTCCGTACCGTCCGTCGCAGGAGCCGAACGACATTATGGCCATCGGTGAAGGCGTACATCAGGCTTACGACGAGGTTCTTGTTCCGGCCGGCATGGACGATGTTGCCATCTACACCGAGATGGGCCGCTTTATCCTTGGCCCTTACGGCGCTCTGGTTGCCCAGTGCATCCACCAGAAGCATACCTATAAGGAGTATGCCGGTCTGGACGCCTGCGCTGCGAACCTCATGCGTCCGGCGATGTACGGTGCATACCACCATATCACCGTGCTCGGCAAGGAAAACGCGCTGTGCGATCATACCTACGATGTGACCGGCGGTCTGTGCGAAAATAACGATAAGTTTGCCGTTGACCGCAATCTGCCGCAGATTGACATCGGCGATTACGTTTATATCCACGATACCGGCGCGCACGGCTTCTCGATGGGCTATAACTATAACGCAAAGCTGCGTTCCGCAGAGCTGCTGCTCCGCGAGGACGGCTCGGTAGAAATGATCCGCCGCGCAGAGACCCCGAAGGACTACTTTGCAACGTTTGATTTTACCGGACTGTTTGATAATATTAAGTAAGAGCCTTACCACACAAAAAGGACCCGTTTCGGGTCCTTTTTTGCGTTCTGTGGAGTAATTGAGGATTGAAAATGGAGAATGGAAAATGAACGTACAGATGAAACAATGTCTCCGGTTGGGTTTAACATAAGGGGGGTATTGGGGAACGGCGGGGTGAGGGCACCCCGCCCTACGGATAGTTGTTAAATGATATTAATGGATTATATTCGTAGGTGCCGTCCGTAATAACGAGCCAACGAGTTGCGCGACACGGGTATCCTCCAGAGGACCTTCTCTTGCCTTTCGGGCAATTCACCTTGTGTCGCGCCTGCGTAGAGTAAACCATATGTGTAGCAGTAATGTATCTGGCATTGCATAGAGGTAGGGGAATGGGCGGACACATTGGTCCGCCCCTACGGAAGAAAAAATCCTCTGCCGTTCCTTTATAGTCTCAGTTCTGCAAATTTCGCCGTGCTATCCCAAAGGGAAAGGGGTGAAAATCAGAGGGTGGAAACCGCAGGTGTCTACCCTCTTGTGCCCCTGCCGGGTAGGCAAACCAATGTTAAATGTGTGTAAAGCCTGCGTATTAACGCAATTTTTATTGACAGTACCATGTAAAAACCATATAATTAAAATGTATGCGAATCGTAAAGAAATAATGAAAATGATTGTGTAACAAAACGGGAGGAAGCATATGGGTTTTGATGTGCTGTCAATCGTGCAGATGATCGGCGGTCTTGCGCTGTTCATCTACGGTATGACGACAATGGGAAAAGGTTTGGAGCGCGCAGCAGGCTCTAAACTGGAGAAAACGCTTGAAAAAATGACGGGCAATGTCGTTACTGCTCTGCTGATGGGCATGGTAGTTACCATGGTCATTCAATCTTCGTCCGCAACGACCGTTATGGTTGTCGGCTTTGTAAACGCCGGTATCATGACGCTCAAGCAGTCGGTCGGCGTTATCCTCGGTGCTAACATCGGTACCACGATTACCGCGCAGATCCTGCGTCTGTCCGGCGGCGAGGGCAGCGGCAGCCTGTTCATGGATCTGCTCAAGCCGAAGAATCTGGCATATATCATCGTGCTTGTCGGCGTAATCATTATGATGATTGCAAAAAAGCGCCGTACCCGCGATATCGCGGATATCTTCACCGGCTTCGGTATTCTGTTCATCGGCATGTCGGTCATGGAGGGCGCGGTTGCACCGCTGGCTGATCTGCCGCAGTTCGCGGATCTGTTCGCTGCTATCTCCAATCCGGTGCTCGGCGTGCTGGTCGGCGCGGGCGTTACCGCGATCATCCAGTCGTCCTCCGCATCGGTTGGTATTCTGCAGGCGCTGTCCACCACGGGTGCGATCACCTATTCGGCTGCTATCCCGATCATCCTCGGTCAGAACATCGGTACCTGTATCACCGCATTCCTGTCCTCGGTGGGCGGCTCCAAGAATGCCCGCCGTACCGCGATGGTACACTTCTACTTCAACCTGATCGGCTCCATCCTGTTCCTGATCGGCATTTATGCGATTCAGTACACGGTTGGTTTCTCTTTCTGGGATAACGCGATCGACAAGGGCGGCATCGCAAACTTCCATACGCTGTTCAATCTCACCTGTACGGTTCTGTTCCTGCCGTTCACCGGTCTGCTGGTCAAGCTGGCAACGGCGAGCGTGCCCGCAGAGGAGACGCAGGAGGACCCGCTGGCAAAGCTGGAGCCTCGCTTCCTGACCACGCCGTCTCTGGCACTCGATCAGGCGCAGCGCTGCATTGCTGACATGGGCGACACTGCCAAGCAGAATTTCCATCTGGCAACCGACCCGCTGTTCGGCGGCGCGGCTGCAAACGAGGAGATCTTCCACGAGCACGAGGCCTTCCTCGACCGTGCAGAGGTTGAGATTGGCCGTTACCTGACCACCATCCACAACATCCGTTCGGTTGATCAGCGCCGCCAGATGGCCGAGATGATGCACTCGCTGTCTGATTTTGAGAAGATCGGCGACTATGCGCAGAACATCTTCGAGCGTGCCGACGAGTTCCGTGAGGCCGGTCTGTCCTTCTCGCCGAGTGCGATGCAGGAACTGCGCACCATGTGCGAAGCGGTTGCCGAGGTGCTCGACATGACCGTTGACGGCTATGACAATCAGGCTGTTTCGACCGCCCGTATGGTCGAGCCGCTGGAAGAAGTCGTGGATACGATGAAGGAGCGTCTCAAGAGCCGCCATATCGAGCGTCTGGGCCGGAACGAGTGCACCATGCAGACCGGTATCCACTTCCTGGATATTGTGCATGACCTTGAGAAGATCAGCGACCACTGCTCGAATATCGCCATTTATACCATCCAGCTGGCCGAGGGCGCAGCCGAGTTTGATACGCACGCCTACGTCAAGCAGGCGTATAAGGAGACCCCGCAGTTCGCGGAGAAGCTCAAATTCTATCAGAATAAGTACCTCACCAAGATTGATGAAGTCGAGGCGATGGAGTAACCAAAAAGAGAGATTGGGAAACCAATCTCTCTTTTTTAATTAGTAATTAGTAGTTAGAAATTAGTAATTATTGCTGCATATGATGAGACTTTATTGCAGGGCGGGACAAGGTGAATTGCCCAAAGGGCAAGAGAAGATGCTCTGGGGTATGACCTCATCCCGCCCTACGGTTTACATGGTTATAAATTTGAAATGATTGTAAAATTATGACAGATTAACGTATTGCGTCGGATCTACCTTTTCATCATTCACCTGCACCTCAAAATGCAGATGCGGGCCGGTGGAATTGCCGGTATTGCCGGAAAGCGCGATTTTATCGCCCTTGCTGACCACATCGCCGACCGACACGAGCAGCTGTGAATTATGCCCGTACAGCGTCTTGAAGCCGTTCCGGTGGTCGAGGATGATATAGCTGCCGTAGCCGTTGCCGGAGTCCTCTGCAACGATGACCTTGCCGTTATCCGCGGCATAGACCGGCGTGCCTTCGTCCACGGCGAGGTCCACGCCGCCGTGCAGGCGGCCCCAGCGGTACTTGAACGCCGAGGTGAACGTGTAGCTGGTCAGCGGCACGGCAAATTCTCCGGTACCGATGCCGACATTGCGCGTGCCGACCTCGACAATTTCGTCGGTGGCCTGCCGGAGCACGGTGCGAGCAAGGATGGTGCGCGTGCGCTCCTCGCCGTCCACGGTTTCAATCTCGGCGGTGACCTGCGCTGTACCCGCACAGCCCTGCTGGACGGTCTCGCAATAGGTCTGGTCCTGATTTTCGTTCTCCTGCGTCACGGTGTCGAACGGAATCTGCTCGGTGTAGGTGACGGCGCGGGTCGCGGTCACGTCAAGGCATTGCGACAGGGTATCATACAGCGCGGAATCGGTCTCTGCAAGCGCGGCTGGCGCAACGGCCTTGTCCACGCGGACGGTCTGCAGGAAGTGTACGTTTTCGTCTGCCGCTGTCGTGTACGCGGCCTTGATCCGGTCGAGCGCGGCCTGCGCGCCGTCCGTATCGGCGGCAATGGCGGTCTGTTTGCCGTCTACTGAAATAATGGCAAGCGTGTCCAACTCGCCGCTGGCAGTAATGAGATTGCGCTCGAGTTCCTCCTGCGTCAGCAGCGGAGCAGCTGTCCGCACCGGTTTGGCCTGCAGGCGCAGCGGCAGGTAATAGTCCGTGCCGGAAACGGCAGATGCACTGGATTCAACCGCGTTTACTGCGTTCAGCAGCGTTGCGCTGTCCTCGATGACACCGAGCGGCTGACCGTCCGCAAGCAGCAGCGTACCCGGCCGGGTCAGCAGCAGAGCGGGCAGCAGGAACAGCAGTCCGAAAACGCTCAGCGCACAGACCGAACGGCGGCGGCCTGCCTGCCGCAGAACGCCGGCGAACCGGCTCCAGACCGGCAGGTCGTATACGCGGCAGATCGTGCGGTCGAGCAGCAGGATGAGCCGCAGAAGCAGGTAGAGCAGGCGTGAAATCACGCCCAAAACAAAAGATAACAGGTTTCGCATGATGGTAGTATGGCGGAATGATGTGCGCCATATTCACTCCTTTCAATGGTTACAGTTTGGTAACAGCACCAAGAATACCCATTTCAGGGAGCGAAGTCATACGAAACCTGTCGCTAAGTTATCAAATTTTTATTTTTTGATGGGTGTGCCCGTAAAATCCGTGGGGAAAAAGCGCGGATCGAGCGGCTTCTGCTGATAATAGCGGTCGAGAGCGGCACGCTGCAGCGAGACCGCCAGCGGCACGGCGGCATCAAACAGATCGTAGAACGAATCCGTTCGCTCGCCAGTGCGGGATGTCCACGGACGGTGCTCCTGATTGGTGCAGTCCGCCGAGAGCGGCTCTGTCGGACGGATGAGCGAGGACGCAAAACCGGATTTGCCGATCAGGTGCTCGAACCGCTGCAGACGGCTGAGTGCAGAGGCACCCTGATGCGCGAGATGGTGCATGCGGCGCATATCGTTCATCGAGTGGTAGACGGCGGCAGGGGTGATGTGCACGCCATACGTCTCCCGCAGGGCCTGCGCCAGAATTTTCGCCGCGAGAGGGGACTCGGGCGCATCCGGCTCCAGTTGACGGTACGCTTCGTACTCGGCGGGCGTGTCCGAGACAAAATCCGCGATCATCACACCGTCGATGTCGCTCTCGACTAAATGGCGGCGTGCCTCGGCAGAGTAGCCCGGCATGAACTGCGACAGCCTGTCCGCCTGTGCGGAAACAAACGAATAGGTTACGCGGCTGAGTGCATAGTGCGTGCAGAATCCGAATACATATGCGAGCGCAGCCGTGTTGTGCGACGCGACGGCGGCTTTGCACAGTGACTCGAACAGCGGCGCGGGCGGTTCGGTGCAGATGCGGTTCGCCAGTCTGCGCAGGGCGGACGGGAACGGCGCGTGATAGAGCGCCAGCGGGTCCGCTCCCTGCGAGCCCCATCGGTAGGCCGCCGGATAGGAGGACGCGATATGGGCAACCGAATCACTGGTTACGCGCTGTACGGTAGCCGCAAAAATATGGTAAGTGACATAAGAAGGCATGGCTTTTCACCTCTTGCAGACAAATTGGTATCTTTAGTATAGCGCAAAACATTGCAAAATTCCAGCGAAAGCGGTATACTATTTTTATGCAGAAAACGGGGAGCAGAAAATCCCCTTATAAAGTTGGAGGAATTACATTATGAAACTCGGCATCGTCGGACTGCCAAACGTCGGCAAGTCTACCTTGTTCAACGCAATTACGCAGGCGGGCGCGGAAAGCGCAAACTATCCGTTCTGCACCATCGACCCGAACGTCGGCATGGTTGCTGTACCGGATGAGCGTCTGCAGCCGCTGACCGATCTCTATCACGCAAAGAAGACCACGCCTGCGGTGGTCGAGTTCGTGGACATCGCCGGTCTGGTGCGCGGCGCAAGCAAGGGTGAGGGTCTGGGCAACAAGTTCCTGTCCCACATCCGCGAGGTTGACGCCATCGTTCACGTTGTCCGCTGCTTCGACAACGAGAACATCGTGCACGTTGAAGGCTCGGTCGATCCGGCCCGTGACATCGAGACCATCAACCTCGAGCTGATCCTTGCGGACATCGAGCACCTCGAGCGCCGTCTCGAGCGTACCCGCAAGGCTGCGAAGGCAGACAAGAAGCTGCTCCGCGATGTGGAAATCCTCGAGAACCTGAAGGCGCATCTGGAGGAGGGCAAGACCGCCCGCACCTTCGAGGGCTTTGGCGAGGACGAGGACATTGACCGCGTGATCGGCGAGAGCGACCTGCTGTCCGCGAAGAAGGTCATCTACGCGGCAAACATGGATGAGGAAGGCTTTACCGGCAACGACACCGAGAACGAGCGCCTCAAGGCGGTACAGGCCATCGCAGACGCAGAAGGCGCGATGGTTCTGCCGATCTGCGCAAAGCTGGAGGAGGATATCGCCGGCATGGACGCAGAGGAGAAGGAGATGTTCCTGTCCGAACTCGGCCTGCACGAGTCCGGTCTGGACCGTCTGATCAAGGTCTGCTACGACCTGCTCGGCCTGATGAGCTACCTTACCGCCGGCGAGCAGGAGGTCCGCGCGTGGACCATCGAGAAGGGCACCAAGGCGCCGCAGGCTGCCGGCAAGATTCACACCGACTTCGAGCGCGGCTTCATTCGTGCTGAGGTTATCAACTATAAGGACCTCATCGAGCTTGGTTCGCTGGCTGCTGCCCGCGAAAAGGGTTTAGTTCGCTCCGAGGGCAAGGAGTATGTGATGCAGGACGGCGATGTTGTTCTGTTCCGTTTCAATGTTTAATTGCTGAATTTTATGCAGACCACAGTCGTTTTGACTGTGGTTTTGCTTTGTAAAAGGAGAAATTTCGATTCCTGCAAGATGGTGTTTATCAGCAGATTTATTCGCAGGTGACAGGCGGTATAACGTGTTAAAAAGCTGCGCGGCACTGTTATCCCACAGGGAACGCTCTCTTGCCCTTCGGGCAATTCGCCTTGTGTTGCGCCCGCGCGGTGTCAGCGCAAATTCCGTCCGCTTCGCAAGTGACCAATCCCAATTTGGCGACCACACCAAAATAATCCCTTGTTTTTTGTGCAGCTTTGCTGTATAATGGAGATGTGTTTTATAATACGGAACGAAGGGAAGCGTTTTCATGGCGGAGCAATCGACCGTTCAATCGCTCGACCGCGCATTCGATTTGCTGGAAACTCTGTGCCGCAGCCGCAACGGCATGAGCATCGGCGGCCTGTCTGCGGAAACCGGCCTGCACAAAAGCACGGTTCACCGTCTGCTGACCAGCATGTGTGCGCGCGGCTATGTGCAGCGCGACGCGGAAACCAGCGTCTACCGCGCCGGTATGCGCCTGTGCGAGATGAGCAGCTATATTGTGGATAATCTGGATATTGTTGAGAGAGCACGCGCGTCGCTTGAACGGCTTGAGCAGTGCACGGATGAGACCGTTCACCTTGTCATGCGCGACGACAAGGACATTGTGTACATCCATAAAGTGGATAACGGCTCGTCTGCCATCCGCATGTTCTCGCGCATCGGCATGCGCCTGCCGCTTTACTGTACGGGCGTTGGAAAGGCAATTCTTGCCACATGGGACACCGCAGAGGTGCGCGACGTGTGGCAGCACAGCGATGTGCACGCGTGGACCGAGCACACCATCGTCGATGAGGACGCATTCTTCCGTGAGATCGACAAGGTGCGTCAGCTTGGTTATGCGCTCGACAATGAGGAGAACGAGCTTGGCGTGCGCTGCATTGCAGCCGCCATTCCGGACTACCGCGGACGCGCGTCCTACGCGATTTCGCTGTCCGCGCCGGTCAGCCGCATGACCGACCAGCGCGTGGCAGAACTGCGTGCGCCGCTCATGGCTGCGCGGGATGAAATCGCGCGCGCGCTCGGCGGCGGCCGCTTTTGAGGAGGGCAGAGCATGAACACACTTTCGGTTGTGCATGATGTGCTCCGGCGGCAGGTTCGGGAAGGCGATTTTTGTATTGATGCGACTGCGGGCAAGGGCAGAGACACAGCGCTGCTGTGCCGTCTGACAGGCGAAATCGGCCGTGTGCTTGCCTTTGATGTGCAGGAGGATGCCGTTCGGCAGACCCGCGAGCTGCTGGCGAAAGAGCACCTCAGCGCCGAGGTTTACCTCGACAGCCACGCTAACATGACACACTACGCCGAACCGGAGACCGTGGATTGCATCGTGTTCAATTTCGGCCGTCTGCCCGGCGGAGACCCGACAAAATTCACCACCGCAGAGACTTCACTACCTGCTGTTGATGCGGGACTGAAGCTGCTCAAAAAAGGCGGATTGATGGCGCTTGCGCTCTATTACGGCAAGGAAAACGGCTATGAGGAGCGCGATGCGCTTCTGGCTCACTTGAGGGAACTGGATGACCGAACCTATACCGTGCTCGGCTGTGAGTGGATGAACCGCAAAAATGATCCGCCGCTGCCGATTTTCATCTGGAAGGAGTAACGAATTATGCCTTGGTGCCCGAAATGCGGCGCGGAATACGTCGAGAA
This sequence comes from Butyricicoccus sp. AF35-5AC, assembly GCF_003477715.1. Taxonomy (NCBI): domain Bacteria; kingdom Bacillati; phylum Bacillota; class Clostridia; order Eubacteriales; family Butyricicoccaceae; genus Butyricicoccus; species Butyricicoccus sp. AF35-5AC. Next base: position 637,093 of record NZ_QUDX01000001.1, read on the forward strand.
TGTTCGTAAATGCAAGGATTGCGGCGTGGGGCTGCTCGACCATAAGCCGACACCGGACGAAATGCTGCCGCCCGACCCGAAGCCGACCGGCTGGCGGCGGTTTGTCACAAGAGAACGATTCCTGCGCGTGCTGAAAACGCTGATCGCCATTTTGCTGGCGCTGGCGGCTGCACTGTCGCTGCAAGGATTACTGTAAACGTGTTGTAGATGTAAAAAGGAGAATGGAACGAATCCATTCTCCTTTTGTGCTGTCTGGGTTATTTTTGCTTGCGCAGGGCGCGGTGCATGATTTTGCCGGTCGCGGTGTGCGGCAGGGAATCAACGATGTTGTAGATGCGCGGCCACTTGTACGAGGACAGCATGGGGCTGTTCGTGCAGTACTCCTTCAGCTCCTCAACGGTGAGGGAGGGATCGCTCGGCACAACATATGCCGCAACAACTTCGCCGCGCAGCTTGTCCGGCGCACCGATAACGGCGCTCTCTGCAACCTTGGGATGGTCGTTCAGTACGGCTTCGATCTGCGGCGGATAGATGTTCTCGCCTGCGGAAACGATCATATCGTCCTTGCGGCCGCGCACGGTGACGAACTCGTTCTCGTCCCATGTGCCGACGTCGCCGGTGTACAGAAAGCCCTTGTAGAACTTCTGCTCGGTCATTTCCGGGTTATTATAGTAACAAAATGCGCTCTTTGCCGGAGAGGAGATGATGATCTCGCCCTCGGCCACGTTGTCGTGCGGGACCATGTCGTCCGGCTCGGAATGGGAGCCGTCCTCGCGCAGCTTTACGATGCGAACCTCGTCGTCCGTACACGAGCGACCGGCCGAGCCTGCGTTATCCGGCAGGTCGAACGGGCGCAGAAATGTGTTCCAGAAGGATTCCGTTGTGCCGTATCCGTTGAAAATGTTCGGCGTGAGCAGCTTCATATACTTCTCACATGCGCTCTTTTCAAACGGCGCGCCCATGGTGACAATGCCGCGCAGCGCGGACAGGTCGTGCGGGGTGCGCTCCTGCGTGCGGGCGAGCATGGCGATGATGGTCGGTACACCGATCAGGAACGAGATGTTGTACTTCGAGGCATATTCCAGGCAGCGCTTCGGTGCAAAATCACGCAGAATGACAACTTCGCCACCCGCATAGAGGGTCGGGCACGGGCCGCCGGAGTGGATGCCGCCGCGGTGGAACCACGGGGTCATGTTCATCGTGCGGTCGGTCGGACCGAGAGGGAAGTGCATCATAACGTCATGCGCGGAAAGCACCTCGTTGATATTGTTGATCGGCACGCCCTTCGGACGGTTGGTTGTGCCGGAGGTGTACAGACGGGTGGTCTCGTCGTAGATGTGCGGGTCGAAGTCGATCGGCGGGTCGTTCTCCGGCTGATCGGAAACGTAATCTGCGTAGCGCACCTGACCGGCAGGTACGGCATCGTCCGCGCCGACAACGATCTTGATGGCAGGCTTGCTCTCGCACAGGTCGAGCGCACCGCCGGACAGCTCGCCGAACTCGGCGTCGTAGATGAAAGCCTTGGGCGTGCTGTCATCAATGACGAGTGCAATCTCGCCTGCGCCCTGCCGGTAGTTGACCGGACACGCGACCGCACCAATCTTGTGCGCCGCCAGATAACAGAAAACAAACTCCGGCGAGTTGAGCAGGGTGAACATGACAACGTCGTTCTTGCCGACGCCGTCCGCGCGCAGCGCATGCGCCAGACGGTTGGCTTCGACGTTCAGTTCGCGGTAGGTCCAGCGGCGGCCGGAACGCGGGTCAAAGAGTGCCGGTCGGCTGCCGAAACGCGAAACATTGCGAAGAAAACCGTTCAGATAGGTGAAACGGGTTTCAAATGTGTCGCGGAACATGGAAATATCATAGGTGTATTCGTGACTCAAGGGATCACCTCGTAATAATTTGTATGGGGAATTAGCAATTCGTAATTACCTCAGGAAATGGGTTGTATGTAGAGTTAAAAACTACTTAACGAATATTATAATACCACACAATCATGGAATTGCAAGAAGAAAAATCTTACAGGGACACAGGCTGCATGCCGATGTCCCTGTTATTTTTATTTGCAATAGGATAAAGATTCGCAATTTTAAGGATACATAATCACTAACTGCGTATTCTTGATAGGAATTATTTCTCGTATTTGGCAACAATCAGGCTGGAATTCTGTCCGCCGAAGCCGAGCGAATTGCTCATTGCGGCGTTGATTTCCGCCTTGCGCGCGGTATTCGGCACATAATCCAGATCGCATTCCGGATCGGGCTTTGCCAGGTGCAGGGTGGGCGGCAGAACGCCTTCCTCGATGGCCTTGATGCAGGCGATGGCTTCGGTCAGGCCGCCGGCACCCATGAGGTGGCCGGTCGCGGACTTGGTGGAGCTCATCGGCGGTGCGCTTTCGCGGCCGCCGAACACGGTCTTGACCGCCAGCGTTTCGGCCTTGTCGCCGAGCGGCGTGGACGTGCCGTGCGCGTTGATATAGCCAATGTCGGACGGCTGCATGCCGGCCCTCTTGAGCGCCAGCTTCATGCAGCGGGAAGCGCCTTCGCCGTCCGGGCAGGGCGCGGTAACGTGGTGTGCATCCGAGGTGTTCGCGTAACCGGCGAGTACGGCGTGGATTTTTGCGCCGCGGGCGAGTGCATGCTCCTCGGTCTCGATCAGGAGAGCGCCGCCGCCCTCACCGATAACGAAGCCGTCGCGGTCAAGGTCGAACGGGCGGCACGCCTGCTCGGGGTCGTCGTTTCGGCGGGAAAGCGCCTTGGCCTGCGACAGACCGGAAACGACGATCGGGCACAGAATGCTCTCGCCGCCGACTGCCAGAACCGCGTCTGCCTCGCCGGAGCGGAGCAGCATCGCTGCGGTCATGATGGCGTCGCCGCCTGCCGAGCATGCCGTGTTGAGCGTCAGACTCGGGCCGTGAATGCCGTGTGCAATCGAGATCTGGGCAGCAGCGATGTTGCCGATGGTCATCGGCACAAAGCGAGGGCCGACGCGCTTGCCTGCGTCGAACGCAGCCTGCGTCTGTGCAACGGTGGTAACGCCGTCCATTGCAGTGCCCATGACGATGCCGATACGGTCGCTTTCGCTCTCGATGGACAGCTCACTGTCCTTGAGAGCCTCCTCGGCCGCAACAAAGGCAAACTGCATGAACGGGTCCATCGTGCGGGCCAGCGTTTTCGGCATGTAGGCAGCGGGATCGAAGTCCTTCAGCTCTGCCGCGATCTGCACGGGCAGCTCGGATGCATCAAAGCGGGTAATTTTTCCTACACCGCATTGTCCCTCCACCAGTGCGGACCAGTATGCGTCCACACCAATACCGATCGGCGTAACAGCGCCCATACCGGTGATGACCAATTTCTGTTCTTTCATGCTTGTTCCCCTACTTACTGAAATTTATGCGAAGGCCTGTCCGATAGTGATCAGGCAAATATATAATATGCGCTACTCAATAACATTATAGCAGAAATGCACGGAAAAGAAAAGTCACTTTACACAGTAAAGTGTTCAAATTTGTTTTGCACAATACCCCAGATTGATACAGTATTTGCACAAAAAAGGAGACGGTCAGGGACCATCTCCTTGCAAATGCGTTATTTCTCTTTGGGCCGGATGTCGATGGACGGATTGTAGGCGTAGTAATTCTTGGCATCCAGATTATCCTGCACAACGCGCAGCGCATCTCCAAACCGCTGGAAATGCACGACTTCCCGTTCCCGCAGGAATTTGAGCGGCTCACGAACATCCGGGTCGTCGATCAGGCGGAGAAGGTTGTCGTAAGTTGTTCTGGCTTTTTGCTCTGGTACGATGGGATAAGAACAACTTTTGAGGGGAATTTGTACAAGCCTTTTCATGCTGCGGTGTGACAAGAACAACAAAATTACCGTAAAATGACAAAAATAAAGCAGGACAAGCTGTTTCCTAAAATACAAACCATATTACGCCAAAAACTGGTAAAGCGAAAGCCGTTCTCAAAGAAGGACGGCTTTTTCATTACCCGAAAAAGGAGAAGATCATGCTTACTCAATATAAAATCTATTGTTTGTTTGCCAGACCGCCGCCGTTCAGCGTACAGATAGTATGACAATTCATGTAATAGCAGGAGGGATACTCATGTACTACAACACCTGTCCGCACTGCGGCGCACACTTGGACCCGGACGAGCATTGTGACTGCCTTGCCCGTGTGCGCGGCAAGAAAATCCGTACCGGCAACTGCCGTATCCGCGGCACGATGGGCCGCACGAGGTACGCGCGTGACCGTACTTAAACTCGGCAGTCTGTTTGTTGGAATCGGCGTGTTTCCGCTGGCGGCGATGCACTGCGGCATGGAACCTGTGTGGGCGAGCGAGATCGAAGCACGCCCGATCTCCATTACCAGACGACATTTCCCGGATATGCTGCACTTGGGCGACATTACGAAGATCAGCGGTGCAGAGATACCGCCGGTCGATGTGATCACATTCGGTTCGCCCTGTCAGGACTTGTCGCAGATTGGCACGAGAAATGGTTTCGCAGGCAAAAAATCCAGCCTGTTCTATCAGGCCATGCGAATTATCGAGGAGATGAGATATGCAACCAATGGTCGGTATCCAGCTTTCTGTATTTGGGAAAACGTTGCGGGAGCGTTTTCTTCAAATGACAGGCTGGATTTTGCAGCCATGCTCAGTGCGTTCACAGGTGCCGAGGTTTCAGTGCCTCCTCGTGGATGGGCACACGCCGGAATGGTGCGAGGGGGATGCGCTGATACCGCTTGGCGACTGCTGGACGCCCAGTATTGGGGAGAACCCGCCCTCGCACAGCGGCGCAAGCGCGTGTTCGTCGTGGCGGATTTTGCAGGCCAGCGTGCCGGAGAAGTATTATTTAAGCCCCGGACTGTGCTCCCGTTTTCTACGATTAGCGGTCCGGGCGGGTTGTCCGCCACCCAAAGAGGTGGAGTACCTGCTGCTCAAACAGGGCGGCAGGTACCCATTGTCAGACCGTTTTCCCTCCGGCGGATGCGAACTATGGCACAGGTCGGAGATCAGAAAGGGTTCTGCGCCAGCTTTGGACGAGGAGGAGAACCGTTCCCAACTCTGCTTGCGAGTGTAACGGCGCCGTTTTCGTTTTGGTACGAGGGTGAGGAACAAGACGGATTCCTGCGTGTGCTGACACCGCTGGAATGTGAGCGGTTGATGGGTCTGCCTGAAAACTGGACAAAATACGGCTGCAAGAATGAAGAAATCAGCGATCATGCCCGTTATCGCGCACTTGGTAACTCGATTGCCCTGCCGTGTGCAGAATATGTGATGGCGGGTATCGCGGAAGTAATGAATTAAAATTTGGAGGTAATTTTATGGAATTGAAATTTGTTATCCCGAACATGGCAAAATCGCTCGGCAATCTGGAATTTGGCGGTCCGGCCGAGGTGAAGCGCGGCGACACCCGCCGCAACGGCACCCAGACCAAGGTGCTGTACCGCCGCTACAAGCTGTTCAGCGATGTGCAGCGTGCGGATGATATTGAGGTCGTGATCGACGGTGCGGCAGGCCAGAAGCAGTTCGCATACATGGAGCCGGTCAAGCTCAAGAATCCGTCGGTGACGGCTGAGGGCTACGTTATCAACGGCCGCGCGTTCGTGGACTACATTCTGCACGCGGAAGATATGGAAAAGGCGTAAACGAGAAAGGACGGTACGATTTATGCGATTCAGCAATGGTTTTTTCGGTGAAAATGAAGCAACGCTCGGCACGCTGCGTTTTTCGGCAATGCGCCGCGAGGTGTTCGAGGAGAACGCAGACGGCACGCCGTCCGAGGAGGTCAAGGAGCGCACCTACGATCTGAAAAGCGACAAGCAGGGCCGTATGATTCAGGTCAGTGTTCCGGCGAGCGTTCCGGTGCGCGATTTTGCGTACAACGCAGAAGTGAAGCTGGTCAATCCGATGTTCGGCGCTATCGCCCATGTGACGTTCGGCAACAGCGCAGAAGTAGACTGGTACATCAAGGCGGACGATCTGGTGCTCAAAACGCCCGCACAGAACAGCCAGCCGCACAAGGATGTTCCGGCGGATAAGAAACCGTAATGCACAGGCTGTGTAGAAATCGCGGCAGGCGGATTCGCCCGAGCGATAAAGATTTGGTGTTCCGAACGGTGTTTTTCCTGCTGTTCGCGGTGTTTGCCGTGGCATTTGTACTGCTGAATATCCGCACAGACTGGCGCAGTCCGTCCGTGGCTTACCTGCTGTTCAGCGCGGCGATGGGCGGGAAAGTGTGTACCGTGACGGCGTGGCTGCTGTACCGCCGGTTTCCGGACAAGCTGAATGAAATGCGCCATCGGCAAAAGCTGGCGTGCATGGTGCTGGAAAATCAGTGGTATGAGCAGAGCGACACCAAACAGTCCGAGGGATTTTTTAAGGACCTGCCTGCAAGTTCAAAACCGAAGATTGCCCGTTTTCCGCGAATGTATTACCGCATGGAAAACGGGCTTTTGCATATCACGGCAGAAATTACGCTCGGAAAGTTTCAAGAACCGCTGCTGCACTTGGAAAACAAGCTGGAAAGCGGCCTGTATTGTGAACTGGTCAGCAGAGAACTGTTGGACGGATTTGTGGAGTACACGCTGCTGTATGACATGATCTCTAACCGTATCCCCATCTCCGAGGTGTGCGTGGAGCACGGCAAAATGCGGCTTATGCAGAACACCTATTGGGAGTTTGACAGCCTGCCGCATATGCTGATTGCGGGCGGCACAGGCGGCGGCAAAACGTATTTTATCCTGACGCTGATTCGGGCATTGCTGAAAACCAGTGCGGTGTTGTACATTCTCGACCCGAAAAACGCGGATTTAGCGGATTTGTCTACTGTCCTGCCGAACGTGTGCAGCCGCAAAGAGGAGATCGTGCAGTGTATCACCGATTTCTGCACGGCTATGCACGAACGCAGTGCAGATATGAAACGCATGGAGGGTTACAAAACTGGCGAAAACTATGCGTATCTCGGACTTTCAACGCATTTTCTCGTATTTGACGAGTACGTTGCGTTTATGGAAATGCTAACCAGCAGGGAGCGCGAAGATGTGCTCAACAAGCTGCGGCAGATTGTCATGCTGGGACGGCAGGCGGGATTCTTCCTGATTCTCGCCTGTCAGCGCCCGGATGCTAAATATCTCGGTGACGGTATCCGCGACCAGTTTAATTTCCGTGTCGCGCTTGGCAGAATGTCCGAACTCGGATACAGCATGATGTTTGGCGAAACGAAAAAGGAGTTCTTTTTCAAGAATATCAAGGGCAGAGGTTATGCCGATACCGGAAAGGGGGTGATTACGGAGTTTTATACTCCGATCGTGCCGAAAGGGTACGACTTTTTGCAGGAGATTGGGAGGTGTGCAAAATAATTATGTAGCAACAATGTAGCTATATAATTGACGCATAGAATACGATGTGTTATACTAAATTTGAAAAGGAGGTCTGCAAGATGGATAATGTTATTTCTTCTGCAAAAACAGATATGTTCCGTATTCGCATGAATCCTGAAATTCGTGAAGAATTGGAGCAGATTTATGCAAAAACGGGGTTGACACTCACGGACGCAATCAATGTGTTTTTTCAGCAGTCATTAAATGCAGGCGGTTTCCCCTTTGCAGTGACAGGAGATAATGCGGAAATTGTTAAGGCAAAGGCTCTGGCACGGTTGGTGAAAGAACTGAAAAAGGGCGATGATTGCACCGAAAGCTATTCTGCCGAGCAGGCCCGGGCTATGTTGGGTATTGCTGAATGAGAATTAAATTTAAGAAAACTGCTGTTGAAGATATGCGGGCAACGGAACGATATATTAGGGAGCAGCTTAACAATCCGTCAGCAGCAGCAAAATTAACTCGTCGGGTGTATGACGCGATTATGCTGTTAGAGGATAATCCGTTTATGGGCACAGAATTGTGCAGTCGCTATGCGGTAGATACGGACATTCGGTTTTTAGTAGTAGCAAAGCAGATTGTGTTCTATCGTGTTGTGGGCAACGAATATGTAGAAGTTACCCGTGTACTTGATGGGCGTCAGGATTATATGGCGCTGCTTTTTTGAAATTAAATATGTACACGCAAAACGCGCAGAGGAAAGAACTCTGCGCGTTTTTCTATGCCCTCGCGCCGTCCGTGCGGCGGCGTGCAGCGCGAAAGCCGACGGCACGGAACGGTGCATTGGGCGCGGCGTTAGCCGCGCCCAAACGTCGGAACCCCCTGTATCTAACAGGGGGGTACAAATCGGACAAGATAGGCAAACTGCGCAAAACTTTGAACAAAATCAATCAGAAACGGAGGTAAAATTGCAAAATAAGACTTGGATAATGGAGTTTCGGGCAAAACGGATGCAAATTGGCATATCCGAACAGGATATGGCTCTTGAAGCCGGACTGACACCGGAATATTACCGCCGGTTGGAGCAGGAAAACCAATCCGTATCGCAAAAGGTACGCAAGCGGCTGAAAGACGCGCTCATTCGGCTGCATCCTGAGCCGCTGACACTGCTGTTCGACTATGTGCGTATCCGCTTTCCAACAATGGATGTGAAGCACATCATTGAAGATGTACTTCGGCTGAAAATGAAATATCTGGTGCAGGAGCCGCGTGGAATGTACGGCTACACGAGCACTTACCGGATTGGTGACGTGATGGTGCTGACCTCACCGTTGGAAGAAATGGGCGTGCTGCTCGAACTGCGCGGCAAAGGCTGTCGGCAGTTTGAAGCGTATCTGGACGGACAAAAGCGGACTTGGTACGAATTTTTCCGCAAGTGCATGAAAGAAAGGGCGGTGTTCAAACGGGTAGACCTCGCAGTAAATGATCTGGTGGGTATGCTGGATATTCCGCTTCTCATCAGCAAATGCCGCAAGGAGGAATGCGTTTCGGTGTTCCGCAGTTTTCGGGCGTTTCGCTCGGGCGGGCTGGTAAGTCGGCAGGAGCAGGACAGCGCCCACATGGGCGCAACGCTGTACATCGGCTCGATGCAGTCCGATTTGTACTTTTGCCTTTACGAGAAAGCGTATGAGCAACTGGTGAAAAACGGTACGCCGCTCGAACAGGCGGACATTCAGAACCGCTTTGAAATCCGGCTGAAAAATGAGCGGGCGGACAACGCCGTGTACGATCTCGTGTCAAACGAGAATCCGGAACAAACGGCGTTCGGTATTATCAACCGCTATGTGCGTTTTGTGGATAAGGAGAGCGGCACATCGCGTGAGGAATGGCCGCTGAACCCCGTGTGGGAAACCTTTATCGGCAAGCACCGGAATACGCTCAAACTGACGACTGCACCCGAACCATACACGCTGGAACGGACGCTGAACTGGTTTTCTCATCAGGTCGCGCCGACGGCGAAAATGCTCATGCTGATTGATGAAAAGTGTGGAACGTCCCATGTGAAAGATATTCTGGACAACACGGAACTGCGGGACAAGCACCGCAAAATCATTCAGCAGAAGATGAGAACGGTTAATGAAATGATTAAAACGGAGGAAAACTTATGAATTTTGGCGTAAATCTGTATAACTGGCTGCTGTCGAACGCCCAGCCGCTGGTGTTGGTGGCTATCGTGGTGATTGGCCTGTATCTCGGGTTCAAGCGCGAGTTTACCAAGCTGATTGGTTTTCTCGTGGTGGCCATGCTGTCGGTTGGTCTGGTGTTCAACGCGGCAGGCGTGAAGGATGTTCTGCTGAGTCTATTCAATCAGATTCTCGGTGCGTAAGGCTGGCTGAAAAGTCAGCCTTTTCTTATGGAATGAGGTGAAATTATGGAAGAAATGCGCGTTTATATTGCCAATCTCGGCAAATATAACGAGGGCGAACTCGTTGGCGCGTGGTTTGAACCGCCTATCGACATGGACGAAGTGAGAGAGCGTATCGGGCTGAACGACCAGTATGAGGAGTACGCCATCCACGATTTTGAACTGCCGTTTGCGATCGGGGAATATACGCCTATCGAGGAGATCAACCGCCTGTGCGAAATGGTGGAGGACCTGCCGGACTACATTCGGGATAACATGGGTTCGCTGCTCAGTTATTACAGCGGCGTGGAGGATTTCTGCGAACACGCGGACGATATTATCCTGTGGAGCGGCTGTGACACAACAGCCGATGTAGCGGAACAGATGTTAGATGATGGTTTGATTTCAGATGAAACGCTGCGTCGGTATTTTGACAGTGTGCAGTACGGGCGCGACCTCTCGATGGAGGGCGATTTTGTGGAAACCAAAGACGGCGTATTTGAACTGGTGAGGTGAAAATGATGTTAGAGATGCGAGTTTACATCGAAAAGCGGCATAAGAGCCGCGAAATTGAGCAGCCCGGTGTGTGGTTCACGCCGCCCATCTACTATGACGAGCTGGAAGAACGTATTGGCGTGACCGATCAGGAGCCGGATTATGTTATCCGTGACTATGAGCTGCCGTTCGAGATTGACGAAGATATGATGATCGAAGAACTGAACTGCCTGTGTCAGATGGTAGATGAATTGCCGGAAAGTGTGCAGAAAAATATTGAAACGCTGCTCATGGAGTACGGAAATGTACGCAATCTGTATGAACATTTCGTAACGAACCAGAATCCTGTTCTCTAAAAGGAGGGCCGCTGCGAGAATGGTGAGGGGGTGAAGCACGGCTGTGTGTAACTGCCGACAGGGAGTTATACATCAACCGTGCAGGGGGAGAGGAAAGACGCCTGCGGCTGGAACTCGTTCCTCTCCCCCTATACCCTTTATATAATGTAGAAAGCGAAAGGAATTTATAATGTGAAAAAACTAAGAAGTTACAGCAGTGTATGGAAAGTCGAACAGGTAATATACTCGTTCGGTGACGCAAAACTGCCGACACCTGTCACCGTGACCCAGCTGCTCTGGCTGGCGGCAAGCGGCGTGCTGGTATTCGTGTTCCGTAAAGTGCCGCCGCTGGTGCTTATTCATAATCCGCTGATTTTGTGCTGTATTCCGTTCGGTGTGACGTGGTTTATGAGCAAAAAGACCTTTGACGGCAAGAAACCGTACAGTTTCATGCGCTCGGTGATTGCCTATGCGCTGCGCTCGAAAGTCACCTTTGCCGGAAAGTCTGTCCGGCTGAAAAAGCACCGCGAGAACGCGGATATTACCGTAGTGAGGAGTGAGATTATCCGTGCCGTACCCCATTAAATATATCGAAAATAACCTCGTTTGGAACACTGAGGGCGAGTGTTTTGCCTATTACGAATTGATTCCGTTCAACTATTCGTTTCTCTCGCTGGAACAGAAGGACGCGGTGCATGATGCTTTCCGGCAGCTTATCGCACAGAATCGTGACGGCAAGATTCACGCTTTGCAGATCAGTACGGAAAGCAGTATCTGCGCCGCACAGGAGCGTTCCAAGAAAAGCGTGACCGGACGGCTGAAAGAGATCGCTTGCGCCGAGATTGACGAGCAGACGGAAAATCTCGTTGCTTCTCTCGGTGATACACAGGTCGATTACCGCTTCTTTCTCGGCTTTAAGCTGGTCGTGACGGATAAAGAACTCTCTGTCAAGGAAATGGGAAAGACCGCAAAGAACCTGCTGCATGACGCGGCAAATGCTATTGGTCATTCGTTCATGGGTGATTTTGTTTCCATGCCGAACGATGAAATTCGTCGATATATCCGCATGGAAAAGTTGATGGAAAATAAGCTGTCGCGTCGTTTTAAGGTGCGTCGGCTAAATAAGAATGACTTCGGCTATCTGCTGGAGCATATCTACGGCAGGACCGGCACGGCCTATGAAGATTTTGAGTTTACGCTGCCGCTTAAAAAACGCAAGCGTGATACACTGGTTAAAAAGTACGATCTTATCAAGCCTGCCCGTTGTCTGATTGAGGAAAAACAGCGGTATTTACACATGAAGTCCGAGGATTCGGAAAGCTACGTTGCGTACTTTACGATTTCGGATGTGGTCGGTGAACTGGATTTCCCATCCAGTGAGATTTTCTACTATCAGGAACAGCAGTTTGACTTTGCGATTGATACCTCAATGAATGTAGAGATTATCACGAATAAAGCTGCATTACATACGGTTCGCAACAAGAAAAAAGAGCTGAAAGACCTCGATAATCATGCGTGGGAAAATAACTCGGAAACCACCAATCAGGTGGCAGAAGCGCTGGACAGCGTAGATGAACTCGAAAGTGTTCTTGACCAGAGCAAAGAATCCATGTACAAGCTGTCCTATGTTGTGCGCGTTACCGCGCCGGACGTGGAAGAACTCAAACGCCGCTGTAACCAAGTGCGCGATTTCTACGATGACGCAAGTATCAAGCTGGTTCGGCCGATCGGTGATATGATGGGACTGCACAGCGAATTTATTCCGGCAAGTAAGCGGTACATGAATGACTATGTGCAGTATGTCACCAGTGATTTTCTCGCCGGTTTGGGATTCGGCGCAACGCAAATGCTCGGTGAGCGTGACGGTATCTACCTCGGCTACAATGTCGACACCGACCAGAATGTGTATGTGCAGCCTGCAAGAGCGGCACAAGGCGTTAAGGGTTCTGTTACCAATGCGCTGTCCGGTGCGTTCCTCGGCTCTCTGGGCGGCGGTAAATCGCTGTCGTTCAACCTGCTTACTTACTACGCTGTTCTGAACGGCGCACAGGCTCTTATCCTTGACCCGAAATCTGAACGCGGTCTTTGGAAAGAGAAGCTGCCGGAGATCGCGGACGAGATCAACATTGTAAATCTGACCTCGGACGAGGAAAACAAGGGTATGCTTGACCCATATATCATTATGCGGAAAACTAAGGACGCAGAAAGTCTTGCGCTGGATGTACTCACTTTCCTTACGGGCATTTCCTCGCGTGACGGCAAGCTGTTCCCTGTCCTGCGCCGTGCTGTTCGTGCCGTCACGAACAGCGAAACGCGCGGTCTGCTCCGTGTCATTGACGCGCTGCGGGAGGATGGCTCGGAAACCGCGCTTGCGATTGCCGATCACATTGAATCGTTTACCGACTATGACTTTGCGCACCTGCTGTTCTCAAATGGCAAGGTACGGCAGACCATCAGCCTTGAAAAGCAGCTGAATATCATTCAGGTTGCCGATCTTGTTCTGCCGGATAAGGATACCGCGCCTGCGGACTACACCACCATTGAAATGCTGTCTATCTCCATGCTGATCGTCATTTCCACCTTTGCGCTGGACTTTATCCATTCGGACAGAAGTATCTTCAAGATGGTCGGTCTTGATGAAGCATGGGCGTTCCTCAATGTGGCACAGGGCAAAACGCTGGCAAACAAGCTGGTTCGCGCCGGTCGTTCGATGAACGCTGCCGTTTACTTTGTCACCCAGAACGCCGGTGATGTGGCAGACGAGAATATCAAGAACAATATCGGCATGAAGTTTGCGTTCCGCTCTACGGATATGAACGAAATCAAGAAAACGCTTGAATTTTTCGGTCTGGATTCCGAGGATGAAAACAATCAGAAGCGGCTTCGCAATCTGGAAAACGGTCAGTGTCTTTTCCAAGACCTTTACGGTCGTGTCGGCGTGATTAAGTTCCATGTCATGTTCGATTACCTGTTTCATGCGTTTGATACTCGCCCGCCGGTTACAGGGAATGAGGTGTAACGTGTGACAAATACTTCAAAAGTTCAGAAAATTGCCATTACAGCCTTTATCGCGGTTGTGATGGCTTTTCTTTTTCTCAATTTGTTCACCGTGCAGGCGCACGCCGCCGGTCTGCTGGACGAAACCATTGATACGGCGCACGAGTTCAGCCGTTATCCGATTGATAACTACCAGCTTGATTTTTATGTTGATTCCTCGTGGGATTGGCTGCCGTGGAACTGGCTGGACGGTATCGGGAAAACAGCGCAGTACGCAATTTACCTGTTTACGAACTTCCTGTGGACGCTGAATTTGTACATTTCAAATGCCGTAGGATACCTGATTCAGCAGGCATACGATTTGGATTTTATCAGCAGTGCAGCAAGCGAGATTGGCAAAAATATTCAGTTGATTGCGGGTGTGTCAGCCAGCGGATTTGACGGCACGGGTCTGTTTCCTGGCGTGATGGCGATTGTTACGCTGCTTGTCGGCGTGTACTGCACTTATGCTGGTTTAATCAAACGCGAAACCACAAAGGCGTTTCATGCAGCGCTGAATTTTGTGGTAGTGTTCGTAGTGTCGGTCGGACTGATTGCCTATGCGCCGTCGGCAATTAGCGGTGTCAACGAGTTTTCGAGCGACATCAGCAACGGTATTATCGATGTGAGCGCGAAAATTCTTGCGCCGGACACGGCAGGCGAGAACACCGGTGTTTCTGCGATTCGGGATTGCCTGTTCGGTATCCAAGTGAAACAGCCGTGGCTTATCATGCAGTTTGGCGATTCAGATGTGGAGAATATCGGAGAAGAACGAGTAAACAGTCTGCTCGGCACTTCGCCGGACGAGAATCGCGGCAAAGACAGGGAAGAAGCCGTAAAGTCGGAACTGGAAGATTACGATAACGGCAATCTGACCGTAACCGAGGTGACAAGTCGGTTCGGTCTGTCTGTGTTCTTCCTGATTTTCAACCTGATTGTGTCGGCGTTTGCGATTATGCTGGCAGGAAGTATGCTCCTGTCACAGATTTTGTTTATCATCAGCGCGATGTTCCTGCCGGTGAGCCTGCTGATCAGCATGATTCCGGCGTTTTCCGGTACGAGCAGGAGAGCGGTGATTTCGCTGTTCAATACAATTATGCTGCGCGTCGGTACAACGCTGCTGACCACGTTTGTGCTGGTGCTGTCCTCGCTGGCATACACGATTGCTAACGGAAAACCGTTCGTGGTGGTCGTGTTGCTGCAGGTAATTGTGTTCGCGGGCGTGTATATGGAGCGCGACAAGCTGCTCGGCATGATCGGTCTGCGTGATGAGGGCACGGGTCGTGTCGGTCGAGCTATGACAAACCGGCCGCGCCGGACGATCTCTCGTGCTGTGAGAAAGGCACTGCCATTTGCGGCGGGTGTTGGAGTAGGAAAGCGCTCTGCACAGCGCCGTGCCGCGCAGAGCACCAGGAGGACTTCGGTGCCTTCGGCGAATCACGAAAATTCAAGCCGTGAAACCGTTCAGCCGGAGAAGAAGAATTTCGGTCAGCGGATAGGCGAAACGGTAGGCAAGATTGCAGATACGCCATCTCGTGTGCGAGATAAGGCGGCAGAAACCGTGCAAAAGGTCAAGGACGCACCGACTAATGCGGAATATGCTGTCCGCAGCAATGTGGAATTTGCACGGGAAAGTGTGCGGGAAACCATGCAGAAACGTCGAGAAGCGCGTGCTGCACAGATGGAATCTCGTAGAACTACCACTGCAAGCCACCGTGAGCAGTTATCTCAGCGAAAAAGAGAACGCAATGAGGGTAATACGGAGAAGCCCAGAACGGAAAGCACTCGTGTTGCACCAAAGGAGCGCCCAACTGTCCCCAAACAGCAGAAAACCGAACCGGAAAAGCCGTCTGCACAGCAGAATCGACCTCGGTCGGAACGGATTGAACCGACACCCAGACAGCGGGAAGATCGTCCGACGGTCAAGGATAAGCCGCAGACTGTGGTTGCAGACCACAAGCCGGACCGTCCGGCAGAACGTCCGATGGTGCCGGACAAGCCGAAAACACGATATACAATGCCGAAAGGACTGGACGAAGAAACCTTTGGTGCGGAGTTCAAACAACGGAAAACCGGAAAAATCACGCGCAAACAGCGGCGTTCGGAGAGCCGAGGTGAGCGCAAGTGATGAAAAAGGCGGCAATGGCAGGTGCCCTGGGCTTCGGACTGCTGATTGCTTTACTTCTGTCGATGTTTCTGATTATCGCTTCGGATGAGGATAGCGACGGAAGTGGCTCGGGTTTGTACATCGGCGTGAACCTCTCAGCGGAAGTGCTCGCGCATCAATCCATGGTTGAGAAGTATGCGCGGCAAAACGGTATCAGCGATTATGTTTATGTTCTGCTTGCTATTATTCAGGTGGAAAGCGAGGGCAAGCTGGAGGACGTTATGCAGTCGTCTGAATCTGCCGGACTGCCGGTGAACTCCCTCGGCACGGAGGACAGTATCAAGCAGGGATGCAAGTATTTCGCCGAATTGGTGACAAAGGCGGACAAACTCGGCTGTGATATGGACGCTGTAATTCAAGCGTACAATTACGGCAGCGGATTTCTGGATTTCGTTGCGAAAAACGGAAAACGGTATACCTTTGAACTGGCACAGGAGTTTTCCCGACAGCACTCCGGCGGCGTGAAAGTCACCTATAAAAATGAGATTTCCACGCCGATCAACGGCGGCTGGCGGTATAACTACGGCAATATGTTCTATGTCAAGCTGGTAAAGCAATATCTGACGCAGACCGGCGGTGACGCACTCGGAACGGACGCACAGAATCGCATTGTCGAGGTGGCACGAAATTCAGAAAAGTACGGTATTTCGGCTGCTGGCGGATATTGTGAAGCATGGGCGGAAGAAGTTTATCGAAAAGCGGGTGTATCCATCGACCGGCATTGTTGTGCGGGCAAAAATCGTGCGCTGTATACGGTCGGAAAGTCCAGCAAGAATATTCCTCTCGGCGCGATGGTTTATAATGACCCGGCGGTGTACCAGTCCCGAACGAACGACACCTGCGGACGAAATGCGGGTCATGTCGGCATTTACATTGGCAAGGGCCAGATTATTTCCAACATCGGCGGCACTGTCATTGATACCGTAGAGGGCTGGACGGCCTACTATGGCTTCGGCGGTTGGGGCTGGGGCGGCGCTGTGGTTGCACAGAAATAAGACAAAGGAGAACGAATTATGTTTCAGAAAAAGACAGAAAAACAGCAGAAACCAAAGAAACTGCGCGTTTACACGGCGAACAGCCGCAAGCCTGCGGTGATTGTGCTGTGGCTGCTGTTCATCTGCGGATTTGTGTTTGCAGTGTATAAGAACTTTACTGCGATTGATACACATACCGTTCACGAAAAGGAGATTGTTGAGCGCCGTGTGGAGGATACCAGCGGTGTAGAAGCGTTTGTGCGGAACTTTGCGAAAACGTACTATTCGTGGAGCAGTAATAAGGATTCTGTGGCACAGCGTACCGATGCGCTGACCAGCTATCTGACCGAGGACCTGCAGCGTTTAACGACTGACACCGTGAAAAGTGACGTTGCGGTTTCTTCGTCCGTGCAGGACGTGCAGATTTGGTCTGTGGAGCAGAGCGGCGGTGAAAACGATTTTGCAGTCGTGTTCACAGTGGCGCAGACGATTTCGGACGGCAAGAAAAAAGACACTGTATCCAGCGTGTACAAAACAGCGGTTCACAAGGACGAAAACGGAGATATGGTTATTACGCAAGCGCCGACGATCACCGGAAAGCCTGCAAAATCTGCATATATGCCAAAAGACACAGAACCCGACGGAACGGTTTCTGCGGTGGAAAGCGAGGATATTACGGATTTCCTGATTACCTTTTTCACGCTGTATCCGACGGCTACGGAAAAAGAGCTGTCTTACTATGTCAGCGAGGATTCCATGCCGCCGGTAAAGTGCACGGACTATACGTTCAGCCAGCTTAAAAGCACGGTGCTGAATAAGAACGGCGATACCGTAACGGCAACTGTGGCGGTGGAATATCTGGACAGCGTTACACAAATGACGCAGATTTCGCAGTTTGAGCTTGTGCTGAAATTGGTGGATGGGAATTGGAAAATCGTCGGGTGATGTATGCGTTTGTACGGGGAAAAGTAGCAAGTAACGAAGTGTGAAAATCGAATACCGAAGAGGAAAAAGGCTCGTCGCAGAATGTTTCGATTCTGAGACGAGCCTTCTATTCTCGCGGTGGCGAGCGCAAAAATTTTATGATTCACTTGATATTTTTATACATGGATACTTAGTTTCTTGCGTTTGTGTATTTGTTTCACACCAAACCAGATAATCTTCATCAAAAGGATATAATACATAATCAATTAACCCAGAAACATTTTCGGACAAATCCAATACTTTATTGGTTGTTATATCCCACACATAAAGTGCATTTCCAGTAATCGGACGCCATGTTATAAAATCGTTTGAAGATTGCAGTTCAGCAAATTCTAAGGTGCTGTCAATATTGTTTGGATATAATTTCGTGGTGGCGTCTATCTGTTTTGACCATTTCTTATGAGCGAAGTCATAACAGTATAACGATTCTGATTTTTGCGGCTGCCACTCCGAAACGCCTACGATAAAAGAGTTTGTGATGCATATTTCCTGCAACGGTTCGGGCGGCTCGATACACATACGTTTATGTTTTTCTATGTCATATGTCCAAAGGGAACTGCCATTAGAATCATATTTTAGATAAACAACATTTTTGTCATTCACAGACGGTGAACCAAAAGTGGTTTGCATGGAATCTGCTGTATCTGCAATTTCCAATTTATGATTGTTCAAATCATAAATTTTTATTGCAGGGTAAATACCATCTTCATTAGCTGTATAGCTGGCGTAAACAACAAAGCTGCCATTTACCGAAAGCGACCACGGGTGCGGGTCAAAATTCCGTGTTTTAGGGAAGAAATCGTTTTCGCCGTCTACGAATATGATTTCTCCTGTACGCAGGTCAGCCGCGTATACAGCCCAATTTTCACCAATAGAACTTCCTACACGCAGTTCGGCGTCTTGGCTCTCGGACCAGACAAACCAATTATCCTTATAATCAAAGGTTGTCATGGTGCCGTTTGTTTGCGTGTCCAATTTAATAAGTTCCTGTTGCTCTTGGGTATTTAAGTCAACCGACCTGATATAGTTATCAGTGTAATTTTTATATAATATCTCATGGTCGGATTTGTGACCGATATAAATGCTTTTTTCAAAATCGATATAATCTGATAAGATTACTGCGGTTTCGGTGTATGGTTCAATGGAAGCAGGTAAACTTTTGGTTTCGCGCTCTTGATAAAAATACAGACTGAATATAGTTACTACAGCTAATAGAATACATGAAATGGAAAGGTTCTTTTTCATTACTTTTCTCCTGCAATAGCTATTATAATTTATCACAAATATAGAGGGTAAGACTATAAAATGCTTTACAGTTATTGTGAAAGATAATCGAGTATATAAATTGTTTATTTCATATTTGCATTATACCATTAAAAGTGGAATTTGTACTGAAAATGCAGAGTTCAGTATGATTTTTGCAGTAAAATGCACAGATGACGAATGGCGTTTTGGAAAGCTGTTGTCTGTTGTTTTACATTTTTAAAATAATCGCTACGGTATATTGATTATTATTCGTTGCGTGTTATGGATTTCTTGATTATCTTTTTCATATTATAGCCGACGGCAACCTAAAGGACTATCTTACTATGTTAGCAATGATTCCATGCTTACATATATAGTCAGCCAGCTTAAAAGCATAGTGTTGAACAGGCATAGCGATACTGTAATGGTAACTGTGACAGTAGAATACTGGATAATGTTATGAAAATGACGCAAATTTCGCAGTTTGAACTTGCGCTGAAACTGGTGGATGTGAATTAGAAGATTGGCGGGTAAGCGTTTCAATACAAAAACAAGAAAACGGAGGGTAGTAAAACACCCTCTGTTTTCCCGTTTGATTCATCAATATTTTGCTAGGTCAATGATGTTTGTTGGATATAAAGTATTTTATTATTACATATCCGATAATTACGGATATTATTAGAAGAACAGACGCATAAATAGTAATAGGCGTATTAATGATATTTGCCAGATGAAATTCCCTGGAAGAAAAATTTGGCGTTGCAGAAGTGAAATCGGTACAGAGGAAAGAATGTTCGATATTGGTCGTTTCAACACCGGCAGTTGTAGTGCAAATGATGGCTGGTGTAACTTGAGTAATCATCTGTCCAGTTGGAGCCGTAAACAAAATTGTTCCATTACCATCGATGAGTGATTCTGTATATGCATTGATTGATGTGTCTGAAACCTGTATATACCGTATTTCGCCGTTTACTATAAATGCTGTGCGAATGTTATTTTTGAATAATGTACCGGATTGGTTATATAAAGTTGCAATGCGTAAACCGTTTTGAAGATTTGACACACAAGCAATTTCATCTTGGAGATTATTGTTAAATGCGTTTGCTACATATAACTCCTCGTTGGAAGGAATAGGTATTAGTGTATTGGTATCTAGATTCCTTATTTGAATTGTATTTTCTTTTGAAAGTTGAAAAATAGAATTACTTTGTACAGCATTTTTAATGCTATCGAATGTGGGTGGGACTAATAATATTCCATCTTGCTTCATTATGCCCCATTTGCCGTTTTTTGTTTGTACAAGGACACGATCAAATAAATCTGCATGGCTTCCTGCCAATGAAATTATAGAGCTATATTGATCAAAAGTTCTTATATGTCCACTATGATTCCAATAGGAAATGCTATTATTCTTTTGGACGGCTGCAAGGTCGGAAGATAGAAGTGTGATAGAATCCGCACCTTGCGTGATTTCACGACCGCTTGTATCAAGAAGTGTAGCTGTGCCGTTAGCTTGTGCAGTGAATAACTGCGTTTTCCCTATGTAATACGGTTCAATGTCATCATACTGTTTGCTTACACAAGTACTATTATGGTATATGGCATATTGAGTGTTATTGCATCCAATCCACAGTATATTATCTTGTGCTTGATTCGTTGTAGCAGATATAATTTCAGCAATATCGGTTTGAAATATCGAATTACCGGTAGCATCATAAATTGTATTCTCAGCGAAAAAGTAATGATCATCTTCGGACACATTAATGGTATGTCCTTTTACAGAGGTAATGACTTGTTGTCTTTTTAAATCAATCAATTCGGAAGTCTGAGCTGACAGGTCAACAGGAGAAGCATCATCAGGAGCAAAGACACCAATGGCAAAATCTCCATAAAATTGCACACTGTTATATTTGTAAGGAGTAAGTTGTGAGAAATCTTGGCTGAAGATGGAGTATTTACCATCTTTCGGAAGAATAAAATATGAAGTATGATTGAGCGTCGTGTAATCAGGCAATTCTGCAATGTGTTCAATAATCTTAAATTCTGTTAAAATTCCTTGATTATTAGTGTATAGGTGGAGTTCTTGTGCCTTTTCATCCAGCTGTGCAACATATTCGCCTAGTCCGAACAGATGTTGATTTTCAGGTATTTCATCCCATGTAGGTTTAATAGCAAATGCAGTGTTCAACAATACAGCTATGAGTGGAATACATAATAATTTCTTGATAATAATATTTATCACATCCTATTGATTTATTGATAGTAAACAAGAACTATAGATAGCACAAGAAACGATACCTGATTCAGTATCGTTTCTTGTAAAATTATAGAATTTTCATTGATAAATCACCGGAATTTCCGCCGATTAAAATAATTTGTAATAAAGAAGTGGTAGACGCATCGTATGTAAATGGCAGTGCTTTAGCATACCATGTTCCGTTGTTTACTCGTGTCATAATGGTGCCAGCGTTGTTTGTAGCCTTAGAAAATTGAATTTTTCGACCATTACAACCGGATAGCTTCAAATCATAAATGATACCGTAATTTCCGATAACCAACCATCGTGTATCTAATATAACGGTACCCGCATCGTTCATTTGTTGCGTGCCAATTCCATCAACGCCAGCGATAGCATCTAGCTGGACTTACTGCATCGGGTTCATTCCCTTCATTTGGTGTATTAGTATTATACAACATACGGTAAAATACACAATAAGATTGCAGAGTTTGGTAGGTCTGGTGCAGTAAAATGCACAAAGAAAGGACGACAGCTTTTAAAACTGTCATCCATGATTTTACAAATTCAAAATAATCTCTACAGTATATTGATTATTCTCTTGATTGATTTGCATTGTGCCGCCGATTTGTTCTACTGTGGAACTGACGTTTTTCAGCCCATAACCATGAATACCCTCGCGTTTCTTAGAAGAAAATTCTGGGTCATAGGGATTGGAAATGCGGTAATACAGAATACTGTCCTTTTGTCTTAAAGTTAAACTTACGATTTTAGGCGTATCGGCAGATACACCGCTGCACGCGCGAATTGCGTTATCCAATGTATTTCCGAGAATAACACTTAAAACCAGCGGGGACAGGGCAAGCTGAGGGGAAACAAAAACGTCGATTTTTAAAGTAATACCGGCAAGCGAGGATTTTCCCAGTGCATCATTCAAAATTGCGTTAATAACCGGATGGTCTACATCAACGATTTTGCTAAGCGAATTAAATGATTTGGTAATGGTTTCGAGATATAACTCTGCTTGTGATACATCACTGTCCTTGACTAATGCAGTAACAGCAGTTAATTGCTTTTTTATATCATGCCACAGGCTTCGCGTTTGCTCGTTAGCAGATTTCATCTGTTCGTAATAAGACAGCTGAGTTTCGAGTTGCTGTTCAGCCAAACGCCGCTGCTGCTCGTTTTCGTAATTTGTACGAATAGATCGCATATATACGAAGAATACAATGTTGATGTACAAAATTCCGGCAATAGAAAGTGTTAATAATATTAAAAGAAAGTGCGATACGGTTCCGACCAATTCCAATGATACGATGCAGATAAATACACTGACGAGCTGGCAGGTCGTGAGTGGGAGTAATTCTTTGAATGGAATATCAAGTAAACCTTTTTTGCCGAACAGTGTGACAATAAAAAGAATGAGCAGCAAGTTTATCAGCTTTGCAAAGATGATAAATATGCAGCGTGCTAACCCCTGTCCGAGGATAACCGTTCGTGAAATGCCGGAGAGATAAAAAGGATATTCACATATTACGTCAACCAACACACTGAGGGTTATAAATGCTGTTGAAGTTAAAAGTGCCTTGCGAACAGTGGATTCAAAAATCGTATATGTTGATACACTGATAATGCTCCAGCTCAGCACGATACGAAGTATGCCCGGCATATGAATACAGCTCATCACGATAATAAAAATACCCACAAGTAAGTATAAATGTCCTTTGTATTTAGCGCTGCGATATTTTGAGTAAAATCCAGATGCAAAAAGATAGAGTAGAAAGGTGTCTAATACACCACTGAGGGCTTCAATTAGCAAAGTCATATGTTTTCCCTCGCAAACTTTGTAAAAGCTGCAATGACCTCTTTCTTTCGGTTTCTGCTGATTTTGATCAGTTGATGGTTCTGCATTTCTACATCGTCTTTTGTTATGCGAACTACATGATGCAGATTGATTAGGAAACTGGCATGAATACGAAGAAAATTTGCAGATGATAATTGTGGTTCAACCTCTTTTAAGCTCAATCGAGTTTTATAAATCTGCTGCTGTGTATGAATGAAAAGCATATAATTACGGGACTCGAAATACAGAATTTCTTGTACAGGGATACGATACAGTTCGCCATTCGAGGAGAATGAAAAATACTGCGGAATGATCAGACGCAAAGCGCGCTTGAGAACCTCATAGAACTTTTCCTCATTAAGAGGTTTTACAAGATAATGAAAAGCCACGTCATAACCACGAATCGTATATTCGGTGCTCTTGGTTACAAAAACAATAAGCGGCTGTGAGCTCCCCGACATAAGTTCTTCTGCAGCATCAAAGCCATTTGTATCATCCATTTCAATATCCAGAAAAATCAATGGGAAAAATGTCGTCTTCGCTGCTGCCAGCAGTTCGTCTGCTGAGGGAAAAAGGACAATAGATAATTCGGGGGCATATCGCTTGACTAATGCTTTAATGTTGAGTCGTTCTTGCTCTTCATCATCACAAATTGCAATTCGCATAAATACTCCTGTTAAAAATCACATCTTGAAATCAGTTTTAACATTCCAAGGGCTAATTGTTGCTGTTTCTTTGAGAGCTTGGAATAGAGTTGTGCGTATTCTTGCTTCAGTTTTTCACTTTCTTCGAGCGTTGATGTGCAGAATAGAGATTGTACATCAACGCTCTAATGTTTCAATCAACTGTAATAAAACCGGATAAGATGGATAACTGAGCCCGCGTTCAATTTGGCCGATGTATCCAGCGGTTTTCCCGATTTTTTTCAGCAAGACGTTCTTGCGTCAACCCTAACTCTTTACGTTTGACTTGAATAATTTCTCCAAGACCTGTCATTTATAATCACCTCAGGTATAGCGATACTATTATTCTAAGTAGTATGGATACCAATTAGAAGCGACTAATACTATTATTTTATAATAGTTATACTATCTTTTCAACTAATTACTGCAAAAACATGACTAAACTCTGCAAGGACATTGAAATACTTCAAGAGGTCGATATAATAGTGGGTATCAGGTATAGTAAAGTAAATAAGAGAGAATAGAGTATTTTTATGAAGAAATTTGTCGATTCTTATTGTAACTATCTCCAAAAGAAGCGGATTATTGTATCAAATGAGCAATGGGAAATCTGTGCGTATGGCTTGGAATTGATTGTTTCTGCAGTTCTAAATATTGTAATTTTGGTAATGTGTTCAGTTATACTACATGAAGAAAGGTACGCGGATCGCGGTCAACAATGTATCCTAATTGCTCCTGCGTCATTCCGCTGGCTTCTCTTGCCCGCTTAATGGCAAGGCCGATCCCGTGAAAGTTAAATCTGCGTTCGTCCCGTTCAATTTTCATAGCATCACCACCTAATGTAATTTTACATTTCGGGTGTTATTATTTGAACAATGTATAATTTCATTTGCCTGACTATCTGATTTCGCTCTCTTTGCTGCTTGTACCTTTGGGTGAAAAAGATTATAATATAATTGATTTGTATAATTCAAAGATAATAGTGGAGAACCATCATAATGAGTAAAATATTATTAGTAGAGGATAATCCAGATGCAGTAAAAAGGATAATCCGATATATCAATAAAATATTCGCTGAATTGGACGTGGTTTCTTTTTCCGAAGCAGGCGATGCCCTGCAATATGCAAAAGCGAACGATGTTTCCCTTTTTATCCTTGATATTCAGTTAGAGGACTATAAAGGAACCAGCTTAGCAAAGCAGCTCCGCGAATTGCCGGAATATAAATATACGCCGATTATTTTTGAAACGGCATTGGCAGGAGAAGAACTTTCAGCTTATCGAGATGTGAAGTGTTACAGTTTTCTTGTAAAGCCATTTGACGAAGAAGAATTTGCGGCGGCATTTCGTGACGCGTTGGGATTGTCTAAACAGATGAGCCAACAAGCAAAAACCATTCAGATTGAGCAAAAGCAATTTATCTTAGAATATGTTACACAGGATATTGTCTATATCGAAGCCTTTGGAAAAAAACTTGTGATCCATACCAGTAGCCGTCAGTCCGGCATCAAAGAAGATACGATTTCCGGGTACACTTTGTCTGGTTTATTGGCGTTGCTTGATGATCCAGCATTTGTTCAGTGCCATAAGAGTTATGTCGTGAACAAATCCCATATTGAGAAAATTGACAAATCCGAGCGAAAGATTTTTCTGAAAGGATTTACAGATACAATCCCCATCGGAAATAAATATCAGGCCGAATTATGGGGGTAAACATGAACTTTCTAATGAATCTGATACAGTTAGGATTGGATGTGGGAATACTGGCTCTCTGCTGTGAAGCCGTTTTCCGGCAAAAATCAGAAATAAAGGCAAAAGATTTTTTCATTTTTCCCATTCTTCTTGTTCTTTGTGTTGTACCGAGAGTGGATTTTTCTGTCGGAGCAAATATGACGGCATCTTTCCGCAGTGAAGGCTTTGAAATACTACCAGCAGACAATATTGTTGGATTGCTGTTTTTGATTTTTGCAGTATTGTTGTTGAGCAGTATTTTCTTCGGCTCCAAATCCAGCGGAACGGTTTTCTGCGGCACAATGGCGGCCTTCTCCATTTTCCTGTTCGTCAAATGCCTGTGCGCGGTTCTTTTTGCTGTCTGCGGAGCTACGGATATTTTACTCCTGTTGGGCAGCCGTATAGCGGCGTTGTGCCTTATAGTTGTACTGGAGTTCACGCCACTTTTCGGCTTGATCCATCAGCTCGTCCAAAGAAGCGATTTCACAGTTCTGATCGTATCTGCCAATATCGCTGTCCTTCTCATGGCAGTGCTTTCTATCCTCTCTTTTGATGTGGATAGAATTCTTTCCCATCTGTGGGTGATTATAATTCTGATCCTTGCGGTGTTGCTGCTGGACAGTATATTGCTGTTCCTACATCAGCGTCGGACGCAGGAGCAAAAGCGAATCCACATGATTGAGCAGTATGTGCCTATTGTAGAAGAATTGATCTCACAGGTTAGGGCAAGGCAGCATGAATTTAATAACCGGATGATGGCGATTGAAGCTGCCGTTGCCTCTGCTGATACTTTAGAAGAAGCCCGGAAAGAAGTAGCAGGTCTTACAGGAAGTATTGGAATCAGTCTTAATGATCGGGAACTGCTCTCATGCGACAGCAAAATGATTGCCGGGATGCTGTTTGGAAAAATAAAGCAGGCAGAAGCGGCAAATCTTCACATAGAATTATCCTTACACGGTCTTTTCAAGAAAACCGTCACCCCGGAAACAGAATGGATCGAGGTCATTGGAATTTTATTGGATAATGCAATCGAGGCTTCACCGAAAGGAAGTACAATTTTTTTATCCAGCAAGAAACAGGAGGGTTTTCTGGAGTTGACAGTTTCCAATCCGGCTCCGCCGCTGTCAAATACTGAATTTATGGCCTTGTTTGGAAAAGGCGTAACAACAAAGACGAATCGTGACGGCCACGGCTTTGGTCTGTATAACATCCTACGCATGACGGAACAGTATCATGGGAAAATCCTGACCCGCAATGAATCCATTTTGAATGAAAATTATGTTGTCTTTGGCATACTCATGCCATGAGAAAAGGGTATGAACGAGGGTTTTAAGGGAACGAAATTTATCTTGTTCCCTTAAAACCCTCTCTTGTTTCCGGCCTATTGAAGCGCCTGAAAGAGTTCGATATACTGGAAAAAACAAAGAAAGGGATGAATGAATATGATAGGCCTTGTGAGAAATGAGTGGAAAAAAGTTTTTCTGCCGGTGCTATTGACAACAGTTCTTCTGGCAATCGCCATGAGTGTGTTGTCCTGCACAATTTATCAAAACTATACACTACACTACGATTTAGAGGCATGGGAAGTTGGAACAGAACTGTTTTCTCTGCTTTATCCGCTGTTTGTTGTGGTGCCGCTATGCTGGAATTTGTATTATGAGCGCAAAAATAACTTCCTGCTCTATGTCATGCCGCGAATGAAAATTAAGAAGTACCTGACTGCCAAATGGATTGCATATGCGCTGGGAACTCTTTGTATTATTGTGATTCCCTATATACTATCGGCGGTGTTTGCCATCTATGTGAAACCGCCAGTGGTTCCTTTCGTTGAAAATCCGTTTAGCCATATATTTGAAAACGCATTTATAAAGGCCCCGCTGTTATATGCAGTTGCCCTATCCCTTTGGAGGGGCATAGTCAGCCTTTTTGTAATGACCTTCGGATTTGTCCTCGCTTTATACTGCAAGAACATTTTTGTAATCCTTACCGGACCGTTTATGTATTCCATTTTAGAAAATTTTGTCCTGGCTATTCTCCGCTTGGAGAGGCTGCGACTGGTCGTAGCTTTTGATCCCGCAACAGTCGATCCAAAGGTCGTATCGATCTCCTCTTTCCTCTTTGGCCCGATTGTTTTAAGCATTGTGATTGGCCTGACAGCGTTTCTTCTTTCTAAGAAAAATGCTGTCGTAACCATTTAGGAATCCGTTATGATTACACTTATAAGAAAAAATCTCCGCTTGTGGGGATATGGAAAGTCGCTTGCCCTATTTGCCGGATGTATACTTTTTTCCATCAGCGGGAGGTTAAACGGAGGTATTGCATACGAGCAGCACATCTTGTCGGCGGTATCAGACCATTACTATCTGACCTATTTTGTGCTGCCGATTGTACTGTTAAGCTGCTTTTCCTTTATTGATGACGACGGAGAGCCAGTAATCTTACGGTTTCAAAGTTACCATTCTTATTTTCTGAAAAAATGGATTGGGGTCGGTTTGATTGCAGTCATTCTGACGGCAGTTCAAACTGGGGCAATTCTTCTGTCTGGTATAGGATTACCTTTAGGCAACGAATGGAACCTTGCTGCGAGTGCAACGGAAGCCGAGTTATTTTCCACTCTGGAACAGCTTTTTGCCAGTCCCTTGCAGGCGTTTGTCTGTTTTACCCTCTATCAGCTTATTGGAAGTTGGCTGATATTTGGAATCTGTATGTGGATTGGACATTTCACTGGGAGAAAGTGGACGATCCGAATTGTAATCGTTCTTTATGTCCTCTCGGCTGTGTGGATCAAGCTTCCGGCAATTCAAAATATTCCGCTGACGAGTTTTAATCATTTGCTGATTTTACACCACAATTTGGGCGTGCCCCATCGTTTAGAGATAACTGCCTTTACTTTGCTGTTCATTGTTTTGATAATTGCTATATCTATTCGGTTTGCGTGGCGGGGACAGTTGTCGCATATACAGTTATCCCACCGTGGTATAGCTGGCTACTATTTCCATGCGCTCATGATCCCTCGTAATCTGCTGATTCTTTTAGGTGTTGTGTTGGGAGTTTCGATTTACAAAGGCTTAGGCAATGGCACCGCCCTATCAGGATTGGAATGGATTTATGCCCTGTTTGCAGGACATGGAACCGGATATTTTCAAGTTTTACCTTTTCTTGAACTGCTGATTACCGGCGGTGTGCCCCTTTATCTGCTTGCCGCTTTTGTGGAGCAAACAGTGAACGGGCAATCTATATTTGTTTCTGTGCGCTCGAAGGGCCGCAGGCATTTGATGAAGAGCATTTTATTGGTCAGCATAAAGTTTCTCATGGTATATGCAATCTTTTGGCTTATGGCTGGCCTTATAGGGGCATCCCTATTCAGCACTGGATTAACAATCGTTTCTTTCAGGTTCCTGCTCTATGCGGTTTTGATGAAGTGCCTTGATATATTGGCGCAATATCTGATTATGCTCGGCATCTACATTGCCACAAGACAGGTTACAATCGGTTTCCTTGTGTTAGTGGCGGGAAATCTGCTCTGTGTCCTTCCGGGGAATTGGGTAGCTTATTCGCCTTTTGGCCTTTCCAGCCTGACAAGAATTTCTGTTGTGGAACCGGGAATTGGAATTTCCGCTGTGTCCGCCTTTGGAATAGAGGCTGCCATTTCAACGCTGATGATTGCAGGAATCCTTATGTGTGGCTACAAGAAAATATTGAATTAGGAGGACAGAATATGAGTTCATATATTGAAGTGAAAAATGTATCAAAAAGTTTTGGTGGCAAGGCAATTCTTCAAGATGTTTCACTGTCCATAGAACAGGGAACAGCTGTTGGTTTGGTTGGCGCTAACGGCAGCGGAAAGTCGGTGCTGTTCAAGATTTTATGCGGTTTCGAGAAGCCTGATCGGGGCAGTGTTTATGTGCGCGGAAAACAGCTTGGTAAAAATGGCCGCGACTTCCCCGAAAGTTTGGGAGTATTTATCAATTCCCCCGGTTTTATTGGCATTTACAGTGGTTTTCAAAATCTGAAATTTCTTGCGGACATTCAAGGGAAAATTGGAGAAAAAGAAATCCGACAGGCCATGAGCAAAGTGGGGCTTGACCCTGATAATAAAACGAAAGTAGACAACTATTCTCTTGGTATGAAGCAGAAACTGGGGATTGCACAGGCAATTATGGAGGGGCAGGATATTCTGATTTTGGATGAGCCTTTTAACGCATTGGACTACAAAACCTATGAGGATGTAAAGGCCATCATCCGTATGCTGAAAGCGGAAGGCAAGACCATTTTTCTGACTTCACACCATTTCAAAGACATTGAACAGCTATGCGATCAGGTGTACTCGATTGAAGATTGCAGACTAATTCCGATTACGGAGGAAATTGCTGCCCGCTATAGAGAGATGGAATAACCCGTTAAAAGCAATAAGAAAGGTAGCTGCCGGACGGCGGCAAAGAAAAAAAGTCGTCGTCCAGCAGTCCTATCAACACGCCTATAAGAAACGGCGGCTTTGAATTTCAGAGCCGCCGTTTCTTTTCGTCTATCCTAAACCAGCGAAGCCCCGACACCGTGTAACTCCACGGCGGCACATAGGGGGATTGCCGCCGTGTCCATTTTTCTTTTTCGCAGCGTCCATGATCTGCACCAGCTAAAAAAAGCGTAGCCCCTCCGTCGGAGCAGTCCGGCTTTGAAAGTGAAATTAAACATCATGTAACAGGATATTTAGTTGCTTGCGTCCGCATAGCGTCATGCTGTGCGGGCGTTTCTATATGTCGTTGCTTCTGGTCACGGTGGCCAGAGGCTCCCCAATGCCTTGGGCCACCTGTTCTCCATTTCAATCCACACTCACCAACTACCTTTTGAAATGGAGGACAATTATGACGACTATCAACCTGAAACGGTATTACCCCTATATGAACGAAAATGTGGTGCTGGAAGTTTCGGACGAGATCGCCGCCGCCCTCTCTATGGGAGGCCGCCTGTGCGACAGCTACAAGCGGCAGAAGCGCAGAAATGGCGAGTGCTCGCTGGACACCGCTCCCGGCTTTGAGGCCGACGTGCTCCGTCAGCCCATGACCCCGGACGAGTACATTGAGGCACAGGAAACCACCTTTGCCCTCTATGACGCGCTGGCCCAGCTCCCGCCTACGCAGGCCCGGCGTGTGTACCAGCACTATCTTCTCGGCATGAGCAAGGCCGAGATCGCGGCAGCCGAGGGCGTTGGCCGGAGCCGCATCTGCTGCTCCGTTGAGCGTGGGCTGGCTGCTATGAAAAATATTTTGAAAAAATCTCTGTAAGAGGGAGTACATTTGCCCTCGAAACCTCCTGATAGGTGAGAGGAGTTTTCTTCCTCGCCTTGAAAACTGAATAGACAGTATTCCCGATACGAAATCCGCGTGATAGCGACGTAAGGTGCGCCGCCACGACAGCCAGTTCAGGAGGTGATGGACAAGCTGGCCGAGCGATCAACGCAGCCTTTGACCCGGTGCTGGCAAACCGGGCGCGAGGACAGCGCGGAGGATAATGAAACTTGCTCACGCCCTCCCACAGACTTGAGGGGGAGTCCCTGCGGTATGCGCCAGCCCTCCACGGGCAGCGGTACTGTGGGGCTATGCAGCCGAAGCCATCGGCGATCTGGAATACTCCCCGTGCCGGGGATGCGTGGCAAATACGGCACACAACAATCATACAGGGAGCCGTCAAACCGGGTCTTTCTGTCTTATGACAGCCCAAACCATTCCGGCGCGGCGGCTCCCTCTTTTGTGGATTGAAACGGAAAACAACTGTCCCGCTGCTTCTGGTCATCGTGGCCAGAGGTGGGGCAAGGTCAAAGGACGGCGCTTTTGTGCCGTCCTTTCACGTTTCCCCACGGACGACGGGAAACCATCAAATCTATTCACACCGCTGATTTTTATAGGAGGTTTTCAGATGACGGAGGCAAGAGTCGGCTATCACAAGGAAGTCAAAACCGCATCTTTTCAGGGCAAATCCATCACCGTGGAAAACCTGACCCCGATGCTCTCTCCCCGAGCACGGGACAAGCGCAAGCGTGAGATTGAAAGCTGTCTGTATGAGGTCTTTGTGAAGTATGCGCCGGGACGGGCGCAGATGCACTAATGCGGGACATCCTTGAGATGCGGGGCTGCCAGAGATATAATATGGGTGTAAGGTTTGGTAGCTCCTACACGGAAAGGAGCACCAAATGATTATTCGTGAAGATGCCATTTATGGCAGACAGTCCGTTGACCGCAAGGACAGTATCAGCATTGAAAGCCAGATCGAGTTCTGCAAGTATGAATTGAGAGGAGGCAATTTCCGCAAGTACACCGACAAGGGCTATTCCGGCAAGAACACCGACAGGCCCAAGTTCCAAGAAATGATGGCCGATATTCGCCGGGGCCTGATCAAGCGTGTGGTGGTCTACAAGCTGGATCGTATTAGCCGTTCCATTCTGGAATTCGCAACCATGATGGAAACTTTTCAGGAATACAATGTCGAGTTCGTATCCTCTACGGAAAAGTTTGACACGTCCACCCCGATGGGGCGGGCCATGCTGAATATCTGCATCGTGTTTGCCCAGCTTGAACGTGAAACCATCCAGAAGCGCGTGACCGACGCCTACTATTCCCGCTGCCAACACGGTTTTCACATGAGCGGCGCGGCCCTCTATGGCTTCCAACTGGAGCCGACCACCATTGAGGGCATCCGCACAAAAATGATGAAGCCTGACCCGGAAACGGCAGATATTGCAAAGTTGATGTTTGAAATGTACTCCCAGCCCGGAACCTCTTTCGGGGACATCGCCCGCTACTTTGCCGACGAGGGCATCCTGATCTACGGTAAGGAAATGAAACGGGGCTTTATATCCCAGCTTTTGAGAAACCCCATTTACGCACAGGCTGATCTCGATATGTACGAGTTCTTCAAAAGCCAGGGTACGGTAGTAGTCAATGAAGCGACAGATTTTGCCGGGACAAACGGCTGCTATCTCTACCAGGGCCGGGACGTGCAGGAAAGAAAAAACAAGCACCTGAAAGATCAGATACTTGTTCTGGCTCCCAGCGAGGGGCTGGTATCGTCTGATACATGGCTGCGCTGCCGGAAAAAGCTCATGGCAAACAGGACGTTCCAAGGCGGGCGCAAGGCAAAGAACACATGGCTTGCCGGAAAGGTCAAGTGTGGCCGCTGTGGGTACGCGCTTATGAGCGTCGGCAATCCTACAGGTGTTCAGTATCTCCGCTGCTCCAAGCGGGCCGACAGTAAAAGCTGTGACGGCTGCGGGACGCTCCGCACACGGGAATTTGAAAGATTTCTGTACGGCGAGATGGTCAAAAAGCTGTCCGAGTTCCAGACGCTGACGGCAAAGCGGGAAACGGTCAATCCCCAATTGACCGCGCTGAACATGGAGCTTGCCCGCGTGGAGGACGAGATTGAAAAGCTGCTGAATACTCTGACCGGGGCTAATGCGGTGCTGTTGTCCTATGCCAACAGCAAAATTGAGGAGCTGTACACACGCCGCCAAGCTCTGACAAAAGAGATCGCGGCGCTGTCGGCGGAAACCATGTCCCCGGAGCAGATTGAGCGGTTGTCGGTCTACCTCAACCAATGGGAAGAAATTGACTTCGAGGACAGGCGGCAGGTTGCCGACGGCCTGATCTCACAGATCCGCGCAACCGACGAACACGTTTCGATTGAGTGGAAAATTTGACTTTTACTTATCTATCGCACACGACAAAGGACTGTGTGCCCTTGTCAAGCGATGTAAGCAAAGCCGTTTGTATAGCTTAATAGCTGTGCGAAAGGCTTTATTTTTTTGCCCTAAAATCCCAAAGTGCAGGGGGTTTCGCTCTTTTTCAGACTGCTGGCAAGCTAATATTGCCCGCTATCCATAAGTTCCAATCTTAAACAAAAACTTTAAGATTGGAGCTTAAAAATGAAAAACTGGCAGAAAAACCGCAACTACAAGCGGGTTAAAGATAAGGACGGCAACGTGGTTGCAAACATCATCACCGTGTTTGGGCAGGATGTAGAGGTTTCGGCCGAAGTGTTTGCGGCATATTCGAAGATGGACCGGCACGCAAGATATATCGGAGAAGATATTCCGGCTGAGAACGAAATATCGCTGGAACGCACGATTGAGGATGGTATACATATCGAAACACTGGAAAATGCAGAACCGAGCGCGGAAGAAATCTGCATTGAACACGAAAATGCAAAAATGAGAGAAGAACAGGCAAAACATTTGCCGGTTGTGCTTGCTCAGTTGAGCGACGATGAGAAAAGGCTGATAGACGCGCTGTATTTTCGCGGACTTGGGGTGCGAGAATATGCCCGTGAAATCAATGTGCCGCCCATGAAGATAGTAAGAGATCGTGACCGGATTTTGGGAAAGCTAAAAAAATATTTTTCAAATTTCTAAATTCGGCTGATACAGTGGCTGTTTTGCTTGGGGGAACAGTGAGGGGATAAACAAACCCTCACTGCTCCTTGGCAACTGAACATCAAACATCAGGTACAAATTCTGTGCGGAGAGCTGCGGTGTAAAGCCGCGAACTGTCGGGCGGCTCCCGACAAGGCGATGACCCGCATAGATGATAATGATACTCCCGATCAGTCACCGTCCGAGCGTTAAAAGCGTCGCAGGCTATGAGATCGGACAACGAGATAGGTGCAATGCCTGTGAGGTCGGTACGCCGCCGGCCGCCTGATGTTTCCCGGCAGCCGGGGGGTGAGGACGAATAGGCTGACAGAGAAATGCGAGGTGATGATATATATGATAGTGTAAAAATTCGGACAACAGAATAATCACAAACCGGAAGAATCGCATGGATTCCTCCGATTTTGCTTTTTGGAGGTCATCTATGGAATGGAAAAACGCAAATAAGATACTGCCGGAACGCGGTCATCGGGTTCTGTGCCTGTATCCGAACGGCAAAATGGACGTACAGCTTTACTTAGGCCGTGAGAGTTTTGTTCACGATCTGTACGGTCGCTGTATTTTCTGGACGAAACTGCCGAAACGCCCGAAAGCCTATTTTAAGCTGATGGGACGCAATGAATAAAGAACAGCAGGCAATCGCTCGTCTGCGGCTGGCCGCTGAAATGAGCGAAACCTACTACCATGCACCGCTCGTTATAACCACTTCGGGCGGCAAGGACAGCGATGTTTGTCTTGCGCTGGCGCGGGCGGCCGGTATCCGGTACGAAGTCCAGCATAACCATACCTCGGTTGACGCGCCGGAAACCGTCTACCATGTGCGCGAAACTTTCCATCGGCTGGAAAACAAGGGTATCAAGTGTACCGTCAACCTGGCAATGTTCAAGGGTGCTCGCGTGACAATGTGGAGCCTGATACCGCAAAAACTCATGCCGCCAACGCGCGTTGTGCGATACTGCTGTTCCGTGCTGAAAGAGCAGGGCGGCAAGGGACGCATGATAACAACAGGCGTTCGCTGGGCAGAAAGCGCCAAGCGCCGCAAGAACCGCGGTATATATGAGAAGCAATCCGCAGACATAAGCCGCAGAATCACGATCAGCAACGATAACGACGATACACGGCGGCTGTTCGAGAACTGCCGCTTGCAGGCAAAGCGCATTTGCAATCCAATCGTGGACTGGACGGACAGAGAAGTGTGGGACTACATTCGTTCCGAGCATATCCCGGTCAATCCGCTGTACGAGCGCGGCTTTCATCGTGTCGGCTGTATCGGTTGTCCGTTGGCGGGCCGTGCCGGACGGCAGTTTGAGTTTGGTCGGTATCCAACCTATGAGCGGGCGTACCTGCACGCATTTGAACGGATGCTTGAGGAACGCCGTAGCAGGAACCTGCCTGCCGTCTGGCAGGGCGGGGAAGAAGTGCTGCACTGGTGGCTGCAGGACGGCGTGCTGCCGGGGCAGTTGAGCATTTCAGATTACTTAACAGAAACGGAGTGAAACAATGTCAATTATAAAGCGAATCATCTCAGCGGGATTGTCGCTGGCGATGGCGGCAACGATTATCCCAAGTTCGTTTGCCGTCAGCACGAAGTCTGCAAGCACGCTGTCCTCGGTGACAGCAAAATATCTTGACGCAGAAAACGGCAAGGAGATTGCCGAAAAGCAGACATACAGCGTCACGCACGAGGAAAAGTCCCCGCAGACGATCACAAACTACACCTACGCGGATTATACCGAAAGCGTTGAGTATGTGTATTCGCATAAGGACTTGACCTACATCATCGGTTATCCCGACAAGGGCGTACACCCGAACGGTGATCTGACCCGCGCCGAAGCTGCTATGATCTTCTACCGCCTGTATGACGGTGATTATCCCAGCTTTACGCGGCGTATGTCAAACGGTACTTTCAAGGATGTAAACGCAAAGAACTGGTTCTATGAGCCGGTCGAAACGCTGTACAACATCGGGCTGCTGGAAGGCAAGTCCAAGGACAGCTTTGCACCGAACGCACCCATCAGTCGTGCGGAGTTTGCTGTACTGGCGGCGCGTTTCCAGAACCTTAAATACACCAGCGGCAAGGTTTTCTCGGATGTAGAGAAAGGTCACTGGGCGTACAGCTATATCAATGCTGCCAGCGAAGTAGGCTGGATTCAGGGCTATCCGGACGGCACTTTCCGTCCCGACAAGGAGATCACCCGAACCGAAACCGTAACGCTGGTAAACAGCATGATTAACCGCACTGTTACCCGCGAAAAGCTGAAGGCACTGAATGTGCGAAATCCGTACAACGATCTTGCAGAATCGTTCTGGGGCTATACAGATCTCATGGAAGCAACGGTATCCCATACCGCCGAAGAATGGCATGACGCGAAGTACAACGATGGCAAGTACAACATCATTGTCGAGAAATTCGTAGACACCAACGGCAAGGAGATTGCAAAGTCTGTCACTACGGCGGGCAAGGCAGAATCCGCGCCCAAGTCCATTCCGGCGTATGAGTATCGTGGCTATATCCGCACGATCACTTATAAGTACAGCACTGGTGACGCGCTCCCGTCCATCGAAAAGACGGCAAGCGTCAAGGACGCAAAGGTAGGCGATGAAATCACCTACACGATCAAGCTGTCGAACGATAAAAAGGCAAGTTCCGCATGGAAAAGCGTTGTTCTGACCGATAAAATCCCGTCCGGCATGACCTTTATTGAGGGCAGCGTCTATGTGAACAATGTAGCTGCTACCCATACCGTCAAGAACGGTACGCTGACCGTAAACCTCGGTGATATTGCCGCTGGCAAGACCGTGATTGCCACTTTCAAGGCAAAAATCAATGGCGATATGTACAATCAGACGATCTACAATACCGCTGTTGCCAAGGGTACGAACGGTTATGTGACTGCTGCGGACGGCAAGAAAACCAACATTTACGAGGACAAAGACGATGGCGTATATGTCAAGAAAGGCGATACCGCGCCGTATGTGACCAAGACTGCGGATAAGGAAACCGCGAATGTCGGTGACAAGATCACCTACACCGTCAAGGTCGGCAACGGTGACGGTGCTGTTTACGAAATCGAAAACGCTAAAATGGCAGATACCATTCCGGCTGAATTTGACTTCGTAGACGGCAGCGTGCAGGTGGATGGCAAGTCCTATCCGTACAGCTATGACAACGCCAGCCGCAAGCTGTCGGTCGTGGTCGGTAATCTGAAACCGAACGCTGCCCGCACCGTCACTTTCGCCGTGACCGTGGGTAAGTCGGCTTACGGCAAGACCGTACACAACACCGCTGTCCTCTCCGGCGATAATATCAAGGACACCGAGGGTAAGGACAAGGGCGTTGAGATCGGTGACGGCAAGACCAAGCCGGAAGTCACTAAGACTGCGGACAAGTCCGCTGCCAATGTTGGTGATAAGGTGACTTACACCATCAAGCTGGCAAACGGCGAGTTCGCAAGCGTAGCGATCAAGGACGCTGTGCTGGCCGATACCATTCCGAACGGACTGGATATTCAGTATGGCTCGGTTACGCTGAACGGCAAGCTGACCAACGATTACAGCTATGATGAAGCGTCCCGCGTTCTGACCGTCAAGGTTGGTGATCTCGGAATCGAGAAAAGCGCGACGGTAACTTTCGTTGCGGTAGTGAATACCGCTGCATACGGAAAGACCATCTACAACACCGCTGTGATGAAGTCCGACAACACGCCGGACACCAGCGGCAAGGACAACGGCGTAACCGTTGGTGACGGCAAGGCAAAGCCGCAGATCGACAAGTCTGCGAATAAGTCCTCTGCCCGCGTGGGCGATAAGATCGCGTACACGCTGACCGTAAAGAATGACGATACCGCAACTGTTCCGGTTGAGAACGGCGTTATCACCGATGTTCTTCCGGCTGGACTGGACTTTGAATACGGCTCTGTCACGCTGAACGGCAAGAACACCAACGATTACACCTACGATGAAAACACCCGTCTGCTGACCGTCAATGTCGGCACGATTGAGCCGGACGCAAAGCAGATCATCGGCTTTACCGCAACGGTGAATGAATCCGCATACAACACCACCATTCAGAACCTTGCAACACTGACCTCTGATAATGCAGACCCGGTGCAGGACAAGGACGATGGCGTAGCAATCGCGGACGGTGACGCGCTGTTGACCGTTTTCAAGTCCGCAGACAAAACCACCGCCAAGGTTGGCGATACGATCACCTACACCGTAAACGCAGCGAATGCGACCGGTGCGGATGTGAATATCCGTGACGCGGTTATGACCGATACCATTCCTGACGGACTGACTTTCCGCGGCAATGTAACCGTAGACGGCTACTCCGCAGAATATCAGTACGACAATACCGGCAAGACCCTGACCGTATCGCTCGGTGAGATCGCGCCGAACCAGACCAAGGCGATTTGCTTTGATGTAACCGTCAACAGCGACGCTTACGGTATGCACATTGAAAATACCGCCCTCGTCAGCGGCAGCAATACGCCGGACAAGAGCGGTACGGATAACGGTGTGGATATTGAAGATGGTACGGCAGACGGTCATGCGGGCAATAAGACCGCAAACAAGACCACCGCAGCAGTTGGTGATACGATTACCTATTCTATCCGCCTGGAAAACGGTGCAGCAGCTACCGCAGACTGGGAGAACATGAAAGTGATTGACGTTTTGCCTGACGGAGTAAGTTTTGCAGGAAACGTGCAGGAGAATGGTTCGGCAACGGTCAATTATTCGTACAATGTTACGATGAAAACAATTACGTTCACGCCGGATGCTATCGCAGCAGGCGCACAGACCGTTCTTAGCTTCGATGTAACCGTAGATGATGGTTCGCAGGGCAAGTTCATTGTCAATACCGCTATCCTCGATGATAACGGCAAGGAAACGCCCATGCCGGACGGCGGCGTACAAATTGACGAGGGCAACGCTGCTCCCATCGTAAAGAAGTCTGCAAGCGTCACCACTGCCAATGTAGGCGATACCTTCACCTACACGATCACTGCAAAGAACGGCAACAAGGCAACTGCCGCATGGAAGAATGTCGTAATGACCGATACACTCCCGACCGGCGTTAAGCTGGTAGGCGGCGTGTATCTCAACAACGAATTTGCGCTGTATCATTTGAGCGGCAATGCGCTGTCTGTACTCGTAGGTGATCTTGAACCGGGTGAATCGGCTGAAATCACTTTTGACGTGCAGGTGCTTGAAAGTGCGGCTGGAACAACGATTACCAATACGGCTTCACTTGACGGCGATAACGGTCACGGCACAGCAACGGATAAGGGCGTAACGATTCCTGACACGGCGGAACAGCCGGACGTTAACACAAATTTTTATGTAACCAAAGAGGTTGATAAAACCGTGGTGAATGTAGGTTCCGGCGTTTCGGCAGACCGCAAGCGCGCCACATTTACCATCACGATTGGCAACAATTCTAACCAGACATGGAAACGGGTTATCCTCAAAGATACACTGGACACCACACTGGTAACGCCTGTTTTGAAGAACAACGTCTATGTGGACGGTGTTCTGAACGGCAAATGGAGTTTCCAGAACAAAGTGTTTACTCTGGAGCTCGGTGACATTGCGCCGAACGAAAAGCGCGTGGTGAAAATCACGGTTGAGTTCAAGACCGATGCGGGCGGCAAGACGTACACCAATCTTGCCGCGGCTACGGGTGACAATGGTTCGGCTTCGGGCCGTTCGCCGGAGATTGAAGTCATTTCGTCTGGTTCGTCCGGTACGCCGGTGCTGACGGATATTCACTATCAGTTGTTCGGTGGTTACGCGGACGGCCTGTGGCGGCCGAATGATCGCGTATCCCTGCAGGAAGCCTGCACGGTTGTATATCGTCTGATTGCTAACGGCGGCAACACTTGGCTGCCGCGCGGCACGACTACCGTTCCGAAATACAAGTACGATATTCCGGAAGAAGCAAAGTATTTCGTTTCCATCGGCGTTCTGCCTGCGTCCGCGTTTGATACCGCTCGCATGGATGAGGGCGATGATTACGAGATCAACTATACGATCTCGAAGAACGGTTATCTGCGTATCTGGGCTACCTCCGGTCAGCTGAACACGCTGGTTTCGTATGTGACCAAAACGAATGCCGGTCTGAGTGGTGATGTATCCAGATTAACATTTGCCAAGGTGATTTGTCAACTGACCGGTCGTGATACCTCGCCGGATGTTTCGGGTTACAGTGGCAATCTCCGCACATGGGCGGACGCTCCCTCGTCTGTTGTAACCGAGGTTTCGCACGAACATGATTTCATTATGGACAGCGACCGCAACGAATACTGGATTTGAGAGTAGAATGAGAAAACCCGCCTGTTTTGCAGCAGGCGGGTTTTACATTAGCAGAGAGCAACATAGGCTATTCTGAAAGGAAGGGTGAAGCCGTATGGCAAAACAGCAGATCAAAGCGGTTTGCACACACGTTTTTCAGAATGGAGGGGAAACCTGCGACCGGAAACGATTTACAGAGAAATGGGTAGAGATGATCAATCGTATCGAACGGACAGAAACGAAAATTACGGAGAAAAGGCAATGACAAAAGTGCAGTTATGCGTTACAATAAAAGTAGGAAACAGCTTGTTCTTATCTGAATGAGGGATAGAACATGAAAAAAGCAGCAATTTATTGCCGTTTATCCGAGGAAGATAAAAACAAGCTATGTGCGACCGATGATTCGGGCAGCATTCAGAATCAGAAAGCAATGCTGGTGCAGTATGCAGAAGAACAGGGGTGGGAAGTTTATCAGATTTACAGTGACGATGATTATACTGGTGCAGACAGGCGGCGGCCGCAGTTTAAGCGGCTGCTGAAAGACGCAGAACAGCACAAGTTCGATATTATCCTCTGCAAAACACAGTCACGTTTTACCCGTGAATTGGAACTGGTGGAAAAGTATATCCACGGTCTGTTTCCTATCTGGGGTATCCGTTTTGTCAGCATTGTAGATAATGCGGATACGGACAATAAGGGCAACAAGAAATCACGTCAGATCAACGGTCTTGTAAACGAATGGTATCTGGAAGATATGTCGGATAACATTCGCAGCGTACTGACCAATCGCCGTGTCAACGGTTTGCATATCGGTGCGTTTGCACTGTACGGCTACCGCAAAGACCCTGACCGCAAAGGGCATTTGCTGATAGACGAAGAAGCGGCAGCAGTAGTCCGTGAGGTGTTCAATCTATTTGCACAGGGATATGGGAAAACTTCGATCGCCCGTATTTTGAACACACGCGGGATTCCCAATCCCACCGAGTACAAACGACAGCATGGCTTACGCTAC
Source organism: Butyricicoccus sp. AF35-5AC (assembly GCF_003477715.1). NCBI lineage: Bacteria > Bacillati > Bacillota > Clostridia > Eubacteriales > Butyricicoccaceae > Butyricicoccus > Butyricicoccus sp. AF35-5AC. The sequence continues at coordinate 678,276 of NZ_QUDX01000001.1, forward strand.
AAGCAGGCGGTGAGCAAAAACAGCACCTTGTGGAAATACTTTGCGATTGCGGATATGCTGGAAAATGAAATTTACATCGGCAATATGGTGCAGGGCAAGTATGGCAGTGTGTCGTATAAAACCAAGCAGTGTAAGCCGCGTCCGAAAGATCAGTGGTATGTTGTGCGTGGTACGCACGAGCCGATTATTGACCAGGAACTGTGGAACAAGGTATGTCGGCGGCGAGCAGAGCGCAGCAGACCGTTCAGTGATGGAAAAATTGGTATTTTCGCACGCAAAGCACGGTGCGCATATTGCGGCTATACGCTTCGGTCCTCCAAGACGCAGGACCGGCACTATCTGCAATGTCCGAATCGGCATATCTCTGTGGAAGCCTGTCCCGGTGCGTTTATTGCGGTCAGCCATTTGGAGGAAGCTGTACTGGAAGAGCTGAACCGGATGGCGCAGGAATTTCTCGATAAGGATGAAGCGGCCGAGAGCGTAGCGTTCTGCAAGGATTTGCAGAAACAGAAGAAATGCCTGCAAAAGGAGATCAACACCTATCGTCAGAAGCAGGAGGAATATACAACAGGCATTCGCAATCTGTACCTCGACAAGGTAAAGGGACTGCTGACAGAGCAGGACTATCTTGCTATGTCGAAAGATTTTGCCGGAGAGCGTGATCGGCTGGAGCATGTGATCGAGGATGGCGAAAAGCAGATGCGAGAACTTGAGGAGCGAATCGCTATCGGAGATAACCGCCGTGCACTGGTCGAGAAGTACATGAACATTGAGCACCTGAACCGTGAGATGGTCGATACGCTGATTGACTATGTGACTGTCGGTCGGCGCGCAAAGGGCACGAAAACGGTTCCCATAGAGATTCATTGGAATTTTTGATCAATTATCATTCAATGAGTATACCGCGTATGATAATATACAGAAATGTGGCGATATATACGCTAAAATGGTGCGAAAAGCCTAAAGGATTGTTCTTGTAAAGGTGTAGCTTCTGCTGCCATATCCTCAAACAGATCAGTGATCGGGTCTCCTTTGGACTGGAACGTTGCGGCGCTCCACGGCACACCGGAGGCCGACTGCGGGTAAATGCCGGTCGTGTGATCGACAAAGTAGGCGTCAAAGCCGCCCTCCTTGATCTGCTCGGGCGTGAGATTGCGCGTCAGCTGGTACACGATGGCGGAGATCATCTCCATGTGGGCAAGTTCTTCCGTGCCGATATCCGTCAAAATGCCCTTGCATTCCTTATACGGCATGGCGTACCGCTGGTTGAGGTAGCGCATGGACGCACCCAGCTCGCCGTCCGGGCCGCCAAGCTGAGAGATAACAATTTTGGCGGTCTGCGGATTCGGATTCTTGATCTTTACCGGAAACTGCAATCGTTTATCGTATGACCACATCAGTCCTCAGCTCCTTCCCACGGCCACGGATCGTCGATCCACGTCCAGTGTCCGCTGCAGGTATCCACCTCGCGGGCGGTCAGCGGACCGAATGCATCCTCGTACTCAGCGGCGGCCTTGTCAAACGCCGTGCGCATTTCGTTGTAGTATTTGAGCGCGGCAGCGTTGTCCGGATGGCCGTCGAGGTACTCGATCACCTCGACGAGCGCGAAATCGTACATGCGCACGCGCCCGAGCAGCTTCTCCTTGTCGGTCATTGCGGCACGGCCTCCTCTCCGAGAAACGGCTTGTCGAGTGCCGGAAAGATCGTGCCGCGCGAGAACGCGAGCACCGGATCATACGGCGTATCAAATTCCTGCGTCGGCACAAAGGCCATCGCAAGCGAAAGCAGACCGGCAGGAATACTCTCCTTGGTCTGTGGATTTTTGTTCATAAAATCACCCTGTAAATTGAAAATTGAGAATGGAGAATAGAAAATGAATGAAACGAAATATTGCCGGGCACCCCGCCCTGCAATATAACAAAGCTATAATGATTGCATTCTCCATTGTCATGCTATGCTCTGGGGTCTTAACAAGTTCTCAAACTTGTGTTATACTATATAGATAAAAAGGAGGCATGAAAAATGGAGCTTTCTGAAATCAGAGAACAAAGTGCGAAGGCGGCAGAGCAGGTTTGCGAGGCAGCCAAGCTGAAGATCGGCGACCTGTTTGTGGTCGGCTGCTCGTCAAGTGAAATCCTGGGCGAGAAGATCGGCACGCATTCCAGTGTAGAGGTAGCCGAAGCGGTATTCGAGGGCATTCACAGCGTACTGCATGAGCACGGCGTGGAGCTGGCGGCACAGTGCTGCGAGCACCTCAATCGTGCGCTGATCGTGGAGCGTGCTGTGGCAGAGCAGTTCGGTCTGGAGGAGGTCAACGTCGTTCCGCAGCCCAAGGCAGGCGGTTCGTTCGGCACGACCGCGTACAAGCGCTTTGATGATCCGGTGGCGGTTGAGTCGCTCAAGCAGAGCGCCTCTGCGGGCATGGACATCGGCGGAACGCTGATCGGCATGCACATCAAGCCGGTGGTCGTACCGCTGCGCATTGAGACCAAAAAGATCGGCGAAGCCGTTCTGCTGTGCGCACGCCGCCGTCCGAAGTTTGTAGGCGGCAGCCGCGCAGTCTATAACGAAAAACTTTTGTGAGGATTTTATGGGATTAAAAGCAGTTTTTTTCGATCTGGATGACACGTTATACACCAGTTTTCAGGCCGGGGACGCCTACGCCTACGAAAAGCTGGAGGAGTGGGCCATCAGCACGTTTGGAGACAAAGGCAAGGGGTTCGCGGACGCATTCCGCGTCAACCGCAAGCGTCTGGCACGGCAGCAGCCTGCCATGCCGCCTACGCATGACCGTGTGCTGTTTGCACAGGGTGCACTCGAGCGCATGGGCCTGAACGCCGTTCGCTATTCGCGCGAGGCATTCCGCGTGTACTGGGATGCGGTGTTCGCCAAGATGACCTTGCGCCCGGGCGTGGCTGAGTTTTTGGATGAGCTGCGTGCGGCGGGCGTTAAGGTGGCCATCTGCACCAATATGCTGGCGGATATCCAGATGGAAAAGCTGGAGTACCTCGGCATTGCCGACAAGGTGGACTGCCTTGTTACGAGTGAGGAAGCCGGTGTGGATAAGCCGGGTTCGGCGATCTTCTGGCTGGCGATGCACAAATGCCGCTGTCTGCCGGAGGAGACCGTCATGGTTGGCGACAACTTCACGCACGATATTCAGGGCGCGCTCGACGTCGGCATTGACGGCGTGTGGCTCAACTGGACGGACAAGCCGAAACCGGTCGGTGAGCTGTCCTACACCGAGGTAAGCACATTCGAGCAGGCAGCGGCGCATATCCGCACTTTGCTCTGATCAGTTAGGGAGGACAAGGAAAGACATGCAGCATTTTGACTACAAGCCGCACGGCGTATGTTCGATGAATATTTCGTTCGATCTGGACGGTGATACCGTGCACAACGTATCCTTCAAGGGCGGCTGCAACGGCAACCTGCAGGCGATCAGCCGCGTGGTCGAGGGCATGACCGTGGAGCAGATTGAAGGCTACTTCAAGGGCATTTCGTGCAGCGGACGCGGCACAAGCTGCTCGGATCAGTTGGCAACAGCGGTCCGCAAGGCGAAAGAGTCTGAATAAACAGAAAGAACCGATACCTTATGGTATCGGTTCTTTCTGTCTGTCGAAAAAGTCGTATAGTCAGCATTTTTCAGCATTTCGCGCGGCAGCGCGCATGAAATAGCATTTGCTCTGCAAATGCTCAAAAAGGGGGAGCATGTATCAGCGCAGCGCGGCCGAGAAGCCGCGCAAGGATAGCGCCCCTTTTGAACTTCTGGAGGGAGAAAGTTTCTGTATAGGAACTTTCGGACGACTTTGGAACGGCCCATGGTCCGTTCCTGCTTGTCGGCGAAACTGTAGTTTCGCGACAGCCTCAAAGAACCGATACCTTATGGTATCGGTTCTTTTTGCGTTTTATGGGGTGAAAAGCTGCGGTAAAACGGTTAGAGCGGGCGATTTCTCGTTTTTTTTCTGCACGCATACGCCGAGCCTGTAGGCGGGATCGGGAAAATCCGGCACAAACAGGGAGCCGGGTGCGCCGATGGTGATTGCCGGCGGCTGACAGGCGATATCTACGCAGAACTGCCGCAGCAGCCGCAGACCGCGGCCGTCGGCCTTGACGTAGCTTTCCTTGAGCGCCCACAGCGTGTAGAACGCGTTTTCGCGCTCGGCAGGCGAGAGCGAGGACAGATACTGCACCTCATCGGGGTGGAAGAAGCGGTCGGCAATATTGGGTTTGAAGGAGCGGCACTGCTGAATGTCTACGCCGACCGGGTGGTCGCTCACCGCACAGACTGCCCATGCGGCGGAATGCGACAGGCTGAAATGAACATCCGGCGCGGCGGTCAGATACGGCTTGCCGTTCTCGTTCGCGGCAATGTCGAGCGGGCGCGGCACGGACGGACAGCAAAGGCGGATTGCCTCATCCAGCAGCAGGGAAGCGGTGAAGCTCTGCTGACGGGAGGTGCCGTGCAGGCTGTCGATATACGTCAGCCGCGCGGTGGACAGGCGGGAACGAAGCGAAATATTCATAATATCGGCGGCCGCTGTGGACAGGGCGAAAAGATGGGTCAAAGTAATGCTCCTCTTGCAACATTCATGTGATTTGCTGTCTGATTAACGAATAAATGCATCAGTTCGGAAAGACTGCGCAGATGATGGCTGCACCGCCTTGCATTACAGTTCAAGATGGCAGCAAAGCGAGCGCTTTCTCAATCTTTTCAATCAGCCCTGAATCAGCCGGCAGCCAATCCACGCTTTTCAGTGTTTCCTTGGTCAGCCATCGCGCTTCGGCGGCCTCTAACAGTTCAAGATTACCGCGAATCAGCTGACACCAGAAGCAATCCATTGAAAGGTGAAAGGTCGGATAATCAAATTCAACGGTATCAATCAACTCGCCAACCGAAATCTCGGAGGCCAGTTCTTCCCGGATTTCTCTTTTTAAGGCCTCCTGCGGTGTTTCGCCAGACTCGATTTTTCCGCCGGGAAATTCCCACAGTCCCCTAAAGTCACCGTAGCCGCGCATGGTAGCAAAGATTTTTTCGCCATCACGAATGACTGCGGCGACCACTCGAATTGTTTTCATAAAATGCCTTCCTTATCCGACTACCAGCTTGTTCGTCTTGCGAAGATACTTCGCCGGAATCGGCTGGTCCAGATGCCATGTAATATTCATCGGTTTACTGCCGGTATGCTTCACATAGGCTGCCGTTCCGAGACAGGTATACGGTGCAGCACCAATGCCATCCTGCTTGAACTCCCGCACAAAGAGAACGACCTTGCTGCCGCGCTGCCGGTGGTTGATATAACGCTGACCGGTGCTTGCCGTATCGGAGGTCGTGCTTTGACTTTGCCAATGGAACAGGCTTTCGTTGATCGAATAGTCGTTGTACATGGTAGTCGGGGAGTAGTCCTTGTCCGCCTTGTTGAGCGTGATAAAGAACACATCGACCTGCTTGTCCGGCAGCCACTTGACACCCTCCCGCACATTTTTCGGCGTCATATAGTCCATTGCAATCAGAATTTGATCTCTGGTATAGGTGCAATGCAGGTCCAGCGGACAATCAAAGCCAAGCGGGACAGGCTGATCGATAAAGTCAATACGTTCCAGATTGAGCGCCAGAAGCTCATACAGTTCGTGCATCATAATCGGGCTGTCCGCGAGCAGCTGCATGTTGGCTTTCGTAGTATGGGAACTCCAGTCAGCCGCCTCCTGAAATACGGTGATGTAGAACATTTGAAGCATACGTTTTTCAAAATCGAAAAGTGAAGCCGCAAGTTCACAGGAGAAGCGCGGAAGAATATCCATCAGGAACGTAATCCAGCGCCGGGAATCCACAGAAACCAGCTTGCTGAACGCCTTTGTCAGAATGCTTTCGGCAGGCTCGGCAAAATCATCAAGGACGCCTGCATCTGCACAGAGACGGGAGAAAGAGAATTTACCGTAGATAGACCGCGGGTCGAGGTGATAGTAGCCGATGAAATTCTTCAAGGAAAGGGGAAGGCCGCTGTCCTGTGTGAAGGTTTCGATACGCGCAATCAGACCGGCACGGTCACCGAAGGAGCGGCGAATATTCGCCAGAATGACTTCGGAAGCCTTCTTTTCCAGCTGGATATAGCAGCCCTTCGGCAGTGATACAAAGCCCTTTTTCACCTCGTACTGCATGCTGTGATTGCTGTGAGAGAGCAGTGCGGCAAACTTTTCTTCAAAATTGTATTTCTTGTTTGCCTGACCGATGAAATCCAAAACGGTCAGGCATTCTTTTCCTTCCGAGAGACGCAGACCGCGGCCAAGCTGCTGTAAGAAAATCGTGAGTGACTCGGTAGGGCGCAGAAAGAGGATGGTGTCAATTTCGGGAATATCAACGCCCTCGTTATACAAATCTACAACAAAGATAAAGCGGATTTCACCGGAAACCAGACACTGTCTGGCTTCATTTCGTTCCTTATCGCTGGAAGTACCGGTAAGGGACATGCAGGGGATACCCTTCGATGAGAAATATTCCTCCATGAATTTAGCATGCTCGACAGAGACGCAAAACCCAAGACCGCGAACCTTATTGATGTCGGTTACATACCGGTAGAGAGAATTGACAATATGGCCGGCGCGCTTTTCAGCGACAGCACGGTTCAGAGAAAATACGTTGTTAAGCTCAGCTTTATCATAACCGCCGCGCGTCCAGCGAATATTGGATAGGTCGACATCATCGGAAACGCCGAAGTATTGGAACGGGCAGAGCAGCTTGCGCTCGATTGCCTCCGGCAGTCGAATTTCAGATGCAATGCGGCCATTAAAGTAATCCAGAACGTTTTTTCCATCCATACGTTCCGGCGTTGCGGTCAGACCCAATAAGATTTTCGGCTTGAAGTGGTTCAGCAGTCCTTGATAGGTAGGTGCTGCTGCATGATGGAACTCGTCCACAATGATGAAATCGTAATAGTCCTCCGGGAGAAAGTCATACAGCTTCTGAGAAGCTAATGTCTGCACTGAAATAAATAGATGCTCCAGGCTGCTCGGCTTGAAGCTGCCCACAAAAAGCTCTCCGAAATTGGGGTCCTTTAATACAGCGCGGAAGGCACTTCGGCTCTGTTTCAGAATTTCCTCTCGATGAACGACAAACAGCAGACGAGGCTTCGAGCCGGAAAAGGCTTTGCAGAACCGTCGGTAATCAAAGGCAGAGATTAAGGTTTTTCCGGTGCCGGTTGCTGCAACGACAAGATTGCGGTAATAGCCGCGAACCTCGCGCTCTGCCTGCAGGCGATCCAAAATCTCCTGCTGGTATGGGTAGGGCCGAATATCGAAAACGAACTGCATCTCGCTTGTCGGATTGGTCTTGCCGTTTGTTGACAGTGCACGCTCCAGTCTTTCCCTGCACCCATCCTCATAGACTTCAAAGCTGGCGGTGTTCCAATAACTATCGAAGGTTGCCTCCATCTTCTGAATGGTCGGCAGCATATCCTTGGTTGTCAGCTTAACATTCCATTCCAGTCCGCTGGACATAGCCGGATTGGAGAGGTTGGAAGAACCGACATACGCCGTGGTAAAGCCGGTTTCACGATAGAACATATACGCCTTTGCATGAAGCCTGGTACGCTCGGTATCGTAAGACACACGGATTTCTGTGTTGGGGAGATTGCGAAGCGCCTCCACCGCTTTCACGTCCGTTGCGCCCATGTAGGTTGTTGTAATAACGCGGAGCCTGCCGCCGCGTTCCGCAAAATGCTGAAGATCATCGATGATTAAACGAAGACCGCTCCATTTGACAAACGAAACCAGCATATCAATGCGGTCTGCGGAGGCGATTTCTTTCTTCAGCTCGGAAAACATCTGCGGCTCATGAACTGCTCCGGTAAATAAGCTGCTTTGAGCAATCGATGTTTCGGGGCGGGGGAGGTCCTTTGCTTTTTTCTGGCCGATGCGCATCATAGGATCATCGCGGGACAGCAATGCGAATAACTGCTCGCCCTCATCGTCCACAGTAAGATCGCGCAGGTCGTCCTGCGCTGTCTCCTGCGAAATCAGATCAACAATTTTGTTGACCAGATTTAACTGCGCAGAAATATCGTCACCGGCAATGCGGTCAAGACCTTTGTGAACGACTTCGGACAGGTACTGCGTTAAGACCGCGGAGGACTCGGCAGCATCGATTTTCTCGACATGCTTGCTGCCTTCCGGAAGCTGACGCAGCTCATCTTTGATTTCGGTATTCACTACTTGCTCGTAAAGGCCTTGTTTAAGCATGAAAGAAGTCTCCTGTGCGATAGCGTAATTCGTAATAGGTGTTATTCCTTGAACTGTTTTGTGTAATTTCGACAATTTTATTGTACTCTAAACCGTAAGGAAAATCAATCCATTCATCAGCGTCCAACCTTCAAGCTCTCTGTGGCAGCACTGTGTTCGCTGACACGGTGTTCCAAATCTTCAAGTGAATAAATGCCGTTTACCCGGAGATAATTGAAGGTATCATTCATCTCCTTTAGATTGCTGATTTTACCTTTATGGGAATACGCCCCGGCTTTGCGCTGGGTGTAATAGGCGTTCAGCAGAGAAACAAGGTCGGGTGCCTGCGGCTTGGCAAGCTCTGCTTTTGCTTCGGCAATCCAATCGAACAGGAGAGCGATTTTCTTCTTGAGGTCCCGGATTACGGCGTTGGTGGCTTTGATTCAGCGGTTGAACTCGCCTTTCTCGGTGCGGATACCTTTCTTCTCCATTGCCCGGACGGTTGCGCCTTCATGGATAGTGGGAAGTAAATCCACGCCTTGCTGACCGTAAAAATAATCAAAACTCACACGGCTTCACCACCTTCTTTCTGCGGAAAACTTTCTATTGTCAGCGAAATGCTGCGGAAAGTCATATCCGTCTTTTCGTAAGGACATCGGGCAAAATAGCAGAAGCGGTATTCCTGTTCATACGCATCCATATCAACGAAGCCCCACTTCACGCATAACCTTCTTCGTACACCAACCAATACACGGGTGCTCTCTCCCATAGGGACAGCCATCACATTCCGACTTGGGTTTCGGTAGTAAAGAGATTAAGTAGTAGCAATTATTTCTACCCAGACGGCAACCCTTTCTGCCATTCGTCCAGAAGTAGCAGTAATGGCAATCGCTTGTCTTGTCTGCGGTACAAACAGGCTTACTCAAATAAAACACCTCCAATCTCTTGTATTTGCCCATGGTTTTGGGCATAAAAAAAGAGCGCCTATCCATCCTCGATGCGGGGCCAATAGACGCTCTATGTACATAAGGATATTCAATTTTATCCGCTATAACAGCACGGTACTTAAAACATCCGCCTTTTTTGATTAGCAGGTTTTTTAGCACGATTTTTGGTCTGATTAGCAGGAAGGGCATTTTCATTAGCAAGAACAGCCCGTTTTCTGCTAATAATTAGCTGGCGTTTTTGACTTATAACAACCGTTCGATTCTGGAGGGGTTGTCAAAAATCAAGTTTGGAGTAGGATTTTATCTCATACAGTGAAAGAGCTTTTTCGCAGCTTTTTATATAAGAAAAGCCGAAAACCCTTGAAAACAAAGGCTTTCGGCGTTGTTAGCTGGCGTCCCAGAGAGGATTTGAACCTCCGGCCCCACGCTTAGGAGAAGCCCCCCGCCGGTTTCGCCCGTGTTCACCCGAGTTCGTGGGAGTAAGTCGATGCATGCGGTCCCGTGATGCAGAGTCGCTTTGTGTTCACTGTGGTTCATGGAAGATACAGGCAAATTAGACGTTTGTTAGACAATTTCTAATACGGGGGAAGATGCGTATTTTTTTTCGCGCGCCAATATTAGACGGTTTTACATGAAATACAGCACTGTTCTTCACATCATAAATCAAGCAAAGGATACTATATAATATATCATAATTCCACGCAAATGAAAAGAGAGCACTTGATCACGGGTGCTCTCTTAGATGGGGGAGGGTTAGCCAAGATTGTCGGCAAGCGCGCTCAGAATCTTGAGCAGGTCGGGGTTTTCGGAGATTTTTTTCAAAAGCGACGGATCGATGCCGGAAGGAGGATTGACAGCAGGGGATGCTTCTTGCGCATCCGGGATTTTGCCACGGTAAAAAACTTGCTCGAACAGCTCGGCGTTATTTTTGCGGTTCTCGTCCATGACATGGGCGTACTGATCTGTCACCATCTGGGCTTGCGCGTGACCGGAGTCACCTTGGACGGATTTGATGTCACCGCCAGTCAGCTGCAATTTGTAAGTGATGCTGGAATGGCGAAGCGAGTGGAAAACAACTTTTGGCAGGTCGTTTTTCTTAATTAATGCTTGGAACATCGCAGTAATCCGTGACTGCTCCACCGGGCTGCCCAGACCATGGGCCAAGACCAAGTTGTAGTCGGTGTACTCACCCCCGAGAGCTTCCTTGGTGCGTTCCTGCTCGCGCTTCCATGATTCAAGCTGATGGGCAACGGTCGCCGGAATGAAAACCTTGCGGACGCTGGATTCGGTCTTGGGCTTTTTCAGAACGAGCATGCTCGTGTTGCGCTTCGAGGCCTGAGGGAAGATAAAGAGGACGTCCTTTTGCTCGAGGGACTTCATGGCCGTCTTGTCGACACGCTGGAGCTCTTTTTTAATCATGATAGACGCTGTTCCGTCTGCGATGCTTTTCGGCGAAAAATCGACGCAGTCCCATGTCAGACCGAGAATTTCGCCGATTCGCATGCTGCACGCGAAGGCGAGGTTGATGGCCAGCTTAAGACGGTCGTCGTCGCACACATCGAGTGCGAGAAAAATCGTCTCAGCATCCCAGACTTCACGTTTTTGGGGTACAGCCTTAGGAACAGTGGCATGGAGAGCTGGATTTTTCTCCATAAGCTCCCACTTGACAGCTTGATTGAAGGCGCTCCGCAGCAAACTGTGAATTTTGCGGACTGTCGCCGGCTGAACAAAACTGGAAGCCTTTGCCCCGCGCTTCTGGGTGACATGGGAAACAGCGGGGGTTTTCAGGAGTTTCTGATAATATTTCTCGAGAATGTGTGGCGATATTTCGCACAAATTCATCTTACCGATGACTGGATTAATGTAATTCCGTATCAAACGCGTGTTTGAGGAATAGACCGATAGCGACCATGTAGTTGTCCCGTAAAGGGAGACATACTCTTTAAGCAGATCGGCCACCGTTTTGCAGGTGGGAACGTTCATAACGCCGAGCTCCTGACGATGCTCGATCTCTGCCTTACGGCGCTTTGCATCAGCCAGGGTTCGATACGTTTCCCATTTTTGCTTGCGCTTTCCGGATACTTCATCATACTCGTAATGCACGACGAGAAAACGATCGTTTCTATGTACGATTGATGCCATTATTTCACCTCAAATTTCATGTTTATTTTCCTGTTGGAGCAAAATCCGCTGGATTTCATCTCGCGAAATCAAATACTTTGCGCCGCATTTCTCCGCGGCGAGTTCGCCGCTTTGAATCATTTGGCGGACATCATTATATGTAATGTGCAGGAGGACAGATGCTTCCTGCATCGAAAAAACCGACTTTGTTTTGTCGATTTCGGTGCAAAACCTGTTCTGATCGGCATGCCAGCGCTCGAAACTCTCTTTGGTCACGCGCCGACGGCCGGCGATAAAAACGAAGTCGAATTTGTCTCGATCCGGGCCATAAAGGAGGATGTGGTAAACAGCCTTGCGAGGGATGCCTAAAATCTGTGCTATTTCGGGCATCGTCAGCGTTTCTGCTTCAAGAGCAGCATCTCGTGCTCGGTCGGCTCGGGTACGGTATCTGGTTTGCGTTTTATACCAATCTAAAAAATCGCGCTTGGAAATGCGAAGCCAGCTATCAACTTTAAAAGTTTTAATGTTGTAACGTTGAATAATATCGTATATGGTACTGAAGCCTATGCCTAGCTCTTCGGCAAGCTCTTGCGGGGAATAGGATTCTGCACGGAGTACTTTGCCGGGCGGCGGCCCATGGACCTTTTTGTGCTTGACTTGTCGGGCATACCAATGCTCGAAACTGTCTATTATGATTCGAATCTTGCCGTTGATAATAGCGGTCTCGAAGCATTGCTTTTTAACAAGCCAGTACGCATCGGTTTTACCTAAGCCGAGCAGGCGCTGCATCTCCGGGACGGACATTGTAGTCTTTTTCTTTTTTGTCATGGGGATTCTCCTTCGAAAATAGTAGCCAGGTCATTTGACCTGGCTATATTTTAGTTGATGTATAGCGACATTGTTAGGATGTCGAACAGTTGAGCGACATCCTTGACATCAGCAGGATTGGCCATTAAGCCATTCGTCAAAGCTGAATTTGGAAATGCGGATTGCGGTGCCGATTTTAAACCAGTGGAACTGACCGGTTTTCAGCAGCTGATAGACGCTTCCACGGCTAATGCCCAGCATTTTCTGCAACTCAGCGACCGTATAGCAACGCTTGTCGGTGCTGATAGGGATACTATCGATATTTTGCATAAAAATTACTCCTTTTGCTCGTTAGGTGGTATGATGCGGATGATGTGCTGTGGCGGCAGGCCTATGCTCTCGCGGAGGCAGAGATTGATGCACGCCATATGAATAGCGCGGACATGACCTAAATAGCGGATGATTTGGGACTTGCTGATGGTGTGAATCTGCTCGGACAGGGCCATGCATGGCTTGTCCAGACCGCGTTGATGCCGCAAGACGTAGTGTGTTGGCATGTCTGTTTTTTTGATTTCAGTCGTAAGAGGAACGACGATCAGGGTCGGTGCAAATCTGTTGCCGTAGTCGTTCTGAACGACAACAACAGGACGGGTGCCTCCTTGAATATGACCATGATGCTCGCCGAGGTCAGCAAGGTAAATGTCACCTCTGCGAAAACTCCAATTTTTGTTAATCATAGATTTCCACTCCTATTATGTAACGTGGGCGGAGAAGATCCCGCCCACGGTGAATTTCTATTGCTAAAGATTATGTTTCCCGAGAATTTGTCTCTGACGCCCCCTCAGGATCGCAGGCATTAAGCCTGTAGGGAGTCAATCAAGCGGTCGGCTGCGATAACCGATCTCATGGGAATTTCACCCCTCCGCGGTCCTCGCGGAGCTGCGTGCAGAAGTATCATTATTTTGCAATATTTCATAGGTATATTTCAGTAGCAAACCGAAACTTACAGCCGATTTTCGCTCCTGCCAATGGCAATCGTGGCGTTTGTCGCTGATGTTCCTCCATATCACATGCTGAACTTGATTGACTGATATTGACTTGTCAAAGAACATGTAAGGATTAATGATCCTTACATAATAATTTTATATGTATCACAGAAAGAACGACAGGTACAGGGAGTACGGATTACCCGAGTTCAGTTGTTCTACAATTGGCAAGAAGAATATAATCTGTGCTTGTATGGAAGAACTTGGACATGGCAATAACCAGATCAAGAGATGGTGTACGCTTCCCACGTTCAATTTTTCCAATATGTTCGAGACTGACTCCTAAAGCTTCGGCTAGCTTTTCCTGGGTTAACCCTTTTTCCGTACGCAACATTTTGATGCGCAGCCCGAGTTCAATTTGAGCGAAATAGTCCATTTGTTAAACTCCTAATTGTTTATTTTAAGGCTGTTTTAGCCTTTCAGTTAAACAATTCAGTTTTGCGGTAAGAAAAGTGAATTTTTGGCGCAACTTTGCTGGTAGAAAATATGGTCGATATAAAATTGAACACTGAAGATCTGCTTCGCCTGCTATTTGTGCGGATGGATGGTAAATGCTATACTATCGCAGCAGAACAAACGGCGGTTGAGGTGGAAAACCATGAACCTTTTGGGGCAAAATGGTCTATGTTCTGCCGCCTGAAAGTCCGTAGCTATGTATTGGCTGCGAATGTTGCAGGTACGTTAAAAGTTGCGCCGCTTCAAATTCTCAAGTTTCCGGTCGTCCTTCCACATAAGTTTTTGGATGCCGAGAAGTTCAATCTGCGGTTTTCGGACGCATCCGAGATCACGGAAATTGCGGACAAGCTGCGGTGGTATCGTTATCAAAAAGGACTTCGCCAGCGTGACGCGGCGGACTATGCGGGTATTGACCGCAGTACCTACATCCATTGCGAAGAGGCAGGGCGGGACTTTTATCCGAAGGAGCATATGGAGAAGCTGGCGGAGCTGTTTGAGGTACCGCTTGAGAATTTGCTGGATGACTATAAAGCGGCTTTATGGTGGCTGCTGCCAGTTGTGTGGGGAGAACGCTTTTCGTGAATTTAATGCAGATATTTCCGAAGCGCATCATATTGCTTATTTTTCGGATTCACAAAATAACGATTCTTCAAATATAATCATTCTTTGCCCCAACCATCATCGGCTGATACATAAATTAAATCCGAAGTTTGATTATAACAGAGGCTGCTTTGTATTCTCAGAAAATTCCGAACTAAGAATTGAGCTTGATTTTCACCTGATGAAATGACATCGGAATAAAAATGGCATCCGCTGAATGATCTTTAATATTGAGAACTGGTCTTTTGATTGAGCTTACAAAACCTCTTGGGGGGTGTCAATTAAGTCACGCCCCATTATACCCTTGATTTCAAGGGTATAATGGGGTATAATTCTACATAGAATAGTATCTCACAGGAGGTGCGCTATGGACTTATCTGAGATGCAAACCCGCGTGGCGGAGTTGGAACAGCAGATTTCTGCTTTGCCTGCTGGCTCTGTCACGAAGAAAACCGTCAATGGTAAGGAGTACTTTTACCACCGTTGGACAGAGAACAAGAAGCGGCGGGAGAAGTATATTCCTGCTGACGAATTGGAGAATTTCCGTGCTCAGATCGAGCGGCGGAAGGCGCTGGAACAGGAGCTGAAAGCGCTGAAAAAGCAGCTGCCCAAGGCGAAATCTACGAACCCTTCTGCGTTTACTACCAATGTCCGCACCGGCGAGGCGCTGCGTTCCTTTGCGGCATCTGTTCGCGGCTATCGCAGGCGCGAATGCTTCCGGCAGCTGCACGACTTTGTCTGCGGCGAGCCGCAGGACAAGGTGTTCATTCTCTACGGCCTGCGCCGGACGGGTAAAACCACCATGATCCGGCAGATTTTTGCGGAGATGAGCGACACGGAGCTTGCCAAGTCAGCGTTCATTCAGATTACCGCAAAAGACTCGCTGGCAGACGTGAACCGTGACCTCAAGGCACTGGAAGCACAAGGCTTCCGCTATGTGTTTCTCGATGAAGTGACGCTGATGGAGGATTTCATCGAGGGCGCGGCGCTGTTTTCTGACGTGTTTGCAGCCTGCGGCATGAAGATCGTGCTCTCCGGCACGGACTCGCTGGGCTTCCTCTTTACAGAGGACGAGCAGCTTTACGACCGCTGCATCCTGCTACACACCACATTCATCCCTTACCGAGAGTTTGAATCCGTCCTCGGCATCCACGGCATCGACGAGTATATCCGCTACGGCGGCACCATGAGTCTCGGCGGTGTTCACTACAACGAGACCTCCACGTTTGCCAGCAAGGAAAGTACCGACGAATACGTGAACACCGCCATTGCCCGCAACATCCAGCACTCTCTGCGCTGCTATCAGTATGAGGGGCATTTCCGTCATTTGCGGGATTTGTACGACAAGAATGAGCTGACCAGCGCCATCAACCGGGTGGTGGAGGACATCAACCACCGCTTCACGCTGGAGGTGCTGGCGCAGGATTGGAAGTCCCACGACCTCGGCATTTCCACCAGCAACCTGCGCCGGGATCGGAAGAACCCGACGGACATCCTCGACCGCATCGACCTTGCGCTTGTCACCGACAGTCTGCGGAAGCTGCTGGAGATCCGCAACAGGGCAGAGCAGACCGTGGCGCTGGACGATGTTCACGCGGCGGAGATCAAGGAGTATCTGGACTTGTTGGACTTAACGCGGGAGATCGACGTGCTGCACCTGCCGGATGTCAGCACGAAATCCAGCCGCACGGTGATCGCGCAGCCGGGTCTCCGCTATGCGCAGGCGGATGCGCTGATCCGCAGTCTGCTGCTGGATGAGACGTTCAGCGCGCTGTCTCTTGCGGAGCGCACCGCCGTGCAGCAGCGCATCCTGACCGAGATCAAAGGACGGATGCTGGAGGATATCGTTCTGCTGGAAACCAAGCTGGCAAATCCCAAGAAGCAGGTGTTTGTCCTGCAATTCCCTGTGGGCGAATTTGACATGGTGGTGTTTGACCCGGAGGCAGGCTCCTGCCGGATTTTCGAGATCAAGCACAGCGAAGAAGCTGTCCCGCAGCAGTATCGCCATTTGATCGATAAGCAAAAATGCGCCCAGACCGAGCACCGCTACGGCCCGATCACCGAGAAGTTTGTCCTCTATCGCGGGGGAAGCCAAGAGATAGACGGTATTCAGTATCAGAACGTGGAAGAATATCTGCGAAGCCTTGCATAACAAAACCGCCGTCCCGATTTTTCGTTCGGGGCGGCGGTTTTTATGATGCAGCTTGTCATATGACAAGCTGTGACGCAAAACAAACTTGACGTATGACAAGTAATGAAGCGCAAAAATCGTGCGGCGCGACTGTACGAATGCAGTCGATGACGAAAACAATAATGTTCTAAATAGCACGCATCGCTCATTCCATCAATCATTTTCTCGATTCACATGAGTGATGCCCTCCGAACTGGCACGATCAGCGCGCGAAAACCTCTGTCTATCCGCAGAAATTTTCAGATTCTTCCCTTGGGTAGCTTTTCAAATGGATTCCAATTCGATATATATATCTACCAACCTAACGAATAACGCGAGGTGCCGCCATGAAACCGAAAGATACGCCGAAGCAATACGTCATCTACTCCCGCAAGTCCAAATTCACCGGCAAGGGCGAGAGCATTGAGAACCAGATCGAGCTGTGCCGCCAGTACATCGCCATGCACTTTGGTGAGGATGCGGCGGAAAACGTGCTGGTCTACGAGGACGAGGGCTTTTCCGGCGGCAATCTGGAGCGCCCGCAGTTCAAGAAAATGATGAAGGACTCGCAGAAAATCGCCTTTGCCGCCATCGTGGTCTACCGCCTCGACCGTATCAGCCGCAACATCGGCGACTTTGCCAAGCTCATTGAGGACTTGGGCGACCGGCACATCGACTTCATCTCCATCCGCGAGCAGTTCGACACGTCCTCCCCCATGGGCCGGGCGATGATGTATATTGCGTCGGTGTTCTCTCAGCTGGAGCGGGAGACCATCGCCGAGCGCATCCGGGACAACATGTACAAGCTGTCCAAGACAGGACGCTGGCTGGGCGGCACAACGCCCACGGGCTACGCCTCAGAAAGCCTGTCCAGCGTGACGGTGGACGGCAAGGTAAAGAAAGCCTGCAAGCTCAAGCCCATCCCGGAGGAAATCCAGCTGGTCAAGACGATCTTCTCCGTATTCATGGAAACCGGTTCTCTCAGCAAGACCGATCAGTACCTGCTGGAGCATCGCTGCGTCACGAAGCGCGGCAAGCAGTTCACCCGCTTTGCTATCCGGGGTATTCTGACCAATCCGGTCTACATGATCGCCGATGGGACGGCGTATCAGTATCTGAAAGAAAACAATGTTGACCTGTTTGCCGAGCGCGCAGAATTCGACGACGAGCACGGTGTCATGGCATACAACCGCACCCTCCAGCGCCCCGGCAAGGCAAACCAGATCCGTCCCATGGAGGAATGGATCGTGGCGGTGGGCAAGCATCCCGGCATCATCGCGGGCAGCGATTGGGGGCGGGTGCAGGCCATGCTGGATGTCAACAAATCCAAGAGCTACCGCAGACCCCGCAGCAACGCGGCGCTGCTGTCCGGGCTTCTGCGCTGCGACGAATGCGGCGACTATATGCGCCCGAAGCTGACCAACCGCAAGAATGCGGACGGCGAGCTGATCTACACCTACATGTGCTCCACCAAGGAGCGCAGCCACGGTACAGTCTGCTCTATGAAAAACTGCAACGGCAACACGCTGGACGCTAAAATCATCAAGGAGATCCGCAAGCTTTCCGCCGACAGGGAGACCCTTACCCGGCTGCTGGCGCAGACCAAGAAGGTCATCAGCGGCAGCAAGGAGGGCTACGATGCAGAGCTGGCGCTGCTCCGGGAAAAGCACACCGAGACGGAAGAGCGCATCAAACGGCTGGTGGAATCCCTGTCCGTTGCCAGCGACACCTCTGCGAAGTACGTCATGGAGCAGATCGACGAACTGCATCGGGAGAGCGAGACTCAGCAGGCAAGACTTTCCGAGTTGGAAGCCCTCACCGAGCAGAGCCGGATGCTGCATCAGGAGTTCGCCTTCCATCAGGAAATGATCGAATTCTTTGCCAGCGCGGTGGATTCTGCTACGCTGGAGGAAAAACGCCGCCTGCTGCGCACCATCGTCAAAAAGGTGGTCTGGGACGGCAAAAATGCCTATGTTTACCTCTTTGCGGAGGATGGAGAGGCGGATTTGCCGCCCGTAGGGCAACTTATGTGTCCGTCAGGAGAGGATAGCGAAATCAATACATATAGAAGTGATTACCGCTGAAAGAAGATCTACAGTATTCCACAGATATTATCATTACACCCGATGCAGGCCATAAAATTAAGGCACTACCGCATAATGCAAATCCGTGGCAAACGTGCCATAATAGAGCCATGAACAAACAAATGAGGCTGTCGGCCCTGAGCGATGAGCTGACACAGGTGCGGACAAAGAAACGAGAATGTTTAGCAGAGATCGACCGAATCGTACCGTGGGGAGAATGGATCAGTCTGATCCGAACGTACTATTACAAAGGAGAGCGCGGAAATAAGCCCTACGATCTAGAACGGATGCTTCGAATCTATCTGGTGCAGAATCTGTACAACCTGTCGGATATGGCAACGGTCGCCGAAGTAATTGACAGCCGGGATTTTTCGGATTTCTGCGGGGTAGAGTCCAGTAATCAGGTGCCGGATGGAGATACGCTGGGCAGATTTCGGAATATTCTTCTGAAAAACGGCATTCAACAGGAATTGTTTGCACAGGTCGTGGAACTTCTTACGCAGTGCGGCATGATTCTGAAACGCGGAACAATTGTGGATTCTACATTCATTGAGGCACCCTCTTCAACGAAGAATCAGAAAAAAGAGCGTGATTCGGAAGCACATTCTGCGAAAAAAGGAAATGTCTGGCATTTTGGTATAAAGCACACATCGGTGTGGATTCTGAAAGCGGACTTGTCCACACAGTGCAGGTGACTGCTGCCAATGTGCATGATGTCTGTGTTACTGCCGATCTTCTCACCGGTGAGGAAGAACAAGTCTACGGTGACAGCGGATATCTTGGAGCAGAAAAGCGTCCCGAAGCCAGAAAGAAAAATACGGCCGGAAAGAAAATACGTTACAAAATCAATCGTTGTCCTAGTCAGAGTAAAAATAACTCTGCCCGTTCTCAGGCACAGATCAAGCGGCGCGAGCATGAGAAATCTTCGGTTCGTGCCAAAGTCGAACATGTCTTTGCGGTTTTGAAGCTCCAGTTTCGATACCGAAAGACACGATACAGGGGTGTGCAAAAACAAACTGCAAAAGTGAATATCCTGCTCACATTGGCAAATCTGATCCTCGCTGACAGACCCGGTCTGACGGCTTGATTTGTTTTTGCCTTTCGAGCAAATTCAGGAGAGTTTCCAGCTGTTTACGGGTTGGTTGCTCTCCGTTTTTTTTATGGCATTGCGCGGTGTTGCCTTACAGATGTCAAGGTAGATGGCGAGAGCAAAGGTGTAATCAATAAAGTCACTTTTGACACCAGTGATTATTCTCAAGATCACACCGTAACCGCCGAATTCGAAAAGCTTACTTACACCTTGACGATTGTCAACGGCGAGGATTCGCAAACTTCCACTGTGGATTATGGCAAGCGAAATGCACCTGCTGCGCCCACAAAGGCTGGGTTTGTGTTCACTGGCTGAAAGGTGGAAAACTCTGACCCTGCGCTGGTCTACTACGCCGGTCAGGAATTCAATGTCACCGGCAATATGACCCTTACCGCCCAGTGGCCGGCGGTCGAGAATTGGAGCAAAGACCCGTCCGAAACGGAGAACCCCGGCAAGCAGGATGTTGACGTTGATGTAAAGGTCGATGTAGCCGTAGCCGTCAATGTGGGCGTTGCCGCACATGTGGCTGTTGCCACAAGTAAGGACACACTGGGCAATGATATTCGTGACATGCTGAAGAACGTTGTAACAAACGACGCATCGGTCAGCGATAACATCGGCAAGGCAAACGAACTGCACGCGCTGCTGAACAAGGGCGCATCGGATATTGACGCCAATCTGACCGTTTCCGCAGTGCTTCAGAGCACCCCGACCGAAGATGAACTGAAAACTCTTATCGGCGAGGCATTCGACTCCAGTGAGCAGCCGCAGAAGTGGGAACCGAGCGTTACGCTGAACACCGTTGCGAAGGATGCCTCCAATTTGGAAATCGGCAGGGTGGAAAGTGCACCGATCAAGAAAACGAACATACCGATCGTATTCACGCTGACCACCGGTCGGAATCTCACTGGCAAAGACGTTCGCGTGCTGCATGTGCTGGACAGCAATGGCTCGACCGAAGTTGCAAACAGCACGGTCAAAGACGCAGCGTACGGCGTGGTAGGAGTGACTGCAAGCAGCTTCTCTCCCCTATATTATCCTTGTGAAGGATAAGCCGTCCTCCGGTCATCACAGCTCCGGCGGCTCGTCCGTCAGCAGTTATCCGGTATCCGTAACGGCTCCGATGAACGGCAAGCTGACCGCTGACAAGTCTAGTGCTGTCAAGGGCGCGACCGTCACCCTGAATGTTACTTACCCCTGATCAGGGCTATGAGCTGAGCAGGCTGACCGTCACCGACAAGGACGGCAAGGAGATCGTTCTCACTGACAAGGGCAACGGCAAGTACGCTTTCGTAATGCCGAGCGGCAAGGTTTCTGTTTCCGCTGCGTTCGGCGAAGTGAAGAGCAGCTCTGCTTTTGTCGATGTGCCTGCTGACTCTTGCTATGAGGACGGGCATCTGACAAGGGTGTTGGACGCAAGCCATTTTGCACCGGACGGTATCTGCACCCGTGCGCAGGCCGTCACCTTCCTGTGGCGCTCGCAGAAGTCCTCGACGGCAGACAGCGCGAAACCGTTTGCGGATGTTTCCGCTGACGCCTACTATGCCGATGCAGTGCTCTGGGCGGTCAAGGAAAGTGTGACCACCGGTACGACGGCAACTGCGTTCAGCCCCGACAGCAGCTGCACCAGAGCGCAGATCGTGACTTTCCTTTGGAGATTGTACGCAGACAAATGATAAAATAAGGGTCATAGGGATTTTTCTCTGTTAAGCTGGATATGCCCCATCAAATCCGTTGCTTGTTAGACCGATACCGCACTATTTCCGAATAAATAGAACCCAGAGTACAAACTGCCGTTTTGGCCTGTACTCTGGGTTTTGTTTAGTTATAAATCAGTTCGGATTCAACGATTTCTCCGGCGCGGTTCTGAATACCTTTCATACGGCGTACCCATTCCATCTGGTCGGCTGCTTTGAGCGCTTCAGTGATACCCTCGGCTGCCGCCATCTGTTTGGTAAGCTGAGCGAACATCTCGTTGGCGGCATGGTCAATCTCACGCTAATGCGCGTCCAACTTGCCGGCCTTGAACAGATACTGATACAAGTAGCGTTTATTCTGACGAAGATAGCGTCGATGGCGCAGACCATAGATACCGATTGGTTCCAGCTCTGGTTCTTCATCACCGGTGACGAGATAATAATCTTCAAGCAGCTCGTAAGTAAGTGCTGTGCGTTCATCTGTTATGAATTTTTTATTGTAACAACCTCCGCTTTGTATCGTGATTCTATGATAGCGGAGATTATCAAAATATACGAAAAACACGAAACCCTGCTGAGAATATTTCTCGGCAGGGTTTCGTGTCTTTGCGGCCCTTGTGCGTTAATTTCGCATTGCTTCGTTGTTAGCGCTGTTCATTGTTATGACGGCCTTTTTCGGATCACCCCCACGAGTGTGGGGAAAAGAATAGGATCCTCAAAGGAAGGAACATGCCCCACGAGTGTGGGGAAAAGAATAGGATCCTCAAAAAAAGGATCACGCCCCACGAGTGTGGGGAAAGGCGGATGTACTCGCCAACCGTAATTTCTCTTCGCGACAGGGAAATTACATTTGCTAGAGGCGAACAATTGTTCTATATAATATACCTTATTTTGGCGAAAATGTCAAGTATAAATTGTGGAATTTTTGAAAAATATTTCATCTGATTCCTTTGTTGATACAAAAATAGACACGGTTCCCCCCAGAGTATGAAATGGGCTCGAAGACATCTGTGAGAGGAAAACGATGAAAGGCAATGTCATTACGGCAGGGGCTGTCCACGATAATGCTGGCAGGCGCAGGTGGGGAAATACTGCGATAGCTGCAACGGCTGGCATAAGACTGTGAAAATTTTCTCGTGAGCATGGCTGCATAAAGATAGAGAGGAGAGTCCCCGAGGCGGGGACTCTTAGTACATGCGGGATCGATGCTGGCCTTGATTTCAGTTAGGCTCATGTAATTTCTCTCTTGTCTGTGGGGTGAAAAATTCACCAGTAGGGAGTTTGAACGCAAGCGTTGTCTTGCCCGTTGCGCCGTGACGGTGCTTGGCCAGGTTGCATTCTACTCTTGCTGCTACTTTCTTATTGGTAGGGATAGGGCAAGAAGCATACATATCAGGTCGATACAAAAGCAGAACACCATCTGCATCCTGTTCGATTGAGCCAGAGTCGCGCAAGTCGGCCAAGATCGGATGCTTGTTCAGACGCTGTGCATTGGCGCGGTTAAGCTGGGCCAAACATAGGATGGGTACACCGAGTAATCGAGCGAGAGCCTTTAGGGCATTTGAAATAGCTGTAGTTGCCTCGTACCGATTCCCGCAGTACGGTTCTGACCGCAGAAGGCCGAGATAGTCGATGATAACCAACCGGAGGTTTTGGACCTGGCCAGCCAGAGCCTGAATGTCGCTGACGGTGAATGCACCCGGGCGATTAAAGACTAAGCGTTTTTGCTTCAACATTGGGAGCTGCTGCTTGATATGTACATACTCCATCTCTGAGAGATCGTGCATAATCAGGTGGTTTGCGGAGACTTTTGCAGCTCGGGCGAGACGGCGAGCTGTCAGTTGGTATTCGTCCATCTCAAGACTGATAAAAAGAACACTTCTGTCCTCGTTTGCGACGGCATCTGCAATTTGCAAAGCAAGTGCAGTCTTTCCACAGCCGGTGTTAGCGGCCAGAATATAAAGGCCGCCGTTAATCATGCCGCCTCCGAGAAGATTGTCAAGAGCGGTGATGCCGGTCGCAACGGGCGGGATGGGCTGCTCTTTCAGCTGTTGGAAGAAGCCATCAATTGCTGTGGCTCCCTCAATTAACTGGCACTGTTCCGTTGAGCTCGGGGTGTTGACTGGTGTGACAGCTGAACTGCTTTTTTGGGGAATGGGGTTTTGGTCTGCTCGCTGCTGGATGTTTTCGTCAATCTGGAGCTGCCCTTCCGGGATGTTTTTTAGCATGTTTATGCATTCTACAAATTGCGTGTGATCGCAAGCAAATACGACTAATTTGTCGAGGTACTTGTCATCAACACCTACTGCGGGTGCCAGAAAAGCGTGTCTCTCAGGGCATTTTCCTTCATCGATCAGAGCGTGTGCAGCATGGATAATTGCACGGTTTTTAACATCGGTGAAGTTTTCCTCGCTCAAATGTTGAAAAAGAAACTTCCAGGCACGTGGGTTTTCGATACAGGTTCCAAGAACCATTTTCTCGATTGTGAAACGGTTTTTAATCATCAATAGCTACCTCGTTTCCGTTTGCATCGAACTCCAGCGAAAAGAACGGTGCCGCATTGTTGTTAGAGGCCTGCACAGGGGGTTCATCCAACCAGCGGCAGTCCTGGAGGTACTTCGCTGGCGAAGGGCAATACTTTAGCCCGTCTTCCGAAAACGCTGGGGTATGCTTCTGCCATTCGAGGGCAGACAGTATTGCGGTCAGGGTGTCTGCATCAGGGTTCAGCTCGGCGAACACTTCACGGGCACGAGGCCGACAGGCCTTCTTGGGGTATGCCTCCCAGAATGTGGAGAAAGCGTTTTCGAGTTCCGTCTCGTTCTCCTTATTCTTCTCCTTCTTATTGTTCTTTTCGTTCTCTTTCTCCTTGGCATAGTTCGCATCCGTTCGCATATTGTCGGATGCGTTTGCTTCGTTACCATGCCAACGCTGATTAGCATTATCGCTATTCTTCTTACACTTCGCTTCGTAGTGGGTGTAGTCACGATCAATCTGACTCCTGATGGAAGAGAACAGCATAAACACTGCGGAATCTGCGGGGAAATCAGGAATGACGCCGGTCTGTGCGTAATTCAGCAGAGCGATAGTGAGCTTGCCACACTGCTCAGGGGGTAACAGTTGGAGCTGCTCCGTGTAAGAGTAGTACAGCTGGATGTATGCTCGTGCCATATGATCACTTCCTTTCTTCGATACGACGAATGCCGTGAACGGTATTGTTATTTACGTCTGTTGCCGGGGGCTGTGGGTTCTCGAGATACTCGAGCAATGCGTCGAAGTTGATGAGGCGGCGGTTACCGTTGCCTACGGGGACGGACGGGATGATTCCCTGATTGACAAGGCGCTTGATCAGCCGTGCGCTGACGGGGCTGTTTGGGTCGAGCTGGTGGATCTCGGATACTGCCTGGGAAATGTAGCGCATTCTTGCTGTTTTCATTAGTATTACCTCTTTCTGTATTTATCTACAATTATGAACAAACGGATGGAACTGCGTAATAATATTTGACATCACTTGCAGCTTGTAGTAGCATTATAGCAGCAGATATAAGCAAAGTACAGCACATAAATGATAGTTTATTCAACGTATTACAAATAATTGTTAGGAGTAACGAAATGACTAAAAACGAAGATAAAAAGAAAGAGCTCCCCATTTTTCAGGAAAGGCTCAATGCGGTAAAAGGTGACTTAACCATTGATCGTTTTGCACGCAAAGTTGGTGTTGCACGTGCTACAATGGGCGGATATTTGGCAGGGACGCGCTTACCCAAGGCAGATCACCTCAAACAAATAGCCGAGAAATGTGGTGTTTCTGCCGACTATCTGATCGGATTATCGGACGCTAAAGGTAC